>NZ_JARVKT010000040.1:0-53781 GCF_029809455.1 Micromonospora sp. DH14 | reverse complement strand
GACGCACAGGCAACGCCGCACGCAGGCAACGCGACGCACAGGCAACGCCGCACGCAGGCAACGCGACGCACAGGCAACGCCGCACGCAGGCAACGCGACGCACAGGCAACGCCGCACGCAGGCAACGACGGGGGTATTGGTGGCCGCAAAGGTTCGGCGGCAGCGCGGAGCAGCGCACTCCGGGCTGAGGTCATGACTCGTTTACAACATCAGCTCTACAGCCTGCCGTACACCTATGTCCGACCCCTGCGCCCGGCGCGACCTAGTCGGCGCTCTGGCAGAGACTCGCCCCATGCGCCCGGCGCGACCTGGTCGCGCACCCCGGCAGAGACTCGCCCGACGGCGACCCGTCGTGGACCGAGGGTTCAGCCGCCGGAGTCGTCCATCTCGGCGCCCTCGGGGACGGTGTCGTCGTCCCGGCTGGCCAGCCAGCCGTCCGGCAGGGCGACCTTGCCCGGTGAGTTGGTGCGCCCGCGCGGCTGCCCGAGGGCGGTCACCGGGAACGGCTCCGCCGGGTCGAGCTTGCCGAGCAGGTCGTCGAGCTGGGCCAGGCTTTCGATCATCGCCAGGGAGCGGCGCAGCTCGCCGCCGACCGGGAAGCCCTTCAGGTACCAGGCGACGTGCTTGCGGAAGTCGGTGCAGCCGTCGCGTTCACCTCGGGCCGGGTTCCGCGCGCCGGCGGAGAACTGGTCGACCAGCAGTTCGGCGTGCCGCCGCATGGTCACCGCCACCTCGCCGAGGGTGGGCAGCCGCCGCTCCGGCCGGCCGTTGAAGGCGGCTTCCAGATCGGCGAAGAGCCACGGGCGGCCCAGGCAGCCGCGCCCGACGACCACGCCGTCGACGCCGGTGTGGGCCACCATCCGCAGCGCGTCGTCGGCCTCCCAGATGTCGCCGTTGCCGAGCACCGGCACGTCGAGGGCCTGCTTCAGGGTGGCGATCGCGTCCCAGTCGGCGGTGCCGGAGTAGCGCTGCGAGGCCGTCCGCCCGTGCAGGGCCACCGCGGCCACGCCGGCGTCCTGGGCGGCGAGCCCGGCTTCGACGTACGTCAGGTGGTCGTCGTCGATGCCCTTGCGCATCTTGACCGTGACGGGCACGCCGGACGGCGCCGCGGCAGCCACCGCGGCCCGCACCAGCCGCGCGAAGAGCCGGCGCCGCCACGGCAGCGCCGCGCCGCCGCCCCGCCGGGTGACCTTGGGTACGGGGCAGCCGAAGTTGAGGTCGATGTGATCGGCCAGGTTGCGCTCGACGACGATCCGCACGGCGGCGGCGGTGATCTCCGGGTCGGTGCCGTAGAGCTGGAGGCTGCGGGGCTTCTCGTCGTCGCCGAACGCGATCATGCGCAGCGTCTTCGGGTTGCGCTCGACCAGCGCCCGAGTGGTGATCATCTCGCAGACGTAGATGCCGCCGCCCTGCTCACGGCAGAGCTGGCGGAACCCGACGTTGGTGATCCCGGCCATCGGCGCGAGCACGACAGGCGGCCACACCTGGTGCTGGCCGAGAGTCAGCGGGCGCAGCGCCGGCACGGTCGAGGCAGTCACCGCACAAGTGTACGGGGCCCCGACCGGCGCTGATCGCGTCGGCCGAGGCCCCGTGGGCGGAGTCTCAGCAGCCCGGGAGACGCTCGATCAGGTAACGCTCCACCTGGTCCAGGGAGACCCGCTCCTGGGCCATGGTGTCCCGGTTGCGCACCGTCACGGCGTTGTCGTCCAAGGTGTCGAAGTCGACGGTGACGCAGAACGGGGTGCCGATCTCGTCCTGCCGGCGGTAGCGGCGGCCGATCGCCTGCGAGTCGTCGAACTCCACCACCCAGCGCTTGCGCAGCAGCGTGGCAAGGTCCTTCGCCTTGGGCGACAGCGCCTCGTTGCGGGACAGCGGCAGCACCGCCACCTTGACCGGAGCGAGCCTCGGGTCGAACCGCATCACGGTGCGCTTGTCCACGCCGCCCTTGGTGTTCGGCGCCTCGTCCTCGTCGTACGCCTCCAGCAGGAAGGCGAGCACCGCCCGGGTCAGACCGGCGGCCGGCTCGATGACGTACGGCATCCACCGCTCGCTCTTGCTCTGGTCGAAGTACGACAGGTCGACGCCGGAGTGCTTGCTGTGCGTGGAGAGGTCGAAGTCGGTGCGGTTGGCGACACCCTCCAGTTCGGCGAACTCGGTGCCGCCGAACTGGAAGCGGTACTCGATATCCACGGTCCGCTTCGAGTAGTGCGACAGCTTCTCCTTGGGGTGCTCGTACAGGCGCAGGTTGTCCGCCGAGAGGCCCAGGTCGAGGTACCAGTTCCAGCGCTCCTGGAGCCAGTACTCGTGCCACTGCTCGTCGGTGCCCGGCTCGACGAAGAACTCCATCTCCATCTGCTCGAACTCGCGGGTTCGGAAGATGAAGTTGCCCGGGGTGATCTCGTTGCGGAACGACTTGCCGGTCTGCGCGATGCCGAACGGCGGCTTCTTGCGGGCGACCGTCTCGACGTTCTTGTAGTTGACGAAGATGCCCTGCGCGGTCTCCGGGCGCAGGTAGTGCAGCCCCTCGTCGCTCTCCACCGGGCCCAGGTAGGTCTTCATCAGGCCGTTGAACATCTTCGGCTCAGTGAAGGTGCCCTTGTTGCCGCAGTTGGGGCAGTTCAGCTCCGACAGGGAGGTCAGCGGCTTGCCGTGCTTCTCGGCGTACGCCTCCTCCAGGTGGTCAGCGCGGAACCGCTTGTGACAGAACTGGCACTCGGTGAGCGGGTCGACGAACTCGGCGATGTGGCCGGACGCCTCCCACACCTTCCGGGCCAGGATCACGGCGGAGTCCAGGCCGACGACGTCGTCGCGCTGCTGGACCATGGTCTTCCACCACTGCCGGCGGACGTTCTCCTTGAGCTCCACGCCGAGCGGACCGTAGTCCCACGCCGATCGGGTGCCCCCGTAGATCTCACTGGAGGGGAAGACGAAGCCTCGGCGCTTGGCGAGGCTGACGACGGCGTCGATACGGTCGGCTGGCATGTTTCCTCCTACGCCGGCTGGCGGTCGGCGGGGGCGAGATGTGGATGGAACGGTCGGTTCGGGGACCACGGTACGACGATCGACCCCCCGAGCCCCAGCAGAATACCGGGGGCGGGTCAGCTGACCTCGCAGACCTCCACGCCGCCGGTCTGCCCGTCCTGGCCGAGGCTGACCTGCTGCCGCTCCCGATCGCCGCCGGCAAGGGTCACGTCGACCGGCACGGTCAGGTAGGTGGTGTCCACCTCACCCACCCGGAACGCGGTCACCTGCGGCTCGGCGGCGGCGCGCCGCTCGAACTCCGGCCGGGACTCGCGCCGCTGCGCGTCGTCGCAGAGCTGGTCGTACGCCCGCCCGTAGTCCCGCTCGACCAGCGCCTGGTAGTAGTCGCCGGTCACGGTGCGGCCCTGTTCCCGGATCGCCTGGACTCCGCTGACGGCCAGGCCGACGACGGCGGTGCCACCCCCGCCGCAGCAGAGCACCACGGCGAGCGCGCCGACGCCGAGGCCGATCCAGAGCCGGGTCCGGCGGCCCTCGGTGGGGGGCGCGGCGAACGGCGGAGCCACGCCGGGACCGGGTGGCGGGGCGGGTGCGGTCATAGGAGCAGCGTAGTGTCCGGCGGCTCAGCGGTAAGGACCCGCGGCCCGATCACTCTCGGCGACGACCACGGCCCCGCCGGGGGCGGCGGTGGCCAGCGCCTCGTAGGCGGAGGGCTCGTCGATGGACTCGGCGAGCAGCGGTACGGCGCTGACCTTGACCTCGAAGGCACCGAGGGCCCGCCGGTAGGTGCCGACCGACTCCCACTCGGTGACCAGTGACCAGTGCCGGGGGTCGTCGAGTGCCCGGACCAGTTGGCCGCGCAGGTACCCGGGCCGGGCGGCGAGGGCGGTGAGGGCGGCGTGCGCCCGTTCGGTGAAGTCGTCGGCGGTATCGACGTCGACCACGAACCGGTTGGTCACCAGCACCAGGGGTTCCTCCTCGTAGAGTCTGTGGGATGCAGCGTACGCAGCGCCCTCTGCTCGCCCGGTTGGCCGGGGCGAACCCGACGTCGGTGTTCCTGCTCACCCTGGTGGTGGTGCTGGTGGCGTTCTTCACGCCCGGGGTGATCGGCGGGCTGCTGACGCTCGCGCTCGCCGGGGTCCTGATCGCCCTGTTGGCGACGACCTGGGCGGTTCAGGCGCCGCAGACCCGGCTGATCCGGCTGGTGATGCTCACCCTGCTGGTGACGGTGGGTCTCGCGAAGCTCCTCTGACATGCAAGCATGCGTTTTTGACAATCATTATCGTTGCCACGGACAGTTGACGACATGACCAACCGCACCACGTACCGTGTCCTGGCCGCCGCGACCGCCCTGCTCACCCTGACTGCCGGGGCCGGCTGTTCCTCCAGCGGCGCCGGCGCCGACCCTCAACGAGTCGACGTGGTGGCCGCGTTCTACCCCCTCCAGTTCCTGGCCGAGCGGATCGGCGGCGACGCGGTCCGGGTGACCAACCTGGCCAAGCCCGGCGCCGAGCCGCACGACCTGGAACTCAACCCGAGTCAGGTCGGTGAGGTCAGCGACGCCGAGTTGATCGTCTACCTCAAGGGGTTCCAGCCGGCGGTGGACGACGCCGTGGCCCAGAACGGCGGCGACCGGGCGTTCGACGTGACAAGCGTGCAGCCGCTGCTGGACGCGTCCGCCGGCGGCCACGACCACGAGGGCGAGGAGGGGCACACCGAGGAGAGCGGCGGCAAGGACCCGCACGTCTGGCTCGACCCGACCCGGCTGGCCGGCATCGGCGACCAGCTCGCTCAGCGACTCGGCACTGCCGACCCGGACCACGCCGCCGACTACACCGCGCGGGCGGCGGCCCTGCGCGCCGACCTGACGACGCTTGACGACGAGTTCAAGAACGGTCTGGCGACCTGCCAGCGGCGGGAGATCGTGACCAGCCACGCCGCGTTCGGCTACCTCGCCGACCGGTACCAGCTCGACCAGGTCGGCATCACCGGGCTGAGCCCCGACGTCGAGCCCTCGCCGCAGCGCCTCGCGCACGTGATCGAGGAGGCGAAGGAGCACCGGGCCACCACGATCTTCTTCGAGACCCTGGTCAGCCCGAAGGTGGCCGAGACCATCGCCGGTCAGGTCGGCGCGAAGACCGCCGTGCTCGACCCCATCGAAGGGCTCGCCGCCGGCAGCGACGGGGACTACCTTTCGGTGATGCGCACCAACCTGCGGACCCTGCAGACCGCCCTGGGCTGCTCGTGACCTCACCTGTCATCACCGTCGAGCACGGGGTGGTCGGCTACGACGGCCGCCCCGTGCTCCGGGACATCTCGCTCACCGTGACCACGGGCGAGGTGGTCGCCATTCTCGGCGCCAACGGCTCCGGCAAGTCCACCCTGATCCGCGCCGTGCTCGGGCTGGTGCCGATCAGCGCCGGCTCGGTCACCCTCTTCGACCGGCCGTTGCGCCGTTTCCGACAGTGGGCGCGCATCGGGTACGTCCCGCAGCGCCTGGGCGCCGGCGGCGGCGTGCCGGCCACCGTCCGCGAGGTGGTGGCCTCCGGCCGGCTGGCCCGTCGAGGGGTGCTGCGTCCGCCGGGTCGGGCCGACCGGGCCGCCGTCGACGCGGCGCTGCGCGCGGTCGGGCTCGCCGACCGGGCCGGCGACCCGGTGTCCACGCTCTCCGGCGGCCAGCAGCAGCGCACCCTGATCGCCCGCGCCCTGGCCGGCGAGCCGGAACTGCTGGTCCTCGACGAGCCGACCGCCGGGGTGGACGCGGCCAGTCAGGAGGCGTTCGCCGGCGCGCTGCGCGACTTCGTCGCCCGTGGCGGGACGGTGCTGCTCGTCGCCCACGAGCTGGGCCCGCTGCGCCCGGTGATCAGCCGGGCCGTGGTCGTCCACGAGGGTCGCATCGCCCACGACGGCGCGGTGCCGGACCCGGCCGGCCACCACGCGGAGCCCGACCACGACCACGTGCACCCGCACTGCTACGACGAGCCCGCCGGGCTGTGGAGCAACTGACCCATGGAACTCTTTCAGTACCCCTACATGCAGCGCGCCCTGATCGGCGCGCTGGTGATCGGCCTGGCCGCGCCGGCGCTCGGCATCTACCTGGTGCAGCGCCGGCTTGCGTTGATCGGCGACGGGGTGGGGCACGTGGCGCTGACCGGGGTCGGGGCAGGGCTGCTGCTCAACCGCTCACCGGTGCTGGTCGCGGTGATCGCCGCCACCATCGGCGCGGTCGCCATCGAGATCGTCCGCGCTCGCGGGCGTACCTCCGGTGACCTTGCCCTGGCCCTGCTCTTCTACGGCGGCATCGCGGGCGGCGTACTCCTGGTTGGTCTCTCCGACGCGACGAGCGCGAACCTGAACGCGTACCTGTTCGGGTCGCTGACCACCATCTCGCCCGCCGACCTGACCACCATCGCGGTGCTCGGCGCGGCGATCCTGGTCACGATGATCGCGCTGCGGCCGGCGCTGTTCGCGGTGAGCCACGACGAGGAGTACGCCCGGGTCTCCGGCCTCCCGGTCCGCACGCTGAACCTGCTGATCGCGGTCGCCACCGCGGTCACCGTGACCATCGCCATGCGGGCCGTCGGGGTGCTGCTGATCAGCGCGCTGATGGTGGTGCCGGTGGCCACCGCGCAGCAGGTCACCCGGGGTTTCCGCAGCACGATGGCGGCCGCGATGGCGCTCGGGTTGTTCGCCGCCGGCTCGGGTGTCTGGGTGGCGGCCACCGCGGACACCGCGCCGGGCGCGTCGGTGGTGCTGGTGGCGATCGCCTCGTTCCTGGTGGTGGCGGTGGCGGGCGGTGTCTGGCGGGTGGTGCGCCGCCGCACGACGCCGAGTGCCGTACCGGCACCGGAGCCGCACGAGGTCGTGCTGAGCTGAGCCTGCGCGGTGGACGTCGGTGGTATTGGTTACCGTTGCAGGATGACCAGCGCGACGGGCTACGACGGATTCGACGGGGCCAGCGAGTTGCTCCGCGCCCTGTCCGCGCCCATCCGGTTGGCCATCGTCAGTGAGCTGGCCGGCGGCGAGCGGTGCGTGCACGAACTGGTCGAGAAGCTCGGGGCCGCGCAACCGCTGGTCTCGCAGCACCTGCGGGTGTTGCGCGGAGCGGGCGTGGTGCGCGGCTCCCGCAGGGGTCGGGAGATCGCCTACAGCCTGGTCGACGAACACGTCGCGCACATCGTGGCGGACGCGGTCAGCCACGCCGGGGAGGGATCATGAGCGAGAGCGGCGCCGCGGTGCGCAACACCCGGCAACGCTCGGCGGTGAGCGCGCTGCTGGGCGAGATGGAAGGCTTCCACAGCGCTCAGGACCTGCACGCGATGCTGCGCCAGCGCGGCGAGCGGGTCGGCCTGACCACCGTCTACCGCACCCTGCAGGGGTTGGCCGACGCGGGTGAGATCGACGTGATGCGCCCGCCGGGCGGCGAGCACCTCTACCGCCGGTGCAGCGAGGGGCACCATCACCACCTGGTCTGCCGGGTCTGCGGTCGTACCGTCGAGGTGGCCGGCCCGGCCGTGGAGAGCTGGGCCGACCGGGTCGCCGCTCAGCACGGCTACGCCGACGTCAGCCACACCCTGGAGATCTTCGGCACCTGCCCGACCTGCCCGCGCTGATCGGCAGCGCCGCCGCTGGCGCGACGCTCCGGTGCGGTCGGCGGCCGGTCGCGTGCCGGGCTCACATCACTGCTGCACGGAGCGGGACGTTCGTGGCACGCTGGCCGGCGTGAAAATCTATGCCGATCGGTTTCCGACCGCCGTCCGTCAGTTGCTCACCGACCTGCTCGTCGTCGTCTGGGTGTACGCGGCGATCCGCGGTGCGCTGTGGCTGCACAACCTGGTGCAGAAGCTCGCCGTACCGGGGCAGAAGCTGGAGGGCGCCGGTAGTGGCCTCGCCGACAACCTGGGTGACGCCGGCAGCAAGGTCGGCCGGGTGCCGCTGGTCGGCGACGAACTCACCGCCCCGTTCCAACGCGCCGCCGACGCCGCCCGGTCGCTCGCCGACGCCGGCCGCGACCAGCAGCATCTGGTCGACCAGTTGGCCCTCGCCCTGGCCGTCGCGGTGCTGATCTTCCCGCTCGGCATCGTGCTCCTCGGTTGGCTGCCGTTGCGGGTCCGCTGGATGCGCCGGGCCGGGTCGGCGGCGAAGCTGGCCGCCGGGCCGGCCGGTCGGGACCTGCTCGCCCTGCGCGCGCTGGCCACCCAGCCGCTGGGCCAGCTGACCCGGATCGGCCCGGACGTCGCCGAGGCGTGGCGTCGCGGCGACGACGCGACGCTCGACGCCCTGGCCGCCTTGGAGCTGCGCCAACTCGGCCTGCGCGGTCGGGGCCGCTAAGGTCGTCGGGTGTTCTACTTCCTCGTCGTCATCGCCGTCCTGCTGCTCGGCTACGCCGCCGTCCTGGTCTCCTTCGTCCGCCGGGGCAAGAAGATCCCACCCGCGGCGTACCTGGCGCTGGCCGGGCTCAACGGTCTGATCCTGGCGGGGGTGCTGGCCTGGGCGGTCTCCCGCTGACCAACACCGCCGGCCCGACCGGTCGACGACCCGCACCGCCGACCGGCACGGCGGCCAGTCCGCTCGGCGCGGCGCTCACGGCTTCGGGGGGATTCGGCGACGGACGTCCTCAGCGGTGGACGGGCCGGGCGACCAGCGGGCCACCCAGGGCAACTCCTCGGACGGGGTGAGCACACCCTCCTCCAGGCCCGCGTAACGGCCGGCGAGGATGCGCTTCGCGGCGGCGGTGTCGACCGAGTCGGTGTTGTCCCAGAGTGCGGCGAACAGGGCGTCGACCCGCACCCGCGCCTGCCGGCAGAACAGGTCGGCCAGCTCGACGTTCTCCGGTCGGCTGTCACGTTCGGCGGTGGCCCGGACGCAGACCGCCGACATCGCGAACAACTCGGCGCCGATGTCCACCACCCGGCCGAGGAACGCCTGCTTACGCTCCATCTTTCCCTGCCAGCGGGACATCGCGTAGAACGTCGACCGGGCCAGCTTGCGCGAGGAACGCTCCACCTGGCGCAGGTGCGCGGCGAGCGGGGCGAACTCGGCGTACGCCGAGGGGGTCTGCCCCCGGCCCACGGCGAGGGTGGGTAGCCACTTCGCGTAGAAGGCGCCCGCCCGCGCGCCGGCGCGGGCCTTGCGGCCCAGCCCCGCGTCCGGATCGATGATGTCGCCGGCCACCGACAGGTGGGCGTCGACCGCCTCCCGTGCGATCAGCAGGTGCATGATCTCGGTGGAGCCCTCGAAGATCCGGTTGATCCGCAGGTCACGCAGCATCTGCTCGACGGCGGCCGGGCGTTCGCCACGGGCGGCCAGCGAGTCGGCCGTCTCGTAGCCGCGCCCGCCCCGGATCTGGACCAGCTCGTCGGCGATCTTCCAGGCCATCTCGCTGGCGTACAGCTTGACCAGCGCCGCCTCGATCCGGATGTCGTTGCGGTCGTCGTCGGCGAGCAGACAGCAGAGGTCGAGCATGGTCTCCATGCCGTACGTGGTGGCGGCGATGAAGGACAGCTTCTGCGCCACCGCTTCGTGCTCACCCACCGGACGACCCCACTGGACCCGGTCGGCGGCCCAGCCACGGGCCACGTTCAACGCCCACTTGCCGGCACCCACGCACATCGCCGGCAGTGAGAGCCGGCCGGTGTTCAGGGTGGTCAGGGCGATCTTCAGCCCCTTGCCCTCGCCGCCGATGACGTTCTCGGCGGGGACGAACACGTCGTGGAACCGGGTCAGGCTGTTCTCCAGACCGCGCAGGCCGATGAACTCGTTGCGCCGCTCGACGGTGATGCCCGGGGTGTCGCCGTCCACCACGAACGCGGTGATCCCGCCCCGGCGGCCCTCGCTGGCCGGCACCCGGGCCATCACCACCAGCAGGGTCGCCACGATGCCGTTGGTGGCCCAGAGCTTCACCCCGTTGAGCCGGTAACCGGTGCCGTCCTCGGTCGGCTCGGCGACGGTGGCCAGCCGGGCCGGGTCGGAGCCGACGTCGGGCTCGGTGAGCAGGAACGCCGACACCTCACCGGCCGCGAGCCGGGGCAGGAAGCGTTGCTTCTGCTCGGCCGTGCCGAACATCTTCAGTGGCTGTGGCACACCGATCGACTGGTGGGCCGAGAGCAGCGCGCCGATGGCCGGGCTGACCGAGCCGGCCAGCATGAGCGCCCGGCAGTAGTGCAGGTTGCTCAGCCCGAGCCCGCCGTACTTCCGGTCGATCTTCATGCCGAACGCGCCAAGGTCGGCCAGGCCGTGGAACACCGAGTCGGGAATGGAGCCGTCCCGCTCGATGGCGGCGCCGTCCACCTCGGAGGCCAGGAAGGCGCGGAACCGACCAAGGAACTCCTCCGCCCGCGCCATGTCGTCAGGGTCGGATCGGGGCCACGGATCGATCAGGTCGAGCCGGAACCGGCCGAGGAACAACTCCTTGCCGAAGCTGGGTCGGTCCCAGGTGGACTCTCGGGCGGCTTCGGCGACCTGCCGGGCCTCCTTCTCGGAAACCTGTCCGGCTTCCGCGGGCAGTGGCCCCGCGGCCTGGGCGGTGGCTTCGGAGTCGGGGCCGTCCGGTGCCGGTCGGCCGTTCTGCGTCGTGGTCACGGCTGCCCCCTCGAAGTTCGGTGCGGCTGCGTCGACGTGTGCGACTACCGTCACGCTACCCCCGGTTGTTACCCGGGGGTAGCGCTGCGTGCGGATCGGCCGGGTCAGCGGCCGTTGATCGTGTCCGGGTCGTCGTCATCGTCGTCGATGTCGTCCTCACCCCAGTTGCGCCGGGCGAACGGCAGGATCATCCAGAACGTGAGGAACCACAGCCCGGTCAGGGCGCTGAGCAGGAAGGCGATCGGCCGGTCCAACACGAAGTCGGTGATCAGCAGGACGGCGCTGACCATCGCGATCAGCATGAAGGCGAGACCGCCGGTGGCCATCCGGTGGGCGAACCGCACCAGCTCCGGCTTACGCCCCTGCCGGAAGAGCGCCCGGTGGAACGCCACCGGCGAGATGATCATCGCGGTGGCGGCGGCCGCCGCGAGCAACGCCACGATGTACACGTCGCGTTGGAACTCGCTGGTCCTGGTGAACCCGTTACTGAACGGCAGGGTGAGCAGGAAGGCGAAGAGGATCTGAACGCCGGTCTGAGCGACCCGCAACTCCTGCAGCAGGTCGGCGAAGTTGCGCTGCCAACGCTGCTTCTCGGTCTCCTTGGACACGCGCTACCTCCGGTGAGACGCTACTGCCGGCGGTCCCGGCCGCCGGCAGCAACGCCAATGCCCCACCCGGCCGAGCGCGAAACAGGTTCACGACATCGGCCGTTCATCGTGTGGCAACGTCAGGACCCGCGTCGGATGCGGCCCGCGTACCGGGCTTCCAGCTCGTTGTTGTGCGCGTCGCCGTCGGGGATGTTCGCCGACAGGTACACCGGGGGCCGTTGCCCCGCCGCCAGCAACCGCGCCACGACCTCCACCGTCACCTGCTGGGCCAGCAACGCCGCGGTGATCGAGGAGACCGCGCCGACCGCGCCACCGCCGGGCAGGGGCAGCGTTGCGTCGCCGTACGGGGCGCCGTTGTCGAGCACCACGTCGGCGAGGTCGCTCAGCTTGCGCCCGGACGGGTGCCGGGACGTCATCCGGCCGGAGTGCTGCGCCGAGGTGATCGCCACCAGCCCGTGACCGTGCTCCTTCACCAGCGTGGCGAACTCCACCATCGCGCCGTTGACCCCGGAGTTCGAGGCGAGCACGAAGACGTCGGTGGGGCGCACCGGGGCCAGCTCGTAGAGGCGGTGCGCGACGGCCGGGTCCCGTTCCAGCAGCGGGCCGAGCCGGTCGGCCGGTTCGCCGCCGATCAGCACCAGGTCGCGCAGCGCGATCCGGTTGGTCGGCACCAGGCCACCCGCCCGCCCGGCGATCTCCATCGCGAGGGCCTCCGAGTGCCCGGTGCCGAACGCGTGCACCACGCCGTCGGCCCGGACGGCCTCGGCGATCAGGTCGGCGGCCCGCCCCACCGCCTCCCGCTGGCTGGCGGCCACCCGGCCGATCGTCTCGGTCACCACGGCCAGGTAGTCCTCGGCACTCACCGTCATACGTCCTCCGTCGTTCGATTGCCTGCCACTTAGCCGACCCGGGCCAGGATCGCTTCGGCGAGTGGGGCCGGCGCCTCGTCCGGGATCCAGTGACTCACCCCGGACAGCTGCACGAAGCGGTAGTCCCCGGTGACGTTCGGCGCGCACGCCTCGGCGGCGGTCCGGCCGATGGCGACGTCCCGGTCACTCCAGACGTACGTGGTGGGCACCGTGACCGGGCCGACGCCGGCCAGGTCGGCGCGGGACATCGCCCGGTACCAGTTCAGGGCCGCCGTGAGCGCCCCCGGCTCGCGCATCGGGTCGGCGTACCTGTTCACCCGGGACGCGTCGCCCACCCCGCCGAGCAGCTTGCGCAGCGCGGCGGCGTGCCACGCCAGCAGCACCTTCTCCGCCTTGTCCGGCTTGCGGAACAACGCCATGTACGACGAGCGGGCCTTCTGTCCGCTGTCGGTGCTCAGGGCGTGCGCCATGGCCGCCGGATGCGGCACGGACACCGCGGTCAGCGTGTGCACCCGGTCGGGGTGCCGGGCGGCGACCGCCCACGCCACCACCGCGCCCCAGTCGTGGCCGACCAGGTGCACGGCGTCCAACTCCAGCGCGTCGAGCACCGCCACCACGTCGGCGACGAGTTCGGGGATGCGGTAGTCGGCCACCGCAGAAGGCCGGGCACCGGGCGAGTAGCCGCGCTGGTCCAGTGCGTACGTGCGCAGCCCACCCGTGTGCAGCCTCGGCACCACGTCGTCCCACTCACCGCTGTGCTGAGGGAAACCGTGCAGCAGCAGGACGGGTACGCCGTCCGGTGGACCGTCGACTGTCACGTCGAACGTGAGGCCTCGCGCATCAACCCGCATGATCGGAAGCGTACCCAGAAGGCGGTGGGCCGGCCGCTCCCGCAGGTCAGGCGCATGCCCTGCTGGGCCCACGACCCGGGTCGGTGTTAGCGTCACCGAGACAACTTCATATCCGACAGGGGAGCGCACAGCGCTGAGAGTGCGGGTACGCCCGCAGACCCTCGAACCTGATCTGGGTAATGCCAGCGCAGGGAGTTCGGTCGACCTCCAGCCGCGCCGCAGTCCGGTGCCACCGGACGCGGCGTGCGTCTTCTCCTGGTTCTCTTCGTTGAACTGGGAGCAATCATGGACAACACCACCAACCGTTGGCGCACCATCGACATCGTGGTCGCCTCGGTGATCGCGGTCGCCTTCGGCGTCATCTTCTGGGCCTGGGGCCTGGTCTGGAGCGCCACCGAGGGCGCGTTCGCCTTCTTCCCGCCGGCGCAGACGCTGCTCTACGGCGTCTGGTTGATGCCGGCGGTGATCGGTGGGCTGGTCATCCGCAAGCCCGGCGCCGCGCTCTACTGCGAGACCGTGGCCGCGGTCCTGTCCGCGCTCCTGGGCAGCCAGTGGGCCGGCACGGTGATCCCGCAGGGAATCGTGCAGGGCATCGGCGCCGAGCTGGCCTTCGCCGCCTTCCGGTACCGGTCGTTCCGGCTGCCGACAGCGGTGCTCGCCGGCGCGCTGACCGGTCTCAGCGCCGCGCTGTTCGACTTCTTCGTCTGGAACGTCGACTACGCGCTGGCCGACTACCGCATCCCGTACGCGCTGCTCACCGTCGTCAGCGCCACCGTGATCGCCGGCGCGGGCGGCTGGCTGCTCACCAAGGCCCTGGCCAACACCGGTGTCCTGGACCGCTTCCCGGTAGGCCGAGACCGCGCCCTGGTCTGATCCCCACCCGCGCCGCGCCAATCCTCGTTGATCATGAGGTTGGCGGTGGAATGGATCTTTGAAACCCCCGTCAACCTCATGATCAATCGGCCGGGGGTGGGGTGGGGTGGGGCGGAAGGGTGGGGGTTCGGTGGGCGCTGTGGTGTTGCGGGGGTTCGGGTGGCGGCACGCCGGGCGGCGAGCCTGGGCGCTTCGCGGGGTCGACCTGCGGATCGAGGTCGGGGAACGGGTGCTGCTGCTCGGGCCCTCGGGGGCCGGCAAGAGCACCCTGCTCAGCGCGCTGGCCGGGCTGCTTCCCGACGACTCCGGCGAGCAGGAGGGCACCGTCGAGATCGACGGGCTCGACCCGCGCAAGGGGCGGGAACGGGTCGGCGTCGTCTTCCAGGACCCGGAGACCCAACTGGTGATGGCCCGCTGCGGCGACGACGTCGCGTTCGGGCTGGAAAACCGGGGGGTACCTGCCGACGAGATCTGGCCCCGGGTCGACGAGGCCCTGCACCGGGTGGGCTTCCCGTACCCCCGGGACCGCCGCACCGCGGCGCTCTCCGGCGGCGAGCAGCAACGCCTCGCCCTGGCCGGCGCGCTGGCCCTGCGCCCCGCCCTACTCCTCCTCGACGAGCCGACCGCCAACCTCGACCCGGCCGGGGCGGACCTGGTCCGGCACGCGGTGGCCGGCGCGCTGGACGCCGACACCACGCTGATCCTGGTCGAGCACCGGGTCGCCGAGGCGTTGCCACTGGTCGACCGGGTGGTCGTTCTGGAACCGGGGGGCGGCGTCCGCGCGGACGGCACCCCCGATGCGGTCTTCGCCGCCCTCGGCGGCGCCCTCGCCGCCGAGGGCGTCTGGGTGCCCGGTCACCCCATCACGCCCCGGGCCGCCACCGCCGGGCCAGGGGAGCTGTTGCTCACCGCCGACCAGGTCGGCCTGCCACCCCGGCTGGGCCACACCAACCTGTCGGTACGCGCCGGTGAGGCACTCGCCGTACGCGGACCCAACGGTGCCGGCAAGTCCACCCTGGCGTTGCTGCTCGGCGGTCTGCTCCGGCCGGGCAGTGGGCGGGTCACCGCGTCCGTCGAACTGGCCGGGCCGGACCACCGCACTCCCCCGCACCGCTGGCCGGCCCCCGCGCTGGCCCGGCGGATCGGGTCGGTCTTCCAGGATCCGGAACACCAGTTCGTCACCAGCACCGTCTTCGACGAGCTGGCGCTCGGCCCACGCCGCACCGGTCAACCCGAGGCGGTGGTCAACGAGACCGTGGCCGGGCTCCTGGAACGGCTGCGGCTGGCCCGGCTCGCCGCCGCCAACCCGTACACCCTCTCCGGTGGTGAGGCGCGGCGACTGAGCGTGGCGACCGCCCTGGCCACCGCGCCCCGCCTGTTGATCTGCGACGAACCCACCTTCGGCCAGGACCGGCGGACCTGGCGGGAGTTGGTCGACCTCTTCGCCGACCTGCGCGACGCCGGCCACGGGGTGGTCACCGTCACCCACGACGCGGACTTCGTCGCCGCGCTCGCCGACCGCACCGTCACCCTGCACCGCGCCCCGGACGACCACCGATGATCAGCATCGAGCCGGTCGCCGCGCCGGACGCGCCGTTGGCCCGCCGCAACCCGGTGGCGAAGGTCGCCGCCGCGCTCGCCTTCTCGTTCATCCTGCTGGCCACCCTGGACCCGGTCGCCCCGGCGATCGCCATCGCCCTCGAACTGGCCGTCCTGCCGCTGTTCGGCATCCGCTACCGGGTACTGGCCCGACGGGCCTGGCCCCTGCTGCTCAGCGCCGCCGGCATCCTGGTCACCCTGGTGCTGTTCGCCGCCGACCGGTCCGGTCGGGTCCTGCTGGACGCGGGGCCGGTGCTGGTGAGCACCGGTGTGCTGCTCACCGCGCTCGGCCTCGTGCTGCGGGTGTTCGCGGTGGCGCTGCCCGGCGTGATCGTTTTCGCGACCACCGACCCCACCGACCTGGCCGACGCGTTGATCCAGAACGCGAAGGCGCCGGCCCGGTTCGCCATCGGGGCGCTGGCCGCGTTCCGGCTGGTGCCGCTGCTCGGCCAGGAGTGGCAGATGATCAGCATGGCTCGGCGTGCGCGCGGCGTCGACGCGGGACGCAATCCGGTGGCGAAGCTGCGGCTCTTCACCTCCACCGCGTTCGCGCTGCTGGTAGGGGCGATCCGTCGAGGCACCCGGCTGGCCGTGGCGATGGACGCGCGCGGCTTCGACGCCGGCGCCCCCCGTACCGTCGCCCGCCGGCAGCACTTCACCCGCGCCGACGCGCTCCTCATCGCCGGCGCCGTCGTGCTCGCCTCAGCAGCCCTGACCACCAGCATCCTCCTGGGCACCTTCCGCCCCCTGATCAGCTGACCCCATCCGCCGCGCACCGCCCGCGCCGTCCGTGCCGCCCGGCGCTGGCTCCCGGCGCTGACGCCCGGCGCTGGCACCTGCCGGCAAGATCCGCACAACATCAGGGATGTAGTGGCCTCGCTGCCGACGGAGACCACTACATCCCTGATGTTGTTGTCACCACCCACCACCCACGCCCCGCCGCAACCCCCGCCCGGCCCAGCCCCGCCGCCCCCGTCGATCTTGCGATTCCCTGTCGTTGTTTCATCCCGGTATGCCGGTTATGCGAGGACAGAAAGTGCAGGATCGGCGGGGTGGGTGGGGTGGGCCGGGGCGGGGTGGATGGGTGGGTGCGTGGGGTGGGGTGGTCAGCTGCGGCGGAAGGCGTAGCGGCGGGCTTGGCCGGCCTGTTGGCTGCGGCCGCCGCCGGAGCGGTTGCCGCCGCCCTGCGGTGGGCCGGCCGTCGGTGCCTTCGGTCGCCCGGTTGGCTTCGGCAGGTCTGCCATCTTCGGCGCGTCGACAACCACCGGCACGTCGACCTTCGGCACGTCGACCGCGTCCGGCAGGTCGACCGGCAGCACCACCTCGGCTGGGACGGCCGCCGACACCGCCGGCTGCGCCACCTCCACCAGCGCCGCCGGCTCGACCAGCGCTCCGGGCTTCACCAGCGCCGCCGGCTCGACCAGCGCTCCGGGCTCCACCAGCGCCGCCGGCTCGACCAGCGCTCCGGGCTCCACCAGCGCCGCCGGCAGGGACGGGTCGCGGGACGGCAGAGCGGGTGGCAGCGGGCCGTGGCCGGCCGCCGGGTCGACGCCGAGCGGCGTCGCGCCGGGGGTACGGGTCTTCTTCGGGTTACGCCTGGCAGGCATCCGGGCCTCCTTCTGCGCCGACCGGCACGGCCGGTCCCGCGCTGCGGCGGTCGGTCGGATCGGCTGGTGACCGCCGTCGCGCGACGGTCGAGTGGGGAAGGGACTGCTCACCGGTGTCGGGCAGGACCGTCGCCGCCGAACGGCGGGGAGGGGGATGCGGGACGCCCGGGAGCGCACGGACCGCGACGCGGGACGGCGGGCCGGCTCGGAAGTGGGGCGTCAGTTACGCATGTCCGTACCGTAGCCGCCGCCGCACCGGCGCGCATCCGTTTTTCCTGGCACCATCGGCACATGCTGATCGCGTTCTCGATCACCCCGCTCGGCGGTGACGATTCGGTGGGTGACCTGGTCGCTGAGGCGGTTCGGGTGGTCCGCGCGTCCGGCCTGCCCAATCGGACCGATGCCATGTTCACCACCGTCGAGGGCGAGTGGGACGAGGTGATGGCGGTGGTGAAGCAGGCGGTCGACGTGGTCGCCGCGCGGGCACCCCGGGTGAGCGTGGTGCTGAAGGCCGACGTCCGGCCCGGGGTCACCGACGCCCTCACCGGGAAGATCGCCCGTATCGAAGCCCGTCTCGCCGAAGGCTGACGCGCGCGGCGGGCAATGACGACAGGTTTCCCTGCGCGGGGCTCGCCGACCATCGTCGGGCGTCGAAACCGCCAGCGTCATCTTCCACATTACGTGCAGTAACGCGACGTCGGTCACTGGTCCGTATCGGCTCACATCACGGTAAGTTTCCAAACGCTGATAGTGGTGTGACGAGAGGTGGCGGCACGGATGGCTGATCAGGCGAGGGCTCAAATCGGGGTGACCGGGCTGGCGGTGATGGGTCGCAATGTGGCCCGCAACCTGGCTCGCAACGGCTTCACGGTGGCAGTGCACAACCGCTCGCCGGAGCGCACCCGCAGCCTGGTCGCCGAGCACGGCGACGAGGGCACGTTCGTGCCGGGCGAGACGATGGCTGATTTCGTGGCGTCACTGGAGCGGCCCCGCGCTGTCATCGTGATGGTGAAGGCCGGCGCGCCCACCGACGCGGTGATCGACGAGTTGGTGCCGCTGCTCGACGAGGGCGACATCATCGTCGACTGCGGCAACGCCCACTTCGCGGACACCCGTCGCCGTGAGGAGGCGCTGCGGGCGCAGGGGCTGCACTTCAGCGGCACCGGTGTCTCCGGCGGCGAGGAGGGCGCGCTGCGCGGGCCGAGCATCATGCCGGGCGGTTCCGCCGAGTCGTACGCGAAGCTCGGGCCGATGTTCGAGAAGATCGCCGCCCAGGTGGACGGCGTGCCGTGCTGCACGCACGTCGGGCCGGACGGCGCCGGGCACTTCGTCAAGATGGTGCACAACGGCATCGAGTACGCCGACATGCAGCTCATCGCCGAGGCGTACGACCTGCTCCGGGCCGGCCTGGACGCGACGCCGGCCGAGATCGCGGAGATCTTCCGGGAGTGGAACAACGGCGAGTTGGAGTCGTTCCTCATCGAGATCACCGCCGACGTGCTGGCGCACACGGACGCGGCGACCGGCCGGTCCTTCGTGGACATCGTGCAGGACCGGGCCGAGCAGAAGGGCACCGGTCGGTGGACGGTGCAGAGCGCGCTGGACCTGGGCATCCCGATCACCGGGATCGCCGAGGCGACCTTCGCCCGCTCGCTCTCCGGGCACGTCGACCAGCGTGAGGCGGCCCGCCGGGCGTTCCCCGACGCGGGTGAGAAGTGGCAGGTCACCGACCGGGAGACCTTCATCGAGGACGTCCGCCGGGCGCTGCTCGCTTCCAAGATCGTCGCGTACGCGCAGGGCTTCGACCACATCCGCGCGGGCAGCCAGGAATACAACTGGGACATCGACCTCGGGGGCACCGCGACGATCTGGCGGGGCGGCTGCATCATCCGGGCCCGTTTCCTCAACCGGATCCGCGAGGCGTACGACCAGCAGCCGGACCTGCCGACGCTGCTGGTGGCCCCGTACTTCGCCGAGGCGGTCAGCGCCGGTGTGCCGAGCTGGCGACGGGTGGTGGGCGACGCGACCCGGGCCGGGGTGCCGACGCCCGCGTTCTCGTCGTCGTTGGCGTACTTCGACGCGTTGCGCGCCGAGCGGCTGCCCGCGGCGCTGATCCAGGGTCTGCGGGACAACTTCGGCGCACACACCTACCAGCGGGTGGACCGCGACGGCTCGTTCCACACCACCTGGGCCGGCGACCGCACCGAGTCCCCGGCGTAGCCGGCCAGGCGCCCCCGCGCCCGCACCGTGCTCGATTCGGGCGGTGGGGGCCACCCAGGTTGGGCGCCCACCACGGCCATTTGGCGCAAGATCCCAGAGCGGAGACAGCCCGGCTTCGTCGATCAAGGAGTTGTGGTGCCCGGCTTGGGGCCGGGAGGGCGCTTTGTCACCCACCACAACCTCATGATCGACGGGGCGGGGGCGAGAGCGGGGCGGGGCGGGAGCGGGTGGGGGCGGGGTGGGGGCGGGTCAGGCGACCGTGGCGTGCATCTCCCAGACGAGGATCTCGGCCGGTTCGTCGGCGGTGACCCGTCGGCCGCCGGTCATGGTGAGCCGGGCGGCGTCGCCGGTGCCGAGCGGGCCGCTGCCCTCCAGCGTCACGGTGCCGTTGGGCACGTAGAGGTGCACATAGGGCGCGTCGGGGATGGTGACCTCGTCGCCGGGTGCGAGACGGGCGGCGTGCAGGGTCGCGTACCGGTTGCGGATGCGGATCGCGGACGCACCGTCGTAGCGGTCCATCCCGGAGGCGATCGGCACCAGACCGCCGCGCAGCAGCTCGTCCTCGATCTCCAGCTGCTCGTAGCCGGGGTCGACGCCCTGCTCGTCGGGGAGCACCCACATCTGCACGAAGTGCACCGGGTCGCTGTGCGGCTCCTGGTTGTTCAGCCGCCAGGCGTCGTTCTTCTCCGAGTGCAGGATGCCCGTGCCGGCGCTCATCCGCTGCGCCAGACCCGGGTAGATCACCCCGGAGTGCCCGGTCGAGTCCTGGTGCACGAGCGAGCCGCGCAGCACCCAGGTCACGATCTCCATGTCCTGGTGCGGGTGGGTCTCGAAGCCGGCCCCCGGCCGGACCACGTCGTCGTTGTTGACCAGCAGCAGGCCGTGGTGGGTGTTGGCCGGGTCGTAGTGCCGGGAGAACGAGAAGGAGTGCTTGGAGTCCAGCCAGGAGATCCGGGTGGCGAAGCGATCGTCGGCCCGGCGGACGTCGACGGCGGGCGCGGGTGCGGTCACCAGGCACGCTGCCCGGAGTCGGGGGTCGACGGCGCCCAGCTCAGGGCCGGTTCACCGATGGCCAGTTCGGCGATCTCACCGCTGCGCAGCTGCGGTGTGTGGCCGAACTCGGCGCAGTGCTGCTCGGCGATCTCGGCGCAGATCTCGGCCACCTGCTCGCAGATCGGGTCGCCCAGATCGGCGGCGTTCAACGCCATGATCATCTTGAATCGGAGATCCCGCATCTCGCCCCCCACCGCCGTCGTCCCACCACCTCCGGACCCTACCCGCCCCCCTTGCGCAGGACCCCGAAACGAGCACACCACCCACGTCGGCACACCGCGCTGCCCACCCGCGCGTCGGCCGGCAACGTCGTCTCGCCACCGGGGGACACGACGGCGCCGCCCGCACGGGGTGCGGACGGCGCCGGGGAGAGACGGGTTGGTCAGAAGATGCGGCGGCGCTTGGCCTTCTGCGGGCGGATCAGGTCCGCACCCTTGGTCAGCAGCCGGGTCGCCCCGGAGGGACCACGCCGGGCCTCCAGGGTGTGGCTGAGCCGGCGGGCACCGGCAGCGGCCAGCGGCACCGCGATCGCCATCACCGCCCACTGGGCAATGCGCTTCTGGATCATGTGGGTTCACCTCCGTCAGTGGCTCCTGACGTTTCTGGTACCCAGAGTGACGTGCGGGTAAGCGCGTCGGCTCAGATAACCGGGGCGACCGGGTTGGGCAGCGCGCCGCCGAAGCGTCGGTCCCGCTGCGCGTACAACTCGCACGCGTACCAGAGGTGGCGGCGGTCGAAGTCGGGCCAGAGCGTGTCCAGGAAGACCAACTCGGCGTACGCGGTCTGCCAGAGCAGGAAGTTGGAGATCCGCTCCTCCCCGGAGGGGCGCAGGAACAGGTCCACCTCCGGGACCTCCGGGTGGTAGAGGTACTTCGCCACGGTCTTCTCGGTGACCTTCGCCGGGTCCAGCCGGCCGGCCGCCACGTCCCGCGCGATCGCCGCGGCGGCGTCACCGATCTCGGCCTGCCCGCCGTAGTTCACGCAGAACTGCAGGGTCAACGTCGAGTTGTCGCGGGACATCTCCTCGGCGGTCTGCAACTCCGAGATGACGCTCTTCCACAGCCGCCCGGACCGGCCCGACCACACCACCCGGACACCGAGGTCGACCAGCTGGTCACGACGGCGACGGATCACGTCCCGGTTGAACCCCATCAGGAACCGGACCTCGTCGGGCGAGCGCCGCCAGTTCTCCGTGGAGAACGCGTACGCCGACAGGTACGGGATGCCCATCTCGATGGCGCCCTCGATGGTGTCGAAGAGGCTGTGCTCCCCCGCCTCGTGCCCCTTGGTGCGGGGCAGCCCGCGGTCCTTGGCCCAGCGGCCGTTGCCGTCCATCACCACCGCCACGTGCCTCGGCACCGCCTCGGCGGGCAGCGCCGGGGGGCGTGCCCCGGACGGGTGTGGCACCGGCGGGGTCGGCTCGCGCCGGCCAGCCTTCTTCGATCGGATCACTCGGTCACTCCCTGTTCGCGCCGTCCGCCCCGGCCTCGACGTCGCCACGTGGCCGGAGCACCACGGCCCCGGTGCCTTCCGGCGGCGAGGCCGCGCCGGCCGCCGGGGAACCCCGGTCGACCAGCGGCAGCGAGCGTAGCGCGCGCTCCAGGTGCCACTGCAGGTGAGCCGCGACCAGCCCACTGCACTCCCGGCGTACGGCGGCGTCGGTGGCGTCGGCGATCACCCAGTCGCCGGTGGTCAGCGCGGACATCAGATCGATGGTGGCCGGCGCGGGATGAGCCGCCCCGGGTGGCCGACAATCCGGACAGACCGCACCACCGGCCGGTACGGAGAACGCCCGGTGCCGCCCGGGAGTGCCACAGACCGCGCAGGCGACCAGCGCCGGTGCCCAGCCGGCCAGTGACATCCCCCGCAGCAGGTACGCGTCGAGCACCAGGGTGGTGGCGTGCTCGCCTCGGGACAGCGCCTTCAGCGCGCCCACGGTGAGCTGGAACAGCCGCAGCGACGGCTCCCGCTCCACCGGGGTGAGCCGCTCGGCGGTCTCGGCGATCGCGCTGGCCGCCGTGTAGCGCGGATAGTCGCCCAGGAACCGTTTGCCGTACAGGTCGATGCCCTCGACCTGGCTGACGGTGTGCAGCGAGCTGCCCTGGTTGCCCTTCGGGTCACCGGCGAGCTGGAGGTCGACGTGGCCGAACGGCTCCAGCCGGGCACCGAACTTGCTGGTGGTGCGGCGGATCCCTCGGGCCACCGCGCGCAGCCGGCCGTGCCGGCGGGTGAGCAGGGTGATGATCCGGTCGGACTCGCCGAGCTTCTGCACACGCAGCACCACCGCGTCGTCGCGGTAGAGCTGTCGGCGATACCCGGCCATCGGGCCATTCTCCCTCGGGGTGTGAAATCAGGGTTGGTTCGGGGTGCAAGCGCGGATGAACCCCGATGCGGCCGAGTCGTGCCCGGCCGTAGCGTGCTGCTCATGCAACTGCGCCTGACCTCCACCACCACCCTCCGCCGGCGTCGCGTCGCCGCTCCCGTCGCGCTGGGACTCACCGCCACCCTCATCGTGCTCGCCGGGTGCGACAACCTGTCGTTCCGCCGGCTCGACTACGACAACACCGAGGCGGTCCGGATCACCACGGTCCGGGTCTCCGGTGGCTCGGGTGACCTGGTGGTGCGCGGCACCGGCCCGGCGTCCGAGGTGCGGATCAAGCGGGTGGTGCGTTACCAGGGCGGTGAACCGGACAACACCCGCTACGAGATCAAGGGCACCGAACTGGTGCTGGACACCGACTGCGGCTCGCGGTGCAGCATCTCCTACGAGGTGACGGTGCCCGAGGGCGTGGCGGTGCAGGGTGAGACCAGCTCCGGCAACGTCGAGCTGAGCCGGGTCGGCGCGGTGGAGCTGCAGGTGAGATCGGGCGACGTGCGGATCTCCGGCGCGTCGGGCGCGGTCGGGGTGGAGGCCCGCTCGGGCAACATCGAGGTGAGCGAGGCCACCGCGGCGGTACGGTTGCGTGCCTCGTCCGGGGACATCACCGCACGCCGGCTGGCCGGCACTGTCGACGCCGAGGCCAACTCCGGCAACGTCGACGTCCAGCTCGACCAGCCCGCCTCGGCCCGGGTGCACGCCTCCAGCGGTGACGTCACGCTGCTGGTGCCCCAGGGCAGCTACCGGGTCCGGTCCAACGCCGACTCCGGCGACGAGACCATCACCGTCGCCGACAACCCGGCCGCGTCCCTGGTGCTCGACGGTTCGGCCAACAGCGGCAACCTCACGATCAGCCAGCGTTGAGCGTGACGGTGGCCTCCTCCCCGGCCACCCGCTGCGCGGGCACCACCGCTCGACCGCCGGTCGTCCCGGCACCGTCCGAGGTGTCGCCGCCCGGCTGGGCCGCCTCGTCGGCGGGCGGCGCCGAGCCACCGGGGATCAGCTCCGGGCGGCGGCGGGCGGCGACGTCCTCGACCCAGCCGACGGCCAGTGTGACCAACCCGACCAGGGCGAAGACCAGCAGCACCCGGATGGCCAGGCCCACCGGGTCCTGGTGGGACCAGCCCACCACGTCGACCAGTGGAGTGAGCGCCACCACGAACGGCATGTGCCAGAGGTAGACGGTGAGCGCGCGCCGGTTGAGCACGGTGACCGCCCGCTCGGCCAGCCGGCTCCGGCTCAGCCAGGAAACCCCGGCCGGTGCCCGACCCAGCGCGATCAGGATGAAAGCGGCCGACCAGAGGGCGTTGCCGAGGTGGTTGTCGTTCAGGTCGTACCCGCGCGGCCCGGGATGCCCGACGATCCAGGCGCCGCCGCCCACGGCGAGGGCGAGCGCCAACGGGTACAGCAGCCAACCGGAGAGTCGGCGCAGCATCCCGGCGTGGTGGGCGAAGCCGAGCAGCCACGCTCCGAAGTAGAGCCCGAACTCGCGCAGCACCGGCGGTGCCGGGTAGATCCCCACCTCGATCATCACCAGCAGGAGGTACGGGGCGAGCAGGGTCGGCAGCGGGGCACGCCGGAACAGCCAGAACGCGACCGGTGAGGCGAACACGAACCACAGGTAGTCGCGCAGGTACCAGATGACGCTCAGCGCCAGCGCGCCCCAGTGGTTGGCGGGCGGGTCGGCCACCGGGAACAGCCACAGCAGCACCCGAGGGCTCACCGGCAGCCCGGTGAACAGCATGGCCGGTACGAAGACCACAGCGACCACCCACAGCGACGGCAGCAGTCGACGCAGCCGACGCCCGACCGCCGCCGGCCCGGAGCGGGTCAGCGAGGCGGCCATCAGCGAGCCCGCCAGCGCGAACATCACCGACATGGCGGGGAAGACGAGGGTGAGGGTCGCCCATCCGGTGACGTGGTAGACCACCACTCGCACGATGGCCAGGGAACGGAGGAGATCGAGGTACCTGTTGCGCATCAGCCTGCCAGGGTCGGGGGCTCCGGGGGTACAACTCCCCTACCCCGCACGTTGCCCGCACGAAACGGCCACGACGCCAACCGGAGGTGAACACCCCACCGCGAGGGCGACGCGGCCCGCTCAGGTGGGTCAGAAGCCCAGCTTGCGCAGCTGCCTCGGGTCGCGCTGCCAGTCCTTCGCGACCCGCACGTGCAGGTCGAGATAGACCCGGCTGCCCAGCAGCTCCTCGATCTGCTTGCGGGCGGTGGTGCCGACCTCCTTGAGCCGACTCGCCTTGTGCCCGAGCACGATGGCCTTCTGGCTGGGCCGCTCCACGTACAGGTCGGCGTAGATCTTCATGACCTGACCCTCGGGGATCATCTCCTCCACCACCACGGCGATGGAGTGCGGCAGCTCGTCGCGGACCCCCTCCAGCGCGGCCTCCCGGATCAGCTCCGCGACGAGAACCTGCTCGGGGTCGTCGGTGAGCATGTCGTCCGGGTAGAGCTGCGGCGACGGCGGCAGGTATTTGGTCATCACGTCGACCAGGGTGTCCACCTGGTGGCCGGCCACCGCGCTCACCGGCACGATCTCGGCGAACTCCCCCATCTCGCTGACCGCGAGCAGCTGCTCCGCCAGGCGGCGCTTGTCCACCAGGTCGGTCTTGGTCACCACCGCCAGCACTGTCGCCTTCAACCCGGCCAGCTCACCGGTGATGAACCGGTCACCACGCCCGACCGGCTCGTCGGCCGGGATGCACAGGCCGATCACGTCGACCTCGGTCCAGGTGGACCGGACCAGGTCGTTGAGACGTTCACCGAGCAGCGTACGGGGGCGGTGCAGGCCCGGCGTGTCGACGAGGACCAGCTGCGACTCCGGGCGGTGCAGCACCGCCCGGATGACGTGCCGGGTGGTCTGCGGCTTGTTCGAGGTGATGGCGATCTTGGTGCCGACGATGGCGTTGGTGAGCGTCGACTTGCCAGCGTTGGGACGACCGACGAAGCAGCCGAACCCGGCCCGGTACGGTCGCGCCTGCGGATCCTGCACCGGGCTCACTCGGTCACCGTGCCGAGCACCGTGCCGTCCGGAGCGGCCACGTGGACCGGCGCGTCGGCCGCGAGGTCCCGCACCGCAGCGTGCCCGGCACCGTCCAGCGTCGACGCCTCGGTCACCACCACCGCTGCCTCCAACCGACTCGCCCCAGCCGCCACCGCCGAAGCGACAGCCAACTGCAACGCGGTGAGCGTCAGCGACGGCAGCGCGACACTTGCCGCCGCGTACGTCCGGCCGTCCTGATCGCGGACCGCGGCACCCTCCACGGCACCGACCCGGGCGCGGGCTCCCCGGGCCAGGACGACGAGCTTGCCGTCCTCGGCGCTCAGTGCGCCCGACGCGGTGGGGGTGGGCCGGGCGACAGGCGCGGCGGGTGTGTCAGGCATCGGCGGGTTGCCTCTCGTCGTCTCGGTAGTTGTCCGTGTCGTCCCCGGGGCCGGCGTGCTCGCCGCGCCCCGCGGTGTCCTGCTCGTGGCCCGGCTCCACCCGGCTGACCAGCACGGTGTCGATCCGGTTGCGTCGGCCGGTGGTGCCCTCGGCGACCAGGCGGAGGCCGGCGACCTCGGCCTCGGCACCCGGGATCGGCACCCGCCCCAGGGACTGGGCGAGCAGGCCGCCGACCGTCTCCACCTCGTCGGTGGGCAGGTCGGTGTCGAACATCTCGCCGAGATTCTCCACCGGCAGGCGGGCGGTCACCCGCACCGAGGAGTCCCCCAGCCGTTCGACGGGCGGGCGCTCGACATCGTACTCGTCGGTGATCTCACCGACGATCTCCTCCAGGATGTCCTCGATGGTGACCAGACCGCCGGTGCCGCCGTACTCGTCGACCACGATGACCAGGTGGTTGCGGGCGGCCTGCATCTCGGACAGCAGGTCGTCGACCGGCTTGGACTCCGGTACGAAGGTCGCCGGGCGCATCAGCTCGGCCACCGGCAACTGCTCGGCTCCCGGGTCACCGCCCCGGGAACGCCGGATCAGGTCCTTGAGGTAGAGCACACCCAGCACGTCGTCGACGCTCTCGCCGATCACCGGGATGCGGGAGAAGCCGGAGCGCAGGAACAGCGCCAGCGCCTGCGCGAGCGTCTTGCCCTCCTCGATCCACACCATCTCCGTGCGCGGCACCATCACCTCACGGGCGATGGTGTCGCCGAGCGCGAAGACCGAGTGGATCATCTGGCGCTCGCCGTGCTCGACCACGCCACGTTGCTCGGCCAGGTCGACCAGTTCCCGCAGCTCCACCTGGGAGGCGAACGGGCCCTCCCGGAAGCCGCGCCCGGGGGTGACCGCGTTGCCGATCAGGATCAGCAACGACGCGAGCGGGTTGAGCGCCCGGCCCAACCAACGGACCAGCGGCGCCACCGCACGACCCACGGCGTAGGCGTGCTGCCGGCCGAGGGTGCGCGGGGCGACGCCCACCACCACGAAGCTGACCACTGTCATCGCGCCGGCGGTCACCAGCGCGGCCCACCAGCCGGCGCCGAAGCTGTCCACCGCGACGAGCGCCACCAGCGTGGTGGCGGTCAGCTCGGCGAGCAGTCGCAACAGCAGGAGCAGGTTGAGGTGCCGGACCACGTCGCCGGCGACGACCTGGAGGGTACGGGCACCGCGCACACCGTCGCGGGCCAGCTCGGCGGCGCGGGCGGGTGAGACGGCGGCGAGGGCCGCCTCGGTCATCGCGATCAGGCCGGCCAGCACCACCAGGCCGGCCGCGAAGACGATCAGCTGGAAGTCGGGAAGGCCGGCGGTGGCGCCGGCCGCCAGTAACGGAGGAGTTGACATCACTGGGTGCGGGTCGACCGCCAGCTCGCCAGCAGCCGAGCCTGGAGCGCGAACATCTCCCGCTCCTCCTCCGGCTCGGCGTGGTCGTAACCGAGCAGGTGCAGCACCCCGTGCACGGTGAGCAGGTGCAGCTCGTCGGCCGACGCGTGCCCGGCGGTCGCCGCCTGCTTGGCCGCCACCTCGGGGCAGAGCACGATGTCGCCGAGCAGGGCGGGCTCACCGCCGGCCGGTGCGGACTCACCCGGGCCGTGGTCGACGCTGCCCTCGTCCATGGGGAAGGCGAGCACGTCGGTCGGGCCGTCGCCACCCATCCAGCGGTGGTTCAGCTCGGTCATGTAGTCGATGTCGACCAGCAGCACTGACAGCTCGGCGAGGGGGTTGACCCCCATCTCGTCGAGGGCGTGCCGGGCGACGGCGAGCACGGCGTCGGTGTCGACGTCGACACCGGACTCGTTGGCGATCTCGATGGACAACTGCTTTCCTCTGCTTTAGCGGCGGCGGCCGGCCCGGCCGCCCTGGGCGGGGCGCCCAGGCACGGCGTGAACGCCCTGCGCCTGCTGATTCTCCCGCTCGGCGTCCCAGCGGGCGTACGCGTCGACGATCTCCCCGACCAGCCGGTGGCGGACCACGTCGGAGCTGGACAGCTGCGAGAAGTGCACGTCGTCGACGTTTTCCAGGATCTCCCGGACCACCCGCAGGCCGCTGCTCGTCCCGCCGGGAAGGTCCACCTGGGTGATGTCACCGGTCACGACGATCTTCGAGTTGAAGCCGAGCCGGGTGAGGAACATCTTCATCTGCTCGGGCGTGGTGTTCTGCGCCTCGTCCAGGATGATGAACGCGTCATTAAGGGTCCTACCCCGCATGTACGCCAGCGGCGCGACCTCGATCGTGCCGGCGGCCATCAGCTTCGGGATCGTCTCCGGGTCGAGCATGTCGTGCAGCGCGTCGTAGAGCGGGCGAAGGTACGGGTCGATCTTCTCGTTGAGTGTGCCGGGCAGGAAGCCCAGCCGCTCGCCCGCCTCGACCGCCGGCCGGGTGAGGATGATCCGGTTGACCTGCTTGGCCTGCAACGCCTGGACGGCCTTCGCCATCGCCAGGTAGGTCTTGCCGGTGCCGGCCGGGCCGATGCCGAAGACGATGGTGTGGGTGTCGATCGCGTCGACGTACCGCTTCTGCCCGAGCGTCTTGGGGCGGATGGTGCGCCCACGCCGGGAGAGGATGTTGAGCGTCAGAACCTCGGCGGGCCGCTCGGCGCTGCCCTGCTCGAGCATGCCGACGGTACGCCGGACGGCGTCAGTGGTCAGGGTCTCGCCTTTCTCGATGAGTTCGAGGAGCTCGCTGAAGACCCGCTCGGCGAGAGCGTTGTCCGCGGGGTCACCGGTGATGGTGATCTCGTTGCCGCGGACGTGCACGTCACTGGTGACCGAGCGTTCGACGAGTCGGAGGATCTCGTCGCCCGCGCCGAGCAGATTCACCATGATCTTCGGGTCGGGCACGGTGATCCTGGTCTGCACCCGGGGCGGGCCGGGAGGTGGGGTGCCGGTCATAGGTCGGGCCGAAGGGCCCTGCGCCACCTGCTCTCGATCTCGGCGCCGGCCTGCTGGCCTGGCGTGCGGACGTTACACCCATCGTATCGGTTCAACACGGGCCGCATCGCGCCCATTTCCGCTGGCCGCGATCAACCCCCGGCCCGGAAGTCGTACCGGTCGAAGGTCTCCTGGTGACGGGTGAACCGGTACGTCGCCCAGTGCATCCGGACCACCACGCCGGCCTCGTCCCGGGTCAGTCGCAGCAGCTCACCGGCCTCCCGACCGGAGACCACCCGGAACACGTCCGGCTGGTCCGCCAACGGGGTGAAGATCGCCGGCGGTCGTCCGGCCGGGTCGTCGACCCCACGCGCCCGCAGGGTGCCGTCGTGCCAGGAGAAGACGTACTCGCTGCCCTCGCCCCACCAGCGGCCGAGCGCGCCGCGCAGGGCCGCCGGCGCGGGCGCCCCGGGACGCCAGGGCTCGATCTCGGCCGGGTCGTGCTCGACCGCCACCGCGAGCAGCCGGTGCGGCAGGCTGAGCAGTTCGGCGGCCGTGCCGGACGAGCCGAGCACCGCGGCGCCCATCGCACCGGCCGTGCCGTCACCACCGCGACGGCCGTACACCCCGGCGAGGAAGCCGGGCATCGCCCCGTCGTGCCCCACGTGCATCACCCGTTCCCCCTGTGGGATCAGGATCAGCCCGAGCCCGAAGCCCGCGCCCCAGAGCGTCTCGTCGGTGGTGGTCAACGGCCAGCGCATCTCGTCCAGGGTGGCCGGGGCGAGGACCGCGCCGGCCGGGTCCAGCGCGACCGGGTCGGCCAGGAACGCCGCCCAGCGGGCCATGTCGGTGGCGGTGCTCCACAGCTGGGCGGCCGGGCCGACAGCGCCGAAGTCGGTCGGCGGTTCCGGGTGCGCCTCGTCGGAGTACGCGTCGACCAGGAACCCGGTGGCCGCGGTCGGCCGTGGGGTCACTGTGGTGTCGGTCAGCCCCAGCGGCGTCAGGATCCGCTCGGTGAGGGCCTGCGCCCAGCTTCCGCCCCGCAGCCGGGCGACGAGCTGGCCGAGGACTGCCATACCCAGGTTCGAGTAGTGGAACCGGCGGCCGGTCGGCAGCACCCGCTCGGCGCGGTCCAGCTCGGCGACCAGTTGGTCGGCGTCCGGTGCGCGCAGGCTGTCCCAGACGTCGCCGAACGGCTCGCGTTGCAGGCCAGCGGTGTGCGACAGCAACCGGCGTACGGTCAGCTCGCCGTGCGCCGGGAGGTCGAGGTGCCGGCCCACCGGGTCGTCCAGGTCCAGCAGCCCGTCGTCGCGGCACTGCAGGACCAGCACCGCGGTGAACGTCTTGGTGACCGAGCCGATCCGGAACTGGGTGCCCGGCCCCAGCGGGTTGTCGGTGCCGGTCCCGCCGACGGTACGGGTCCAGAGCGGTCGGTCGGCCCGGTGCAGCGCCGCCGACACCGCCGGCACCCGGGCGTCGGCCTGCACCCGCCGGACCAGTCGGTCCAGGTGCTCGTGCACGCGGCTGTCCGGCACGCTCACCCGAGGTCCCGGGCCAGCATCGGGCCCAGCGGCGCGCCACCGAGCAGGTGCGCGTGCACGTGGAACACCTCCTGCCCGCCGTACGCGCCGGTGTTGAACATCAGCCGGAAACCGTCGCCGAGCAGTCCCTCGTCCTCGGCCACGGCGGCGGACGTCGCCAGCACGTCGGCGGCGAGCGCCGGGTCACCCTGGGCGAGCGTCGCCACGTCGGCGTAGTGCTCCTTCGGAATGACCAGGACGTGCACCGGCGCCTTCGGGTCGATGTCACGGAAGGCGAGCGTGGTCTCGGTCTCCCGGACCACGGTGGCCGGGATCTCCCCGGCGACGATGCGGCAGAACAGGCAGTCGGATCCCATCGGGGCAGTGTAAGGAGTAACGGGCCGGGGCCACCGTGGCGCGGCATGCGCCGCCGGCCCGTTCTCCGGGGGAAGGTACGGCTGAGGCAGGATGTCCGGCATGACGGATCGGGCGGTACTCGTGACCGGGGCCTCGCGCGGGATCGGCCGCGCGGTGGCGACGGCGTTCGCGGCCAGCGGTGACCGGGTGGCCATCCACCACCGCGACTCCGCCGACGCGGCCGAGCAGGTGCGCGCGCAACTGCCGGGCGCCGGGCACGTGGTGGTCCGCGCCGACCTCACCGACCCGGACGCGGTCCGGGCGATGGTCGACCGGGCGGCCGAGCTGCTCGGCGGGCTGGACGTGCTGGTCAACAACGCCGGCACGTACGGCGACCGCGACGACCCGCACCCGATCTTCGGCACCTCGTACGAGCAGTGGCAGCAGCGCTGGCGGCAGGTGCTGGAGACCAACCTGACCGGCGCCGGCAACGTCACCTGGTGCGCCGCCCAGCACATGCGGGAGCGCGGCGGGCGGATCGTCAACGTCTCGTCCCGGGGCGCGTTCCGCGGCGAGCCGGATCAGCCGGCGTACGGTGCCAGCAAGGCGGGACTGAACGCGCTGGGCCAGTCCCTCGCCGTGGCGCTGGCGCCGTACGGCATCACGGTCGCCACCGTCGCGCCGGGCTTCGTGGCGACCGACATGACCACCGACCACCTGCGCGGCGAGCGGGGCGCGGCCATCCGGGCGCAGAGCCCGTTCGACCGGGTGGGCAAACCGGAGGAGATCGCGGCCGCCGTGCACTGGCTGGCCTCGCCGCAGGCCGAGTGGGCCTCCGGCACGATCGTCGACCTCAACGGGGCCTCCTACCTGCGCAGCTGAGCCCGAGTTGCAGATGGCGGACGTGCGGGCCCAGGGTGGCCCTCTCGCGACGCCCCAGGCCAGCGGGTAGCCGCCCAGGGTGAGCGGAGGCACAGTTCTTTGTCGATCGTTCCAATTACCCGTACGGTGGGTGCATGGCTCGTACCCGGGAGCTCGACCGACAGCGCCACGCGACGCCACTGATCGCCATGCGGCGTTCGGGCAACGACGCCCGGGAGGTGATCCGCGAGGTCTCTGTCGGCGCGGTGGACGAGATCGCCGGGGACGGGAGGCGCCTGGCCTGCCTGATTGTCGGCGCCACGGTTGAGCGGATCCGCGACGACCAGCGGGTGCCACAGACCTCGCCACCTTTCCGGTGACCAGCCTCCAGGGGCTGCGGGTGATGGGCGGGATCAACCCCGACCGGGCCACCCTGATGCGGTCCGCCGAGGTCGCACCGAATTGCCTGGATTGACTTGATACTGGGACCCATTCGACCCTTTTGTCGCACGAAATTCTGTAACGAACACTCAACATAAATTCGGAGGAAAAGGGATGAAACCGATAGGCGTAGGGATCATCGGGCCCGGCGCATGGGCCTCGATCTCGCATATCCCGGTGATCGCGGCGTCGCCGGCGTTCGAACTGCGGGCGGTCAGCACGTCCCGTCGCAGCTCGGCGGAGGTTGCGGCGGCCAAGTACGGAGTGCCCGGATACGACGACCATCGCCGCCTGCTCGCCGACCCGCGGGTCGATGTGGTGGTGGTCGCGGTACAGGTCACCCAGCACTTCGAGCTGATCTCGGCGGCGCTTGAGGCGGGCAAGACGGTCTACAGCGAGTGGCCGCTCGCCAACGGCCTGGCCGAGGCGGAGCGCCTCGCCGAACTGGCCCGCCGGGCCGGCGTCCGTACTGTGGTCGGGCTCCAGGGACGCTTCGCCCCCGAGGTCCAGCACGCCGCGGACCTGGTTCGCGACGGGTACGTCGGCGAGGTGCTCGGCACCACTCTGGTCGGCTCCGGCATGGTCTGGGGCGGCGAGGTGGCCAGCCGCAGCCAGGCCTACTGGTTCGACAACGCCAACGGCGCCACCCCGCTCGCCTCCGCCGCGCTGCACGCCCTCGACCCGCTGCACTTCGTCCTCGGCGAGTTCGACACGGTCGCGGCCAACCTCGTGGTGGGGCGCAAGGAGGCGACCGTCACCGAGGACGGCGGCCGGATCCCGGTCACAGTGCCGGATCAGGTCGCCCTGATCGGCACCCTCACCTCCGGTGCGGCCGCCTCGGTCTTCTATCGCGGCGGCGCGTCCCGTGGTGACAACTTCCGATGGGAGATCAACGGCACCGACGGCGACCTCGTTCTGACCTCGGACTGGGGCAACATGCAAGTCGCCCAGCTCACCCTCGCCGGTGGCCGCGGCGCGGACACCACCGTCACCACCATCGACGTTCCCGCCTCCTACTCGGACGGGATCCCCACGGGCCTGGCCCAGACCCCGGCCAGAAGCATCGCGCGGCTCTACGCGCAGTTGGCCCGCGACCTGGCCGACGACACCCGCACCGTGCCCGACTTCGAGCACGCCCTCAACCGGCACCGCCTGATCGACGCCGTTGAACGCGCCTCGCGCACCGGCGTCGCCCAATCCCTGAAGTGACCAACCGGCGGCCGGAGTCAATGACGTGAAAGCGATAGGACTGCTGCGCCACGGCGGACCCGAGGTACTGGAGGTCGTCGAGCGGCCAACTCCGCACGCCGGACCGGGCGAGGTCCGGATCCGGGTACGTGCCACCACCGTCAACCCCGCCGACACCCTGATCCGGGCCGGCGTCACGCCCATCCGGCAACGCGGAACGGAACCAGTCATCCCCGGCCTGGACGTCGCCGGCACCGTCGACGAGATCGGTCCCGGCACCAGCCCTCGCCTCGCCGTCGGCGACCGGGTGATGGCCATGGTCAACCCCACCCGCCCCGCCGGCGGCGGGTACGCCGAATGGATAGTGCTCCCCGAGTCGTGGGTCGTCCCGGCGCCGGCCGGGTCGAGTCACGCCGAGGCCGCCACGCTCCCGACGAACGGTCTGACCGCCTTGCACGCCCTCGACCAGCTACGCCCCGCTCCGGGTAGCACCCTAGCCGTCACCGGCGCGGCCGGGGCGGTCGGCGGCTACGCCGTACAGCTGGCCAAGGCCGCCGGACACCGCGTGCTGGCCGACGCCGCCCCGCAGGACACCGACCTCGTCGCGTCGCTGGGCGCCGACCACATCGTCGAGCGCGGGCCGGGGGTCGCCGATCGCTTCCGCGCGCTCACCGCCGACGGCGTCGCCGCGGTCGTCGACGCCGCTGTCATCGGCGCCCCGCTGCTGTCGGCCATCCGCCGTGGCGGCTCCCTGGTGTACGTACGCGGCGGGGCGGACCAGGCCGCGTTCGAGCGGGCGGCCGCGACGCGCGGCGTGACCCTCACCTACGCCCACGTGCACGATTACGACGGGCGACGCGACAAGCTCGACCTGCTCCGCCAGCTCGCCGACGAAGGGCGGCTCAGCCTCCGGGTCGCCGACACCTTCCCGCCGGAGCAGGCGGCGCAGGCCCATCGGCTCCTGGCGGCCGGCGGCGTCCGGGGCCGGCTCGTCATCGAGTTGTGAGCCCGCCGTTCGTGCGTACCCTGCTCGGCCTGTCGGCGGAGCCCCATCAGGAAATGGAAGGGAGGGAGAGGCAGCGACATGCGCGCGGTAGTGCTCAAGGAATTCGGCGCCCCGCTGGTCCTAACGGAGATCGAGAAGCCGATACCGGGTCCCGGACAGGTACTGGTCCGGGTCGCGGCGAGTGGTGTCAATCCGCTGGACGCCAAGATCCGAGCTGGAAAGGCCGCCCACGCCCGGATACAGCCGCCGGCCGTACTCGGTCTGGACCTGGCCGGTGTCGTGGCGTGGAGAGCGGCACCGGTACCGGCACAATCGTGATTGACGTCGAGTGACGGGGCACCTTCGACCCTTTTCCGAGACGGCGCGGGGCTTACCAGCGGCCGAGCCGGGTGGCGAGCACACTGAGGGCCGCCACCCCGGCGGTGGAGGTGCGCAGCACGGCCGGCCCGAGGCGTACGGGTCGACCGCCGGCCTCCCGGAAGGCACTCAGCTCGGCCGGGGCGATGCCACCCTCCGGGCCGACCACCAGCACGATCTCCCCGCTGGAGGGCAGCTCGGCGGTGGTGAGCCGGTCCTCGGCCTCCTCGTGCAGCACGAACCCGGCGGCGGCACCGGCGATCCGGCGGGCCACCGTGGCGGTGGACTCGTCCGGCGCACCGGCCACCACCGGTAACCACGCTCGGCGGGCCTGCTTGGCCGCCTCCCGGGCGGTGGCCACCCACTTCTCCCGGGCGCGTACGCCCCGGTCGCCGCGCCACTGGGCCACCGAACGCGACGCCGCCCAGGGGACGATCTCGTCCACCCCGACCTCGGTCATCGCCTGCACGGCCAGCTCGCCCCGTTCGCCCTTGGCGATGCCCTGCACTGTCACCAGCCGGGGTACGGGCGCGTCCGCGTACCCCCGGGAGGTGACGCTGACCTCCAGGCTGCCCCGGCCGACGGCCGTGACCACGGCGGCGGCAGTGCCACCCCGGCCGTCGGCGAGCAGCAACTCCTCGCCGACGCGCAGTCGCTGCACGGTGGCGGCGTGGTGCCCCTCCGGGCCGTCCAGGGTCAGGGTGTCGCCGGTGGGCAGCGCCTCGACCAGGAACAGCGGCGCGGACACTCAGGCGTGCCCGTTGAACGCGTCACGCATCCGGGAGAAGAAGCCGCCCTGCTTGGACAGCTCGGCGACCTCCTCACCACGGGTCTTGGCGAAGTCGCGCAGCATCTTCTCCTGGTCGGCGTCGAGCTTGGTCGGGGTCCGCACGTCCAGGTGGACGTAGAGGTCACCCCGGCCGGTGCCGCGCAGGTGCGGGACGCCTCGGGCCCGCAGCCGCAGCGTGCTGCCCGGCTGGGTGCCGGGCTTGACGTCGACCGGCTCCTCGCTGTCCAGCGTCTTGATGGTCAGCCGGGTGCCGAGCGCGGCGGCGGTCATCGGCACGGTGACCCGGCAGTGCAGGTCGTCGCCCTTGCGCGAGTAGACGTCGTGCGGACGTTCGTGGATCTCCACGTAGAGGTCACCGGCGGTGCCGCCGCCCGGGCCGACCTCGCCCTGCTGGGCCAGCCGGATCCGCATGCCGTCCTCGACGCCGGCCGGGATCTTCACGGTCAGCGACCGGCGGGTGCGCACCCGGCCGTCACCGGCGCAGGTCGGGCAGGGGTGCGGGATGGTGGTGCCGTAGCCCTGGCACACGGTGCACGGCCGGGCGGAGACCACCTGGCCGAGGAAGGTGCGCTGCACCGACTGCACCTCGCCCCGACCGCCGCACGCCTCGCAGGTGGCCAGGTGGGTGCCGGCGGCCGTGCCGGCGCCGGAGCAGGTGGTGCAGAGCACAGCGGTGTCGACGGTGATCGGCGCCTCGACGCCGAACGCCGTCTCGTGCAGGTCGAGCTCGAGCCGCAGGATCGCGTCGGCACCCGGGCGGGTACGCGGCCGTGGGCCACGGGCGCCGCCTCCGGCACCGCCGAAGAACGCGTCCATGATGTCCTGGAAGCCGACGAACGGGCCGGCTCCACCGGGGCCGCCCGGGCCACCGGCGCCGCCACCCGGGGCGAGCGGGTCGCCACCCAGGTCGACGATCTGCCGCTTCCGGTCGTCCGAGAGGACCTCGTACGCGGCGTTGATGTCCTTGAACTTCTCCTGAGCCTCCGGGTCCGGATTGACGTCCGGGTGGAACTGGCGCGCCAGCTTGCGGTAGGCGCGCTTGATCTCGTCATCGGAGGCTTCCCGGCTCACACCGAGAATGCCGTAGTAGTCCCTGGCCACTGCGTTCCGTGTCCTCATGTTCGTCTCGCGTTGCGCCGGTCGGCGGCCGCAGCCGGCCGCATCGGCCCTGACCAATCAGTTCTGGGCCAGCAACTCGCCCACGTAGCGTGCCACGGCGCGCACCGTGGCGATGTTGCCGGGGTAGTCCATCCGGGTGGGCCCCAGCACCCCGAGGCCGCCCACGATGGTGGTGCCCGGGCCGTAGCCGGTGCTGACCACCGAGGCGGCGCGCAGGTTGTCGAACTCGTTCTCGTCGCCGATCAGCACCCGGGTCGTGCTCGGCTCGGTCTCACCGATGAGCTTGAGCAGCACGACCTCCTCCTCCAGCGCCTCGAGGATCGGCCGCAGCGAGCCCTGGAAGTCGAGCAGCCCGCCCCGGGTGAGGTTGGCGGTGCCGGCGAGGGCGATCCGTTCCTCGTGCCGTTCGACGAGCGTCTCCAGCAGCACGCTGGCGAGCGTGGTCATGGTCGGTCGCAGCCCGGTCGGCGCTTCCTCGACCAGCGCCTGCACCAGCGGTGGCGTCTCGGACAGCCGGGCGTTGGCGAGCTTCTCGTTGATCAGTCGGCGCAGGTCGGTGACGTCGTCGGCGGGCACCGGCCCGGGCAGCTCCACGAGTCGCTGCTCCACCCGGCCGGTGTCCGCGATCATGACGAGCATCAGCCGGGTGGTGGAGATCGGCACCAGCTCCAGGTGACGCACCGAGGAGCGGGCCAGCGACGGGTACTGCACGACGGCGACCTGCCGGGTGAGCTGGGCGAGCAGCCGCACCGTGCGGTGCACCACGTCGTCGAGGTCGACAGCGCCGACCAGGAAGCGCTCGATGGCCCGGCGCTCGGCCGGGCTGAGCGGCTTGACCCGGGACAGCCGGTCGACGAAGAGGCGGTAGCCGCGGTCGGTGGGCACCCGGCCGGCACTGGTGTGCGGCTGCCGGATGTAACCCTCCTCCTCCAGCACGGCCATGTCGTTGCGGACCGTGGCCGGGGAGACCCCGAGCTGGTGCCGCTCGACCAGCGCCTTGCTGCCGACCGGCTCCTGGGTGGAGACGTAGTCTTCGACGATGGCGCGGAGCACTGCGAGTTTCCGGTCGTCGAGACCCATCCTCCGCACCTCCTGTCGCACGTCGGCCGCCGGCGCCCTGGGCCGGCCGAGCCGTCCTGGCACTCGACTGTAGCGAGTGCCAGTCTACGTCGGCAGGCCCGCCGACGCGATGATCAACGGCCGCCGGTCGGTGCGGCCCGCGCCACCGCACTGGGCCGATCGGCCCGCACTACCGGGCGGTGTCGCTCTGGTGCGGCGTTGCCACGGGCCCCTACCGTGACATCCATGACTGAACCTCCTCGCCCTCCCGGTTCGGGTGAGCCCGGCAACTACCCGCCGGAGCCGACCTCCCCGGGCCCGTTCCCGTCGGCCGAGCCGCCCACCGCACCACTGTCCGGCGCACCCGGCCCGGCCGGCTATCCCCCGGCCGGTGGCTATCCGCCGCCCACCGGTGACCAACCGACGTCAGGTGGCTACCCTCCGGCAGGCGGCTACCCCCCGCCCGGGGGCTACCCGCCCGGCGGCTATCCGACCGGTGGGGCCTACGGCGGCCCCGGCGGCGGCTACGCCAACAACGAGGACAAGACCTGGGCGTTGGTCGCCCACTTCGGCGGCGCGCTCGGCGCGCTGATCAGCTTCGGCCCGCTGGGCTTCGTCGCCCCGCTCATCGCCTACCTGGCCCGCGGCCAGCAGTCGCCGACCGTCCGGGCGCACGCCCTCGCCGCCCTGAACTTCCAGATCCTCTGGTCGATCATCGCGTTCGTGCTGCTCTTCGTGAGCTGGTGCCTGCTCTTCCTGCCCAGCATCGCCGTCGTGGTGATCCAGATCCTGTTCGGGATCATCGCCGGCGTGAAGGCCAACGAGGGCACCCCGTACCGCTACCCGATGACCGCCAACTTCATCAAGTGAACCGGGCCGGCCGCTCCCCCGGCCGGTTCGGCACACCGCCGCCCCCGCTCAGGGCAACAGATCGCGGACGACCGCGTCGGCGAGCAGCCGCCCGCGCACCGTGAGCACCGCCCGGCCGGCGGCGTACTCGTCGGCGGCCAGCAGGCCGCCGGCCAGCGCCCGCTCGGCGCCGGCCCGCCCGGCGGCGTCGAGCACCGCCAGCGGGAGACCGCTGGCCAGGCGCAGCCGCAGCATCACGTCCTCCATGTGCGCCTCGTCGACAGTGAGCACCTCCCGGGCCAGCCCGGGAGACGCACCGGCGGCCAACCGTTGGGCGTACGCGGAGGGGTGCTTGACGTTCCACCAGCGCACCCCGCCGACGTGGCTGTGCGCCCCCGGGCCGAGGCCCCACCAGTCCGCGCCGGTCCAGTAGAGCAGGTTGTGCCGGCACCGGGCCTCGTCGCTGCGGGCCCAGTTGGAGACCTCGTACCAGGAGAACCCGGCGGCGTCGAGCGCGGCCTCCGCCGCCAGGTAGCGGTCCGCCGCCACGTCGTCACTGGGGTACGCCAGCTCGCCGCGCCGCATCCGGGCGGCGAGCCGGGTGCCGTCCTCGACGATCAGGGCGTACGCGCTGACGTGGTCCACCCCGGCCGCGACGACCTGCTCCAGCGAGGCGGCGAAGTCCTCGGCCCGCTCCCCCGGGGTGCCGTAGATCAGGTCCAGGTTGACGTGCGCGAACCCGGCGTCGCGCGCCTCCAGGGCGGCGGCGGTGGCCCGGCCGGCGCTGTGCGTGCGGTCCAGGATCGCCAGCACCCCCGGGGAGGCGGACTGCATGCCCAGCGAGATCCGGGTGTAGCCGGCCGCCCGCAGCAGCTTCAACGATTCCGGGGTGACCGACTCGGGGTTGGCCTCGGTGGTCACCTCGGCGTCGGCGGCCAGCCCCCAGGTGCGGTCGATGCCGTCGAGGATGCGGGCCAGGTCGTCGGCGGGGAGCAGGGTGGGCGTGCCACCACCGACGAAGACGGTGTCGACCCGGGGCGGCGGGTTGTCGCCCAGCACCCGGGCGGCGAGCGCCAGCTCCGCGAGGACGGTGTCGGCGTACCCCTCGCGGCTGGCACCGCCGCCCAGTTCGGCTGCGGTGTAGGTGTTGAAGTCGCAGTAGCCGCAGCGACTGGCGCAGAACGGGACGTGCACGTACACGCCGAAGCCGCGCGCGCCGACCGCTGCGGTGGCGGTGGCGGGCAACGATCCGTCGACGGGGACGGTCTCACCATCTGGAAGGACGCCGGGCATGGCCACTAGTGTGCCCGGCATGACCTCTCCCGACGTCCTCGTGCGGGTCGCCACGGCCCGTGGGGTGACCACCCTCACCCTGGACAGCCCACACAACCGCAACGCGCTCTCCACCGCCCTGATGACCCAGTTGCTGGCCGGGCTGGCGGACGCGGTGGCCGACGAGGCGGTCCGAGCGGTGGTGCTCGACCACACCGGCCCGGTCTTCTGCTCCGGGGCGGATCTGAAGGAGACCGCCCTGGCGTACGCCAGCGGGACGGTTCCGGCCGGCATGTTGGGTGACGTGCTCGCCGCGGTCTGGGAGTGCCCGAAGCCCGTGCTCGCTCGGGTGGCCGGGCCGGCGCGGGCCGGCGGGCTCGGCCTGATCGCCGCCGCCGACCTGGCCGTCTGCGCCGACGAGGCGACGTTCGCGTTCACCGAGGTCCGCATCGGGGTGATCCCGGCGGTGATCTCGGCGACCGTGCTGCCCCGGCTGCACCCCCGCGCCGCCGCCGAGCTGTACCTGACCGGCGACACCTTCGACGGTCGCCGGGCCGCCGAGATCGGCCTGGTCACGGCGTCGGTCCCGGCGGACGGGCTGGACGACGCGGTGCGCGGCTACTGCGATTCGCTGGTGCGCGGCGCGCCGGGCGCGTTGGCCGGCGCGAAGGATCTGCTGCGCCGGCCGGCCACCGCCGAGCTGCGTGCCGAGCTGGCCCGGCTCTCCGCCGTCTCGACCGGCTACTTCCTGTCCGACGAGGGACGCGAGGGGGTCACCGCGTTCCGCGAGAAGCGATTGGCTCGATGGGTGGCCGCTCTGGACGGTGGTTCCGCTGATCATGCCGGGTAGGACCGGGGGCGCTGGCGGCGTCACCAGCGGTTGCCGGGGCGCCGGCGGGGTCACGAGTGGTTGCCGGGGCGCTACCTTCGGTTGGCAGCGCCCCGGTTGTCGGCCGGGTCACCAGGCGGTCGCGCCGCCGTCGACCGGGTAGTTCGCCCCGGTGATGTACGACGCCCGGTCCGAGGCGAGGAAGACCACCAGCTCGACGACCTCCTCGGGGCGCGCGAAGCGCTTGAGCAGCGTCTTGGCGGTGATGGCGTCCCGGGCCTCCTGGTTGTCACCGAGGTCGCGTTCGCTGGCCGGGGTGAGGGTGGGCCCAGGGCTGACCGCCACGGCGCGGATCCCGTGTGGCGCGCCTTCGAGCGCGAGTTGTCGGGTCATCCCGATGATGCCGGCGTTTGCGGCGGTGTGACCGACCATCGGCGGCACGTGGCCGCCGATCATCCCGGCCATGGAGGCGGCGCTGATGATGACGCCGCCGCCGCGCCGGACCAGGTGCGGCCAGGCGAACTTCGACACGAAGTACGGAATGTCGAGTTCTCCGGTGATGGTGTAGCGCCAGTCCGCCACGGAGAAGTCGGGCATCGGGCCGAAGCGGAGCGCTGCCGCGTTGTTGTAGACCACGTCCAGCCCGCCGTAGGCGGCGGCAGCGTCGTCGACGAGCCTGCGTACCTGCTCGGGGTCGGTGAGGTCGACCGGCGCGATGCCGGTCATCTCGCCTCCGGCGCGGCGGACGAGGTCGACCGTCTCGTCGTTTCCGGCGACCTGGAGGTCGGCCCCGACGACCTTCGCGCCCTCGCGGGCGAAGGTCAGCGCCGCGACGCGGCCCAGACCACCCCCGGTGCCGGTGATCAGCACGACCTTGCCGTCAAGCGTTCCCATGACACTCCTCCTCGTTCGGTGACCGCCCCGCCCAGGTGGTGGCGGTCGGTCAGATTGACATGTCAACAGGGGTAAGTCCTTGACTGGTCAATCGCTTCCCGCCGTCACGCACCCGGTGACGCTCCCGACAGCCCGGCACCGGGCGGGTGACAGAACCAGCGAGCAGGTGAGATCGCCACCGAAGCGGGAACGTCGCCAACCGGTACGCGACAACGGAGCCGACCCGAACCGGCCCGTGGCGCCCGAGTCGGGCCCGAACCGCTCGGACGAGCCGGAGAGGGCGTGCGGGGACGTACGCTTGGCGGACTGTCGATCTGGGGGTGTGGGTGCGAACTCGGGCAACCGTGGCGGGTGGAGTGGTGCTCATCCTCATCGCCGTGATCGCGATCTGGCTCGTCGTACGGCAGGTCGGCGACAACCTCACGCTGCCGCTGGTGGCACGGAAGTGCACGGTGCAGGCCGATGGCCGGGTCGCGCTGGACGCCGACCAGATGGCCAACGCGGCGACCATCGCGGCGATCGGCGCGAAGCGTGGCATGCCCGAGCGGGCCGTCGTGGTCGCGCTCGCCACCGCGTACCAGGAGTCCGGGTTGCGCAACCTCGCCGACGGCGACCGCGACTCGGTCGGCCTGTTCCAGCAGCGGCCGAGCCAGGGCTGGGGCACCCCGGCGCAGATCCGCGATCCGCGCTACGCGGCCAACCGGTTCTACGCGGCCCTCAAGAAGGTGCGCGGCTGGGAGAAGATGCGGGTCACCGATGCCGCCCAGCGGGTGCAGCGCTCGGCGTTCCCCGAGGCGTACCAGAAGTGGGCCGACGACTCCGAGGTGCTCAGCCGGGCCCTGCTCGGCGACGCCAGCGGCGCTGTCGCCTGCACCGTGGGGCGCACCCCGGCGATGTACGGCGCGGCGGCGGCGGCGCAACTGACCCGCAACCTGGTGCTGGACTGGGGGTTGAAGGGCACCGACCCGACCGACCCGACGGGGTTGGCGGTCACTCCGGGCGACCAACGCGACGGCTGGCGGTACGCGCACTGGCTGGTGTCGCACGCCCAGGACCACGGGGTGAAGCGGGTCCGCTTCGGCGACCTGGAGTGGACCGCGCGCAACGGCTCGTGGGGCCGGGTGGACGGGCAGCAGAGCCCGGCCGGTCAGGTGGTGGCCGAGGTGTTCAACGAGGGCTGACCCGACCCGGATCTCCTAACCGGCAGTGACCGCACAATCCGGCAATATGCATGAAATCCGGCTATTGATCGCCTTGATCTCACTCTGTGCGTTTCTCTCGCTGCGCGGGGTCCCGGTGCGGCCCAATCCCCCAACACACCCTCCCCGATGCCTGGGCCACCGCGTTACGATCGGCGGCCTGTGCCAGAAAAGGTTTCACCTCATGGGGAGGGGTACGACGCGGTGTTCGATTACGGCGACCGGACCGGTTACGAGCCGATCAGCGACATTGACCGCAAGGAGTTCCACGAGCAGGGTTTCCTCCTGCTGCGCAACGTCCTGACCGAGGACCACCGGGCGGCGCTGGAGGCGGCGGTCGACCGCGTCTACGCCGAGGAGCAGGCGAAGGGCACCACCAAGAAGGACGGCACCCTGCACCTGCTGGGCTTCCTGGAGCGCGACGAGCTCTTCGGTGAGCTGCTGACCCACCCGATCGCCTTCCCGTACATGTGGGGGCTGGCCGGCTGGAACATCTACACCCACCACAACCACCTGGACGTCACCCCGCCGGCCGCCGAGCCGGAGAAGCCGTACTGGGGTTGGCACCAGGACGGGTACCGGCAGAACTCCGACCCGGAGACGATGGACCCGAACCTGCCCCGCCCGATGTTCTCGCTGAAGGTCGCGTACGTGCTGTCGGACCTCTCCGAGACCGGCCGTGGCGCCACCAAGGTCATCCCGGGCAGCCACCTGTGGAACTCGCTGGACCGCCCCAAGGACCTCAGCGTGCACAACCCGGACCCGGAGGGCACGGTGGAGATCACCGCGAACCCGGGCGACGCGTTCATCTTCGACCGCCGGCAGTGGCACTCGCGCTCGACGAACCTGTCGACCATCACCCGCAAGATGCTCTTCGTCGGCTACACCTACCGGTGGATCCGTCCGCTGGACGAGCTGCACCCCGACGTGAACGGCGAGTGGTACCGCAACCGCACCCCGGTGCAGCGCCAGCTGATCGGTGAGGGCACCCACACCGCCAACTACTGGGGCATCAACTGGGACGGGTACGTCGACGACGAGATCCCGCTGCGCAAGGAGCTCAAGGAGCGCGGTCTGCTCGACCGCAGCATCCCCTGGCTGCGCTGACCCGCTGCTCGTAGAACGGCCCCCGCCACCGTTGGCGGGGGCCGTTCTCGTATTCGCTTCCGGGCCACCGGGCGCCGCGGTGTCGGTAGCGTGACGGGTAGGCAGAGCCGGGGCGCAGCGCCTGGCCGGGGCGCGGGGTGGCACAGGAGGCAGCCGCAGTGACGTCCGCTCCGCTCCCCCGGATCCTCCGCCGTCGCGGCGAGCCGGAATATCCGACCTTCCTGGAACTCTTCTTCGACCTGGTCTACATCTTCCTGCTCTCCCGGCTCTCGGCCAGCCTGGGCGAGAACCTCACCGTTCGGCACGCGGCGCAGACCGCCGTCCTGCTGCTGGCCGCCTGGTGGGTCTGGGTGCTGACGGCGTGGCTCACCGACCTGTTCGACCCCCGACTGCCGATCATCCAGGCGACCGTCCTGCTGGTCATGCTCGGCACCCTGCTGATGGCGATCGCGACACCGCACGCCTTCGGCAGGTACGGGTGGCTCTTCGTGGCCGCGTACTTCGGCATCCACCTGGTCCGCGACGCCGTCCTGATCCCCGGCACCCGGGTCAATCGTCCGATCCAGGCCCGGAGCATCAGGGTCTTCTTCTGGTTCGGCGTGACCGTGGCGCCCTGGGTGGCCGGGGTATTCGTGGACGGGACGGCTCGGCTGGCGCTCTGGTCGCTCGCGGTGGTGGTCGACCTCGGCTCGGCACGGTTCGGCTGGCCGACGCCGGGGCTGGGGCGCACCGAACTCGCCAGCCAGATCTTCACCGGGGTACACCTCTCCGAGCGGCACCGGGCGATCTTCATCGTCGCGCTCGGCGAGTTGATCCTGAGCACCGGCATGGAGCTGGCCGGCAGCGGGTTCACCGCCGGTCAGGTGACCGCGAGCGCAGTCGCGTTCGTCAGCGCGGTCCTGCTGTTCCAGCTCTACTTCCAGCGCTTCCAGCGGATCCTGGCCCCACCGAGCGTCACGACCGTGGAGAGGGTCCGCTCCGGCACCTCCACCTCGTACACCCACCTGGTGATGGTGGCCGGGGTGGTGTTGGTCTCGACCGGCACCTCGATGGTCATCGCTCGGCCGTCCGGTCACACCCCGGTGGATGTGATGGTTGCCATCCTCGGCGGCCCGGCGCTGTTCCTGCTCGGCAGCGTGCTGTTCGAAGCCGTGGTGACAGCCCGGATTCTCTGGTCCCGGGTGCTGGCGATCGTGCTGCTGGCGGGCGTGCTGCTGGGCGCGCTTGTCGCGCCCGGCGCGTTCCGGCTGCCGCCGTTGACAGTCCTGGTGGTGGCGAACCTGGTCATGCTGCTCACCCTGGCCGGGGAAGTCCTGGCTGCACGGCGCAGACCGGCCGAGGTCACCACGGCGGCCCGATGAGAGGTCGCCCCACCGGCCGCGCGGAGTCTCACCCCAGCATCGGCGGCGCCGGGGTACGGGTGTGTCGTCGGGTGCTGGCCAGGTTCGCCACGGCGATCAGGGCCAGCACGATCATGGCGAGCAGGGCGACCAGGATCGGCGGCAGCACGGGCGTGGCCGGCGCCAGGCACCCCAGCAGCACCACGCCAGCCAGCCGGGACCGCGAGATGCGTCCGAACACGGTGAAATCGAGGAGGCCCCGGCCGAGCAGGTACAACGCGGGGCTGCCGAGGATGACCGCGGCCCACGACGGCGGGGTCTCGCCCAACGGTCGATTCACCACGAGGTCGCTGGTGACCGCCGCGCCGGCGATGCCGGCCACCATGATCAGATGGGTGAGCGCGGCGGACTGGGTGAGCAACGCCGGGTCGGTCGACCGGACGATCGCGTCGGTCAGCAGCTCACCGGCGCGATAGATGTAGATCCGCCACATCAGCACCACCGTGCTGAACACCACGAGCAGCGCCCAGGCGCTCTCCAGCGTGTACTCGCTCCTGCTGAAGGTCGTCCCGGTCACGAAGATCGACACCCCGAGCGCGATGATGACGAACTGCCGATAGCGCTCGGCCACCCGCGCGTGGACCAGCCGCCAGTCCCGGGCTCGTGAGCGGCCGATCCGGGGCAGCGGCCAACCGCACACCGCCCCGACGTACTCGACGACGACCGCGAGCGCCCAGATCGGCAGCTGACCCGAGCCGCCGACGACCGCCCCGCCGATCCATCCGACGGCGGCGATGGACTTCCAGGTCTGGATCCGGATCGTCGAACGCCGCAGGGGCCAGCCCTTCGAGACGAAGACGGCGTAGTAGGCGGTGGTGCTGAGGGGAATGATCACGAAGGTGATCGCGAAGAGCAGCGCACGATCGCCGTACGCGTCGGCCGCGGTCGCCGCCAACAGCAGACTGGCCGCCGCCACCCAGGTGAGATGCCCCTGCCCTGATGGACGGGTCAGGTCGATGGTGTCCGCCGTCCACACGGTGAGCGCCCAGATCATCGTGAACGCGAGCAGCAGCACCAACGCCTCGGCGAGGCCGGTCCAGGTCAGGTCGTTGGCGAGCATGTTCGCCAGGGTGACCAGCGCGAAGACGTAGACGAGGTCGAAGAAGAGTTCCAGAAACGCCGGACGTTCCAGGTCGGGATCGGTGGGCGCCGCTGCCGTGGCGCCGCCGTCCGTTGCCATCGACATCGCGCTCCACCCGGCCTCCACCGCACGCCCTCAAAGGGGACAATACGGGCAACGACTCGGACTCGACCCTGTCATCCGGTTCTTACCGGCCGCCGGTCACCCCGACGCTGGCGTGTCGTCCCGGCGGCACGGGGCGGTCAGGTGACGTCCCGGCGCAGGGGCAGCAACACGGCGATCGCCGAGGCGGCCACCGCGTACGCGGTGAGCAGGAGAGCCCCGGCCGCCGGTGGGAGGAGGTGGACGGCGCCGCTGCCGAGTTCCGCGGAGATGGCGTCGGCGACGTAGGTGAAATCGGTGAGCGCGGCGGTGGCTCCGCCGGGGAGGATCGGGTACAGCGTGTTGACGCCCGGGATCATCATCAGCACCGGCTCCCCCACGTACAGATAGCCGGTCACGACACACAGCGCCGCGATCTGGTGGTGGACGAGGGCGCCCACCCCGGCCCCGAGGAGCAGGTACACCACCATCGCGACGGCGATACGGCCGAGCAGCGCCAGCACTGTGGTGGTTGGCAGACCGAGTGGGACGCCGCGGGCGGCGGCGACGGCGAACAGCGCCACCGCGGCAGTGCCCGCGAGGACGAGCCCATAGGCGAGACCGACCACCGCGTACGTGGTGAGTTTGGCGGCGAGCACCCGCCCACGGCGCGGCGCGAACAGGAAGGTGACCGCGGCGGTGTGGTGTCGGTGCTCGGAGGTGACCGCGAGGGCCCCGGCTGCGGCCGGCACGAACGCGGTGTAGCCGAGGATGCCGAGGATCGCGCGGAGGCCGGCCTCGGTGTCCAGACCGGGCATCGGCGGGTCGAAGTTCTCCGGCCCCGCCAGCGCCATGGCCCCGAACATGCCGCCGCCCAGCGCAGCGGCGACGAGCAGCAGGCCGCCCCACATCCGGGTGGCCAGCAGCCTGCGGAACTCCGCTCTGATCAGGAGGTTCATCAGCTGACCGCCTTGTCCCTGGTGAGGTGGAGGAAGAGTTCTTCGAGGCTGGTGGTCTCGACGACCAGCTCGTGCACCCGCACGTGATGGGCGGCGGCGAGGTCGGCGAGGCCCGGCGCGTCCAGCCCCCGTACCCGCAGCCGGTCGGACCCGACGGCTTCGACGTGCGGTGCCGTGCCGCCGTTGGCCGGGGCGGCCGTCAGGGCGGCAGCGAGCGCGTCCGCGTCGGGTGAGGTGACCAGCACCGCCGGCGGGCCGGCGAGCCGGGAACAGGGCCCGGCGGCGACGAGTTCGCCACGCCGGATCACCACGACGTCGTCCACGAGCTGCTGGATCTCGCCGAGCGCGTGGCTGGAGATCAGGACGGTGCGGCCCTCGTCGGCGAACTGACGCAGGAAGCCGCGCAGCCACGACATCCCTTCCGGGTCCAGGCCGTTGCCGGGTTCGTCCAGCAGCAGGACGCGGGGGTCGCCGAGCAACGCCGTGGCGAGGTTGAGCCGCTGTCGCATGCCCGTGGAGAATCCTCGGGTGCGCCGGTGTGCGGCCTCGGCGAGGCCGAGCAGGTCGAGCAGGTCGGTGACGCGGCTGTCCGGATATCCGCCCATCGCGGCGTAGACGCGCAGGTGGTCACGGGCGGTGTGTCCAGGGTGGAACGCGTTGGCGTCGAACACGGCGCCGACCGTGCGCGACGGCCGGGCCAGTTGGCCGTACGGCCGCCCGCCGATCGTGGCGGTGCCACCGGTCGGCGACACCAGCCCGGTCATCATGCGCATCGTGGTGGTCTTGCCGGCGCCGTTCGGGCCGAGGAACCCGGTGATCACGCCGGGCCGCACGGTGAAGCTCAGATCGCGCACGGCGGTGACGTCACCGAAGCGCTTCGTCAGGCGCGACACCTCGATCGCGAGGTGGTCGCCGGTCACGCGCGGGCCGCCATGGCACGCGTGATCGCCTCCACGAGGCCCGGCGCGGCGAGGCTGGAGAGCACCACCTCGTCGAACTCGCCGTCGGTCGCCGCCCGGTCCAGAACGAGGTGCAGCCCTGGTTCCGCCCGGCGGGCCGCCACGAGCTGCCGGGGACCGCCGTACAGGCCCCACACTCCGATCTTGGCGAAGCCGGACACCACGTATCCGCGGCGGGCGCCACGGGCCAGGCGGAGCGGGTTGTCCACCAGGGCGGCCTGCCGCACCGCGGTGAGGGGCGGTGCGAACCGCTCCCGCCCGACCCAGACCCGCTCCCATCCGGTAAACCGAATGTCGATCACATCGTTGGTCACCATGACCGATGCCATCAGTCTTCCCCTCTCGTCGTGTCGGAGTCGTCGGTCGACGCGGGTGCGCGCCTGTCGGCCGTCGCCGGATCGGTGGGCAGCAGGACGGTCGCCAACAGTCGCGGTATCCGCCCGCCGCCGGGCTGGTTGCCGAGCAACGGAGCCACCAGCGCGTTGAGCCCGGCGGCGAACTCGCCCAGTTCGGCGTCGGTCAGGTGCAGCACGAGTTGCTGGTAGCCCACGCCGTCGGCGGTGAAGTCGATGCGCTCCCGGGTGAGATAGCGGGAGAACTCCGACAGCAGGCTCGACATGAACGCCGTGAAGTAACGGGCGTGGTCCTCCCGCGTAGCCGTGGCGAGGCTCGCAGGGTCGAGCGTCGCGCCGCGCGCGGGCAACGCGTACACCCGCTCGACGGCACCGCGCACCCTGCGTTCATCGATCACCTCGACCAGTCCGGCCTTGACCAGGATCGCCAGGTGCCGGTACATCGTGGCCTGTGGGACATCGGGCAGCAGCTCAAGCAGGCCCTGTGTGGTCAGGCGGGTGCCCGCGACCGCACGCAGGATCCGGATCCGCACCGGGTGCAGCGCCAGGTCCGCCCAGCGTTCTCTCGACATCTCCACAACCAAACGTTATCACTATTGATAGTGATAACGAAGCGCGCCGTTCTACGCGGGTGGGCGGTCGGCCCTCGATGTCAGCTACGGGTGGAGAGACGCCGGCGGACCTTGTCCCGGATCGACTCCGGCAGGTCGGGTGCCTCCAGCAGGCGGGGCAGCAGCTCCGGCTCCAGGGTGGTGGCCCGGAACACCTCACCGATGGTCACCCCGTGCGCGGGCCGGTCCACCACGTCGACCGGGTCACCCGGGCCCACCTCCCCCTCCCGAAGCACCCGCAGGTAGGCCCCGGGCAGCGCCCGGACGGTGAACCGCTTGATCAGATCCGGTACGCCCCAGAAACCGGCGAAGGTGGCGCACGGCGTTCGCGGCTTGGTCACCTGGAGCACTGCCGATCCGACCTGCCACTGCTCACCGATCACCGCGCCGGTCAGGTCCACCGCGTACGTGGTGAGGTTCTCGCCGAAGCCACCGGGCCCGATACCGCGCCCCAGCTCGGTGGCCCACCAGGCGGCGTCCTCTTCCGCGTAGGCGTAGACCGCCTGGTCCTCGCCCCCGTGGTGGGCCCGCTCGCCGATGAAGTCGCCAACCACCCCGTCGACGCGGAACAGCACGGGCGCGTCCACCGGCCGCTTGTCGATGCCGCTGCGCCCGCTCGCGTCGCCGGCCCACTCCGCCTCGGTCACCACGCCGAGGTTCACCGCTGCCACCCTGCCCGTCATGACGGTCAGCCTAGCGGGGCCGGCGGGGTCGACCCGCCCTCAAGATCGTCCGACGGCACCGGGGCGATCCTCAGCCCTTGACGGCGCCGGCCACCAGGCCGGAGACCATCCGACGCTGCACCAACAGGAAGAAGATGATGACCGGCAGGGTGAACAGGGTGGACGCGGCCATCACCGGCCCCCAGTTGGTGTCGTCGCGACCGAAGAAGAAGGTCATCGCCACCGGCAGCGTGTAGCTGCCCTGGTCGTTGATGAACGTCAACGCGAAGATCAGCTCGTTCCACGCGGTAATGAAGGAGAAGATGCTGGTGGCCACCAGGCCGGGTGCGACCAGCGGGAAGAGCACCCGGCGGAAGGTCTGGGCCCGGCTGGCCCCGTCGATCGCCGCCGCCTCCTCCAACTCCTTCGGCACCGCCGCGACGAAGCCGCGCAGCATCCACACCGCGAACGGCAGCGAGAAACCCAGGTACGTGAGGATCAGGCTGGGCAGGGTGTTGTAGAGCCCCAGCCGCTGGATCATCAGGAACAGCGGGATGACCAACGCCTCCAGCGGGATCATCTGCACCACCAGCAGCATGATCAGAAAGCTGGTCCGCAGCTTGAAGCGGAACCGGGCCACAGCGGTCGCGGCGAGCAACGCCACCAGACCGCTGAGCACCACCGTCGAGACCGCGACGAGTGCGCTGTTGAGGAAAAAGTCGAGGAAGCTGACACCGGGGATCAGGTTGCCGGTCAGGATCTCCCGGTAGTGCTCAAGCGTCGGGTGGGTCGGCACCGGCTGCGGGGTGGACGAGAAGATCTCTCTGCTCGGCTTCAGCGAGGTGGAGATCATCCAGTAGACCGGGAACGCCGCGAAGAGCGCGACCAGCAGCCCGGCGCCGTTGAGGGCGACCTTCTTCACGACTCGTCCTCCTGCCTGAGCACCATGCGTACGTAGAAGCCGGTGACCACCAACAGGATCAGCGTGAGGATGACCGCGATGGCCGCGCCGAGCCCGTACTTCGGCGGCGGCGAGAAAGCTTCGGCGTACGAGTAGATGGCGAGCATGAACGTCGGCCGGTCCTGGGTGCCGCCGGCCAGCACGAACTGCTGGGTGAAGACCTTGAAGTCCCAGATCGTGGAGAGCACGATCAGGATTCCGAAGACCGGGCGCAGCAACGGAAAAGTGATCTTCCAGAAGACCCGCCACGGGCTGGCGCCGTCCACCCGGGCCGCCTCGTGCAGCTCACTCGGCACGCTCTTCAGCCCGGCGAGCACGCTCACCGCGATGAACGGGAACGAGTGCCAGACCACCACCAGCGTGAGGATGGCGAAGAAGAGCAGTGGCGAGTTGAACCAGCCGTAGCCGGTCCAGTCGCTGCGCCCGAACAGGCCGTTCGAGAGCCCGTCCGGCAACGCGTTGAACAACCAGGTGACCAGGCCGCTCGTGTCGTCGAAGATCCACTTCCAGACGATGGTGCCGGTCAGCGCCGGCGTCGCCCAGGCGAGCATCACGCAGCTCGCCACGAACGTCGCCATCTTGCGCCCGAGCCGGTTGAGCAGCAACCCCACCAGGGTGCCGAGCACCATCGTGAGCAGCACGTTGGCCGCGGCGAACAGCACCGTGTTGCGCAGCACGGTCAGGAAGAACGGATCGGAGAGGATGTCGGTGTAGTTACCGAGCCCCACCCACGGCCACTCCCGATCACCGCGTAGTTGCCGGACGCTGTTCAGCCGGTAGAAGGACATCACCACCACCTGGCCGAGCGGCCAGAGCAGCAGCACCCCGATGATCAGCAGGGCGGGCAGGAGCAGCAGGTAGGGCAGGCGGTCCACCCGGCGACGGCGCCGCGCGGGGGTGTCCCGCGCGGCGGCCGCCTCCGGCACCTCGGTCAGCGTGCTCACTTGGCGTTGAGGATGCTTTCCATCTCGGTGGCCGCGTCGGTGGTGGCCTTCTCGACCGTCTTCTGACCCTTCATCACCGAGCTGTTCATCGCCTGGGTCACCGTCTTCGTCCGGCTGACCTCCACCCACTTCGGGGTGAGCGGCGTGAGCTTGGTGTTCTGCATCGTGGTGGCGAACGCCGCCATCACCTTGTCGTTCGCGTACGCGTCACCGGACACCAGATCCTGGTAGACCGGGAAGAAGCCGAGGCTGCTCGCGAAGCTCTGCGCGTTCTTCTTGTTCAGCAGCACGGTCAGGTAGTCCCAGGCCAGGTCCTGCCGCTCGCTGTCCTTCCAGATCGCCACGTCCGAGCCGCCCGCGAAACCGGGCGCCGCCTTGCCGTCCGGGCCGGGGATCGGGAACGTACCCCAGACCTTCTCGATCTCGGGGTTGTCCTTCTTGATGGCGCCCTGCTGCCAGCTGCCGGCGAAGGCCATCGCGGCCTTGCCGGTGGCGAACTGGGTACGCGCGTCGATCTCGTTCCAACCCGCGGCGGCCGGCGGGGCCACCTTGTGGACGGTCACCAGGTCGGTCCAGAACTTGACCGCCCGCTGCGCCTCCGGCGTGGTGTAGCCGGACTTCCAGGTGCCGCCCTGGTTGCTGGCGATCTCGCCGCCGGCTCCCCAGAGGAAGGAGTAGAAGGGCAGCTCGGAGTTGCCCGGCAGGGCGATGCCGTAGGTGCCCTTCTTCTTCGCCTGCACGGCCTTGGCCACGCTGACCAGGTCGTCCCAGGTCTTCGGGGGCTGCACGCCGGCCTCGGCGAACCAGTCGGTGCGGTAGTAGATGGCCCGCACACCCGCGTACCAGGGCACGCCGTACTGCTTGCCGTCGAGCTGCGCGTTGCGCACCAGGTCGGGCAGCAGGTCCTTGCCGTCCGCCCAGCCACCCATCCGGCTGCTCACGTCGGCGAGCGCCTCCTGGGCGGCCCACCCCTGGGTCTCGGTGTTGCCCAGCTCGGTGATGTCCGGTCCCTCACCGCCGGCGAGCGCGGCCTGGAACTTCTTGGGCGCTTCCAGCCAGGGGATGTACTGCACGACCACATCGGTGTCGGGGTGCTTCTGACGGAACTCGGCCTCGACCCCGTCGAGGAAGGAATTCTGCGCGTCCCCGCCCTCGCCCATCATCCAGACCGTGAGCTTGCTGTCGTCGGCCGCATCGTCGCCGGAGCCCCCACAGCCGGTCAGCACCATCGCGGCCGAGGCCACCATGGCGGTGACCGGGGCCAACCGCTTCCACCTGTTCACGCCACTTCTCCCCTCGCGCCGCCTGGAACTAACCTTCTCCGCCGCACCCTAGTACGGAGAATTCCTTTACGACAGTGGGTGGCGCTGGCCGAAGCGTGGCGAACGTACCGCAGCGCCCCACCGGCAGGCACTCCGACGTCGGGCCAAAGTTGGGCGCTTCAACACGAAAGAGCGCCCGGCGTGGCCGGGCGCTCTTTCGAGTCGTGCTGTCCCACCGGTAGTGGGGGTGTTACCAGATGATGCCGGGTCGTTATCGGGTGATGCTGCGGCGGCGACCCACACCGGCCACCAGCGCGACAGCGATCGCGGCCACCACGACCTGCACCAGCAGCTCGCCCCAGTCGACACCGCTGGTCTCGGTCGCGATACCGATGGCCCGAGCCAGGACGGTGCCCAGCAGCGCCGCACCGATACCGATCAGCAGGTGCAGCCAGATCGGCATGTTCTGCCGGCCCGGAACGACCAGGCGGCCGAGCGCGCCGACGATGAGACCAACAACGATCGCAGTGATGATGCCCCACACGGTGAGCTCCACGGCCACCCTCCTTCAAGAATGTCTGACACACGGTGCGTGTGCTTCCTGTCGTGACCGTTAATTGCCCGACCCACCGAAATTCCAAACCGACTTCACTCACCAAACGATCACGATCTGGCCGACAGGAGCACGTTCCACCGCAGGCCCCCCGCACCCTGCCCACCCGCCC
>NZ_JARVKT010000003.1:0-346032 GCF_029809455.1 Micromonospora sp. DH14 | reverse complement strand
AAGAAGGCCTCACCAAGAAAGAGATCATCCGCTGCCTCAAGCGATACGTCGCCCGCGAGGTCTACGAGGCCCTCACCAACCCCGCCCAACCCCCACCGACCACACCTTGACATCCATAGGAGCATCCCCCTCGCGGCCCGTCCCGCCCCCTGGGTCTCGCCGATCTTGCGCTTAGTGTTGTCGATACGTCCTGAATGGCGACTTTGGTACCGACAGAAAGTGCAAGATCGACGGGGCTAGGGGCAGGGAGGGGCCGGGGTGGGTGGCGGGGTTGTGCCATGGCGTAAACGCGTCGGGGGCGATGGCGGGGTTGGGCGGGTTGTTACGTCGATGCTGTGGTGCGTACCACTTCTCGACACAAAGAGGTCACCGTGGCTCTGTCTCACCGGCGTCGCCGATCCGGGCTGATCGCCCTCGGCGCCGCCCTCACCCTGGCGGCCGGGTTCACCCCACCCGGCGCGGGAGCGGCCGCCGCCCCGCCGAACCACCCCGACCGCCCGGCGGGCCTGCCCCCGGCCGCCGCCGGGCGCGCGTCCACCGTCACCCTGATCACCGGTGACACGGTCACCGTCACCACCGCGGCGGACGGCAGCACGGTGTCGACAGTGCGCCGACCGGACGGCAGCACCCCGAGCTTCCACCGCACCGTGCGCGACGGCGACACCTACGTCTACCCGGACGCCGCGCTGTCCTATGTCACCAGCGGCCTGCTGGACCGGCAACTGTTCAACGTCACCGACCTCATCGCCGACGGCTACGACGACGCGCACACCGACGCGCTCCCGCTGATCGTCACGATGACCGACGCGGCGGCCCGCAAGCGTACCCGGCCCGCCCTGGACGGCGCCGAGTTGGTCCGACCGTTGGACAGCGTGCAGGGCGCGGCGCTGACCCGCCAACGCGCCACCGCCGACCGGTTCTGGACCGCGCTCACCGCCGGCTCGACCCGACGTACGGGCGACGCCCCGACCCTGGCCAACGGCATCGCGAAGGTCTGGTTGGACGGCCGGGTGCACGCCGACCTGGCCGAGTCCACCGCGCAGATCGGCGCGCCGACGCTGTGGGCCGGGGGCAACACCGCCGCCGGTGTCGACGTCGCGGTGCTCGACTCGGGGGCGGACGCCGAACACCCGGACCTCGTCGGGCAGATCGCGGAGTCCAGCAGCTTCGTGCCGTCGGAGCCCGACATCCTCGACTACAAGGGCCACGGCACGCACGTCGCCTCGACGATCGCCGGCACCGGCGCCGCGTCCGGTGGCGCCGAGCGGGGTGTGGCCCCCGGCGCCCGGCTGCACATCGGCAAGGTGCTCAACAGCGAGGGCAGCGGACAGGATTCCTGGATCATCGCCGGGATGGAGTGGGCGGCCCGCGAGCAGAAGGCCCGGGTGGTCAGCATGAGCCTGGGTGGTGAGGCGACCGACGGCAGCGACCCGATGAGCCAGGCGGTCGAGCGGCTCAGCGCCGAGACCGGCGCCCTCTTCGTGATCGCCGCCGGCAACAGCGGCCCGGCCACGATCGGCAGCCCGGGCGCCGCCGACTCCGCGCTCACCGTCGGCGCCGTCGACAGCACCGACCACCTCGCCGACTTCTCCAGCCAGGGTCCACGCGCCGGCGACGGCGGGCTCAAGCCCGAGATCACCGCCCCCGGCGTGGACATCCTGGCCGCCCGCTCGCACCTCGTCCGCGGCGGCTCCGGTGACTACACGCTGATGAGCGGCACGTCGATGGCCACCCCCCACGTGGCCGGCACGGCCGCGCTGGTCGCCGCCGCGCACCCGGACTGGACTGGTCAGCGCATCAAGGAAGCGCTGGTCAGTACGGTCAAGGCCACCCCCGGCTACACCCCGTACCAGGCGGGTGCCGGTCGGGTCGACGCGGTGGCCGCCGCGCACGCCACCGTCTTCGCCACCCCGAGCGCGTACTCCGGCTTCCAGGCGTGGCCGCAGCAGCCGGGCATGAGCGTCGACCGCACCGTCACCTACACCAATGTCGGCGGCACGCCGGTCGCGCTCACGTTGGCCCTCGACGCGGGCACCGCGCCGGCCGGTCTGTTCGCGCTCTCCGCCGACCGGGTCACCGTGCCGGCCGGCGGCACCGCCACCGTGACGCTCACCGCCGCGTACGACAAGCTGCCGGTGGAGAAGCAGGTCAGTGGCATGATCGTCGCCACCGACGACGCTGGTGCGGTGCGTGGCCGCACCCTGATCGGGGCCGGCAAGGAGGGCCAGCGGCAGAACCTGACGCTCATCGCCAAGGACCGGGACGGCAAGCCGCTCGTCGGCAAGGTCATCCTCACCGCCGACACCCTGTTCACCGCCGTGGACCTGCCCGAGAGTGGCACTGCCACGCTGCGCCTGCCGGTGGCGAGCTGGAACGGTTGGATCTCCGCGGACGTGCGCGGTGTGCACGGGCCGCACTCCAAGGGCATGGCGATGCTCAGCTTCACCGACGTCAACCTGGACACCGACCGCACCGTCACCCTGGACGCGCGTGCCGCCCGGCAGGTGCAGGCCCGGGTGCCGCAGGAGGCCACCGCCAGTGCGCTGCGGATGGACATCCACCGGTCCACGAAGAACGGTCTCACCGAGAGTCAGGTGCTGCCCGACGACTCGTACGACAGCATGTGGGCGTTGCCGACGAGCCGTCCGGTGACCGACGGCGAGTTCGAGTTCGGTGCCCGGTGGCGGCTGGAGCAGCCGGCGTTGACCGTCTCGGCGGGCGGTCGCTCGTACGACGATCTGTTGGTGAAGCGGGCGACCCCGGCGCTGCCGGCCGGTCGTCGTCAGCTGGACGCGGTCTACGTCGCCGACGCGTCGGCGACGGGGCTGGCCAAGCGGCCGGTCCGGGACCGGGCCGTGGTGGTGCGCCGCAGCGACAGTGTCGACATCGCCACCCAGGCGCGGGCCGCCGCGGCGGCCGGGGCGAAGCTGCTGCTCGTGGTCAACGACGGTGTCGGTCGGCTCCAGCCGTGGGACGAGTTCGCGTGGAGCCCGGAGAGCCCGGCCCCGGTGACGGTGGCCACGCTCGGTGCGGACGAGGGTGGGCAGCTCATCGCCGCGCTGGAGCGCGGCGCGGTGCGGCTCACCGTCGAGTCGCACCCGGAGACCAGCTACCTGTACGACGTGGTGCACCACTGGTCCGGCACGGTGCCGGCCGACCCCACCTACCGGCCCACCAAGCGGCAGTTGGCCCGGGTCGACGTGGAGTTCCGCAACTACCGGCAGGGCAAGGCGTTGGAGTTCCGTACCGACGTCTGGCGCGGCTGGGCGTCGAGCAACCAGGAGCCGGCCCCGGCGCAGGGTCGGCGGACCGACTGGGTGAGCGCCGACCAGCGGTGGATCGACGACGCGTTCATCGCCGGTGAGACCGGTCAGCACCTGCAGGCGGTGACGACCTACCCGGCGGGCAGGCCGAGCGCCGTCACCTGGTTCGGGCCGATCCAGCGACCCCGGATGGGTGGCGGCTACGTGCCGGTCCGGTACCTGGACACCGTCTACCTGCCCGCACCCGGGTGGGGCGACGGAGGCGGTCACATCGGTGAGGCGTACGCCAACTACGACATGGTCAACCGGACCACCCTCTACCAGGGTGACCAGGAGCTGAACTGGGGCAACGCCGAGTACCTCCAGGTCTCCGGGCTGGCGGAGAAGCGGCTGCCGTACCGGCTGGTGGTGGAGAACGACCGGGCCGCCTGGAGCAACCCGTACTCCCGGCAGACCCGCACCGAGTGGGGCTTCACCTCGGCGGTGACGGGGGAGGAGTCGGCCGAGGTGCTGCCGATGATCCAGCTGGACTACCAGGTGGACATCGACCGCGACGGGAAGGCGTCGCGGCGTACGCCGCTGACAGTCGTCGCCTCCCACCTGCCCGACGTCACCGGCACGATCGGCGCGGTGACCGTCGAGGTGTCCTACGACGACGGGGCGACCTGGCAGAAGCAGCGGCTGACCCGGCACGGCGACGGCTGGCGTACCTCGCTGGCCGCACCGGCGACGGCCGGCTTCGTGAGCCTGCGCACCACCGCGCGCGATGCCGCCGGCAACACCGTGAGCCAGCGCATCACCAGGGCGTTCGGCCTGCGCTGACGCCGTTGGGACCGGCCGTCGCCGGGGGTGCCTCGGGCGCCCCGGGCGGCGGCCGGTGCCGTCAGTCCCGCTCCTGCGTCAGCTGCTCCCAGTCGGTGACGACCGGCAGCAGCTCTCCGGCCAGCCAGGCGCGGCTCTGGTCGTCGTGGTGCGGGTCGCCGGGCACCCCGCACGCGCCCAGCGGGACCACCCACCGGCTGTCGCTGCGGCGGGCCAGGTCCCAGACGAAGCGCGCCGCCGGCCCCCGCAGGCACCGGTGGGTGACCCCGGGCACGCTGGAGGTGGCCAGCACGCAGTCGTGGTCACCGTCGAGCCGGGGGCCGGGCCCGGCGTCCGCGCCGGGCAGCGCCCGCCACAGCGCCAACCGGTGCAGGTCACCCCAGGGCACCTGCCCGGCGGCCGCGTCACCGGCTTCCTCGGCCGCCGCGCTCACCAGCGCGCCGATGTCCACACCGGGCGGCGGGTTCGCGCCGAGCAGGTGCTCCAGCGCGTAACCGACCCGCGGCGTCAGTGCCAGCCAGGGCGCGAACACCTCGGGGTACGCGGGCGGCTCGGCCAGCGCGGCCAGCGCCGGGTGGGCGGCGAGCCGGCGGACGGCAGCCGCCCGCAGGATGGCGTAGGCGGCCGCGTCCGTGCTGTCGGCGGCCATCCGGCGATCCCAGCGCAGCAGCCGGTCGCGCAGCGCGGCGGCGGCCGGGCCGAGCCCCGTCGACTCGGCGAGGACGGCCAGCAGCGGCCCGGCCGCGCCCAGGTACGTGTCGGTGTGCACCGTGGCCATCTCGTCGGCCGTCCACGTCGCACGGGCGTCGAGCAGTTCGGCGATGCGGTGCGCCCGGTGCGGTGCGGCGAACTCCACCCCGAACGGCGCCGCCAGCGCGCGCTCGTTGGCCATCACCGCCCGACCGGCCACCTCGGCGCGGGGCATCGGCGCGTGCCAGCCTTGCCAGGCGTGGGCGGCGTCCCAGCCGGGGACCACCCGCCGGCCGTTTTCCGGGTGCCGTACCGGCACCGCCCCGGCGACCCGGTGCAGCAGCCCTCCGGCGGTGTCCGCCGCCTGCACCACGTTGACCGGCTCCACCCAGTGCCGCAGCGCGTGATCCACATCGGCCACGGTGCGGGCGCGCAGCAGCTCCGGCAGCGTCGCGAAACCGAGGTCACCCCGGACCCGGGGCGGGTAGCGCAGGCTGAGCGCCGTCTCGTCGTCGGGCCCGCCGGCGATCACCGGGCCACGCTCGGTCTCCATTACCTCGACCTCGACCGGGTCGGCCCCGGCCACCTCGATCGTCTCGACGTGCCGGTGTGCCGGACGCCAGCCGTCCGGGCCGAGCGCCCACACCCGGGGGCCGTCGCGGCGCAGCCGTTCCGCGTACACGTCCTGGTAGTCGGCCATCGCGTTGGTGATCGCCCAGGCCACCTCGCCGGTGTGCCCGAAGTGGGCGATGCCCGGCACGCCCGGCACCGCCAGCCCGATGACGTCGTACTCCGGGCAGGCCAACCGGATCTGCTGGTAGACACCGGGATCCTCAAGGAACCGGTGCGGGTCACCGGCGAGCAGCGCGGCCCCGGTGCCGGTGCGCTCGGCGGCGAGCAGCCACCCGTTGCTGCCGGCCACGGCCGGCCCGTCGGTGGCGAACAGGTCGACCTGGTCCGGCCCGAGCCGCTGCGCGACGTGCTCGCGCCAGAGCTTGCCCGGGAACCCGGCGAACAGGATGTGGTGGCCCAGCCACACCGCGAGCGGTGTCCACGGCTCCCACCGGCCCGGGCGAAGCCTGGTGGCGGCGAACTCCGGCGACCGGGCCGCCCCGGCGGCGAGAGCGCCGTTGACGCCGTCCACGTAGGCGCCCACCCACTCGGCGGTCGCCTTGTCCAGCGCCGCGTGGCAGCGGCGGGCGGTGTCGTCGAGCCGGACCTGCCGGACGAACCGGTCCCAACCGAGCGCGTCCGGGCCGAGGAACGCCGCGCTGGTGCCCCGGGCCCGGTGCCGTTCCACCTCGATCTGCCAGGCCCGGTCGTACGCGGTCACCCGGCCCTGCGCCGTGGCGAGGGCGAGCGGGTCGTCGGCCCGCAGGTGCGGCACGCCCCACGGGTCGCGGAAACGTTCGGTGCTCACGCCGGCTCCGGTGCCAGGGCGCCGGAGCGGCGTCGGGCCGCCGGGACGACCAGCGGGGTGCCCGTCTCCGGGTCGTCGATGACCCGGCAGGGCAGTCCGAACACCTCCGCCACCAGGTCGGCGGTGACCACCGACGACGGCTCCCCGGCGGCCACCACCCGTCCGTCGCGCATCGCGATCAGGTGGGTGGCGTAGCGGGCGGCGTGGTTCAGGTCGTGCAGCACCGCGACCAGGGTGCGGCCCTGCTCCTCGTGCAGCCGGGCGCAGAGGTCCAGGATCTCGATCTGGTGGGCGATGTCGAGGTACGTGGTCGGCTCGTCGAGCAGCAGCAGCGGCGTCTGCTGCGCCAGCGCCATGGCGATCCAGACCCGCTGCCGCTGCCCGCCGGACAGCTCGTCCACCGCCCGGTCGGCGAGGTCGTCGACACCGGTGGCGGCCATCGACTCCTCGACCACCCGTTCGTCCTCGCGTGACCACTGCCGCAGCAGCCCCTGGTGGGGGTATCGGCCTCGGGCGACCAGTTCGGCGACGCTGATGCCGTCCGGCGCGATCGACGACTGCGGCAGCAGGCCGAGCGTCCGGGCCACGGTGCGGGCCGGCAGGTCGTGGATGTTGCGGCCGTCCAGCAGCACCGCACCCGCGCTGGGGCGCAGCATCCGCGACAGTGCGCGCAGCAGCGTCGACTTGCCGCACGCGTTCGGGCCGATGATCACCGTGAAGGAGCTGTCGGGCACGGCCACGGTCAGGTTCTCGACGATGGTGCGCTGGTCGTAGGCGAGGGTCAGCGCGGTGCCGCCGAGCCGGGAATCGCCGGGTCGCATGGGTGCTCCTTCGAGGGTGTCGCGGGTGTTCACAGCCGGCCCGCCCGGCGTTCCACGGCCAGCAGCCAGACCAGGTAACCGCCGCCGATCACGCCGGTCACCACGCCGACCGGCAGCTGGTGCCCGTCGAACGCGCGTTGGGCCAGCAGGTCGGCGCCGGCCAGCAGCGCCGCGCCGACGGTCATCGACGGGAGCAGGTTCGGGCCCGGTGCCCGGGTCAGCCGTTTCGCCACGTGTGGGGCGACCAGCGCCACGAAGGACACCGGCCCGGCGGCGGCCGCCGCGAACGAGACCAGCAGCACGGCGGCGGCGAGCAGCACCAGGCGCAGTCGGCGTACCGGCACGCCCAGGGCGCTGGCCGCGTCGTCGCCCAGCTCCATCATCCGCAGCGCCGGGGCGCAGCCGACGAGCACCAGCGGCGCCAACACGACCAGGACGGTGAGCAGCGGCCCGGCGTTGGCCCAGCCCCGCCCGTCCAGACTGCCGGTGAGCCAGAGCACCGCGCGGGCGGCGTCCATCAGGGGCGCCCGGGTCAACAGATAGCCGTTGACGCCGGTCAGGATCGCGGCCACCCCGATGCCGACCAGGATGAGCCGGTAGCCGTGCACTCCGCGCCGCCAGGCCAGCGCGTAGATCAGCAGGCCGGTGCCGAGCCCACCGGCGACCGCCGCGCCCGCGAGGGCCAGGCTGCTGCCGCCGAGGACGACCACCACCAGCGCGCCGGTCGACGCGCCCTGGGTGAAGCCCAGGATGTCCGGGCTGCCCAGCGGGTTGCGGACCAGCGACTGGAACACCGTGCCGGCCAGCGCCAGGGCCGCACCGACCAGCAGGGCGGTGACCAGTCGGGGCAGGCGGAGGTCGTACACGATGAACTGTTCCGCCACGGTGCCGCCGCCGGTCAGCGTGCGTAGCACGTCCGCCGGCCCCATCGGGTAGTCGCCGCTGCCCAGGGCCACCAGGCCGAACCCGGCCGCGAGCAACGCCGCACCGGCACCGACGCCCAACGCGCGGGGCCGGAACCGCACCGACAACCCCCCGGGGGTACGGATGACGCTCACGGTTGGGCCACCGGTCGGCGGGTGACCAGCCACAGGAAGAGCGGGCCGCCCAGCACGGCGGTCACCATGCCGACCTGGAGTTCCCCCGGTCGACCCAGTACCCGGCCGAGTACGTCGGCGCCGAGCAGCAGCGCGGGCGCGAGCACCGCGCAGTACGGCAGCAGCCAGCGCAGGTCCGGGCCGGTCAGGGCGCGGACCAGGTGCGGCACCAGCAGTCCGACGAAGACGATCGGACCGCACGCGGCGGTCGCCGCGCCGCAGAGCAGGGTGACCGCGACGATCACGGCGGCGCGGGTCAGCGCGGGTCGGGAGCCGAGGGCTCGTGCCGCGTCGTCGCCGAGCGCGAGCGCGTTCAGCGGACGGGCCGCGCCGAGCGCGACCAGCAGTCCGATCGCCATGAACGGCAGCACCCGGGTGACGGTCGCCGGGTCCGCGCTGGCCAGCGAGCCGACCGTCCAGAAGCGCAGCCGCTCCAGCGACGCGGTGTCCAGCAGCATCACCGCGCTCACGTAGGAGTAGAGGGTGGCGTTGAGCGCAGCCCCGGCCAGCGCCAGTCGGGCCGGGGTGGCGCCCCGTCCGCCGCCGACGGCGTAGACGAGCGCGGTCACCGTCGCCGCGCCGAGCAGCGCGAACCAGACGTACCCGCCGACGGCGGTGACGCCCAGGAACGCGGCGGCGGTGGCGACGGCCGCCGAGGCGCCGGCGTTGATGCCGAGCAGCCCGGGGTCGGCGAGCGGGTTGCGGGTGAGGGCCTGCATGATCGCGCCCGCCACACCGAGGGCGGCGCCGGCCAGCAGCCCGAGCAGGGTGCGGGGGAGGCGCATCCGGTGCACCACCGCGTACTCGGCGGCGTCGCGGTGCAGCAACCCGGACCAGGCGTCGGCGAGCGGCATGGCCTTCGCGCCGACCGCGATGCTGAGCACCACGATCACCGCGAGCAGTGCCACGGCGGCGACCAGTCCGCCGGCGCGGGCCGCCCGGCGACCACGCCGGCTCGGGGGTGCGACAGCGCCCCGGGTCGGCACGGACGGTGCCGGCCGGGTGACGGTGGGTGTGGCGTCCAGTGTGGGCTCCGGGGTGGTGGCGAAACGGCGAACCGCTGTTGACAATGACCGAGGTTAGGCTAACCTAACCCCGCTGCCCTGGTCGAGCCCGGCCAACCCCTGATCGAAAGACGCCACCATGCCCGATGCCCTGTCCGCCCGCCGTCTCTCCCGCCGTGGTCTCCTGGCCGCCGGTGGCGCCGCAACGCTCGCCGCCCTGCTCGCCGCCTGCGGCACCGACGACGCCCCGAAGCCTGCTGCCGGCAACGGAGGTGGCCCCTGGTCGTTCACCGACGACCGGGGCAGGAAGGTCGAGGCGGCGGCCCGCCCGACCCGCGTGGTGGCCTTTACCGGCGTGGCGGCGGCACTGATCGATTTCGGTCTCGACAAGCAGCTCGTCGGCGTGTTCGGTGAGACCAAGCGTGCCGACGGCACGGCCGACCCGCAGGCCGGCGACCTGAACGTCGAGGGCGTCGAGATCCTCGGCAACGTGTGGGGCGAGTTCAGCCTGGAGAAGTACGCGGCGCTGCGCCCCGAACTGCTGGTCACCCACATGTACGACCCGGACGCGCTCTGGTACGTGCCGGACGAGAGCAAGGACAAGATCCTCCCGCTGGCGCCCAGCGTGGCCATCACGACCGCCCGGGTGCCGATGACCAAGCCCATCGAGCGGTACGCGGCACTCGCCGAGTCGCTCGGCGCGGACCTGTCCGCCAAGAAGGTCACCGACGCGAAGGCCCGCTTCGACGCCGCCGCCGAGAGCGTCCGGCAGGCCGTCAAGGCCAACCCCGGCATCAAGGTCATGGCCTGCTCGGGCAGCCCCGACCTCTTCTACGTCTCCAACCCCAAGGTGAGCACCGACCTGATGTACTTCGCCGAGCTGGGCGTCGACATCGTGGTGCCCACCAAGCTCGAAGCCGGCGACTACTTCGAGGCGCTGAGCTGGGAGAGCGCCGGCAAGTTCCCCGCCGACCTGATCCTGCTGGACAACCGCAGCACCGCGCTGCAGGCCAAGGACCTCACCGCCAAGCCGACCTGGCAGCAACTGCCGGCGGTGAAGGCCAACCAGGTGAGCGCGTGGGACGCGGTGCCCCGCTTCTCGTACGCCGGCTCCGCGCCACTGCTGGAGAACCTCGCCACCGCCATCCGGAACGCGAAGAAGGTCAGCTGACCAACACCGCACCTACCCGAGGCGCACCGCCGCGCCTCGGGTGGGTTCCGGCTGCCCTCGTCGAGAACATGGAAGGACATTCCGTGACCGTGCCGACGTACCCCGTCGAGACCACCACGCCGCCGCCGTCGGCGTCGACCACCGCGCGGGCCCAGCTGCTGCACGGCGGCTCGGTCGAGCAGTACCGCCGGACAATCGCCGACGGCGTCGACCGGGTCGCCCGCCGGGTGGCGACAGTGGACCGTCCCGGCACCGGAATCACACCGACCGAGCTGGCCCCAGTGGTCGACCGGGTCGACCTGGACCGTCCACTGGGCGACGCGGGCGCCGCGCTGGACGAGCTGGAGAACGTCTACCTGCGCGACGCCGTCTGGTTCCACCACCCCCGCTACCTGGCCCACCTCAACTGCCCCGTGGCCATCCCGGCGCTGCTCGGTGAGGCGGTGCTCACCGCCGTGAACTCCTCCCTGGACACCTGGGACCAGAGCGCCGGGGCCACCCTGATCGAGCGCCGGCTGATCGACTGGACCGCCGAACGGATCGGCCTCGGCGCGCACGCCGACGGCATCTTCACCAGCGGCGGCAGTCAGTCCAACCTGCAGGCGCTGCTGCTGGCCCGGGAGGAGGCGTGCGTCGGCGCCGTCGGCCCGTCGGCACGCGCCGAGCTGCTTCCCCGGCTGCGCGTGCTCACCTCCGCCGCCGGTCACTTCAGCGTGCAGAAGTCGGCCAAGCTGCTCGGCCTCGCCCCGGACGCGGTGATCGCGGTACCCACCGACGCCCGGCGACGGATCCGGCCGGCCGCCGTCCGCGCGGAGATCGCCCGGTGCCGGCAGGCGGGGCTGGTGGTGATGGCCGTCGTCGGCACCGCCGGCACCACCGACTTCGGCTCGATCGACCCGCTCACCGAACTGGCCGAGATCTGCGCGGCGGCCGGCGTCTGGCTGCACGTGGACGCCGCGTACGGCTGCGGTCTGCTCGTCTCGCCGACGCGCCGGCACCTGCTCGACGGCATCGAGCGGGCCGACTCGGTGACCGTCGACTTCCACAAGTCGTTCTTCCAGCCGGTCAGCTCCAGCGCCCTGCTGGTCCGCGACGGGCGGGCGCTGCGGCACGTCACCTACCACGCCGACTACCTCAACCCGGCCCGCATGGTGGAGCAGCGCATCCCCAACCAGGTCGACAAGAGCCTGCAGACCACCCGCCGCTTCGACGCGCTGAAGCTCTGGCTCACCCTGCGGGTGATGGGCCCGGACGCGCTCGGCACGCTCTTCGACGAGGTCGTCGACCGGGCCGCCGACGCCTGGCAACTGGTCAGCGAGGACCCACGCTTCGAGGTGGTGACGCGCTCCGAGCTGAGCACCGTGGTGTTCCGCTACCTGCCCACCGGCCCCGGCCGGGACCTGGCCGACGCCGCCAACCTGCACGCCCGGGAGGCCCTCGCCGCGTCCGGTCTCGCCGTGGTCGCCGGGACCCGGGTCGACGGCCGGCACTTCCTGAAGTTCACACTGCTCAACCCGGAAACCACTGTCGACGACGTCGGGTACGTGCTCGACCTGATCGCCACCCACGCCGGGCGGTACGTGCACGACCACGTCGCCGCCGACCTGACCTGTCCCGTCGGCTGACGCCGGTGAACCTGAACCCGCGCCTGGAGACCCCGATGTCCACCCACGACTTCATCGCCATCGGGTTGGGCCCGTACAACCTGGGCCTTGCCTGCCTCACCGCGCCGATCGACGAACTCGACGGGGTGTTCCTGGAGGCCCGGCCGAGTCTCGCCTGGCACCCCGGCATGCTGCTGGAGTCGGCCCGGTTGCAGACCCCGTTCATCGCCGACCTGGTCAGCCTCGCCGACCCGACGTCGCCCTTCTCCTTCCTCAACTATCTGAAGGAGATCGGCCGGCTCTACCCGTTCTACATCCGGGAGAGCTTCTACCCGTTGCGTAGCGAGTACGACGCGTACTGCCGGTGGGCGGCGGCGAAACTGCCGAACCTGCGCTTCGGTCAGACCGTCACCACCGTGGAGTACGACAGCACCGACGAGCGGTACGTGGTGCGGGCCGCCACCGGCGCGGGGGAGACGGTCGAATACCGGGCCCGGCATCTGGTGCTCGGCACCGGCACCCCGCCGCACCTGCCGCCGGCCGTCGCCGGACTGCCCGGCGACGCCGTGCACAACTCCCACTACCTGGAGCACCGCGCGGCGCTGCGCACCAGGCGCAGCATCACCGTGGTGGGCAGCGGGCAGAGCGCCGCCGAGATATACCACGACCTGCTCGGTGACATCGACCGGTACGGCTACCAGCTCAACTGGGTGACCCGGTCACCGCGGTTCTTCCCGCTCGAATACACCAAGCTGACGCTGGAGATGACCTCACCGGACTACGTGGACTACTTCCACGCGCTGCCCGAGGCGACCCGCTACCGGCTGGAGTCCGCGCAGAAGGGCCTGTTCAAGGGCATCAACGCCGACCTGATCAACGACATCTTCGACCTGCTCTACGCGCTCAGCGTCGGCGGACCGGTGAACACCCGCCTGCTCACCAACACCGAGCTGATCAGCGCCGAGCACCGGGACGGTGGGTACACGCTGGGGTTGCGTCAGGTGGAGCAGGAGCGCGACTTCGCACTGCGTACCGAGGGCCTCGTCCTGGCCACCGGCTACCACTACCGGGTGCCGGAGTTCCTCGCGCCCGTGCGGGACCGGATCCGCTGGGACGCGCACGGCCGCTTCGACGTGGCCCGCAACTACAGCATCGACCACGATGGGCGGGGCATCTTCCTGCAGAACGCGGGCACCCACACGCACAGCATCACCTCACCGGATTTGGGCATGGGCGCCTACCGCAACTCCTGGATCATCTCCGAGCTGCTCGGCCGGGAGTACTACCCGATCGAGAAGAGCATCACCTTCCAGGAGTTCGGGGTGTCGTCGTGACCACCGTCTTCACCCGCGTCGACGAGCGGCTCGGCGAGTTCGCGCTGCGGCCGCTCGACCCGGACGCCGACGCGGCGCTGCTGCACGGCTGGGTGACCCACCCCAAGGCGGCGTTCTGGCTGATGCAGGACGCCGACGAGGCCCAGGTGGCCGAGGAGTACCGGCGGATCGCCGGGCACCCGCACCACGACGCGTACCTCGGGCTGTGGCGGGGGAGCCCGGCCTTCCTCGCGGAGCGCTACGACCCGGCCCACGTCGAACTTGTCGGCCTCTACGACCACCAGCCCGGTGACGTGGGCATGCACTTCCTCTGCGCGCCGGTCGGCACTCCGGTGCACGGCTTCACCCGGGCGGTGATCGGCACCGTGATGGCATGGCTCTTCGACGACCCGACGACCGGACGGGTGGTGGTCGAGCCGGACGTGCGCAACACGGCCGTGCACGCGCTGAACGCCGAGGTCGGGTTCACCGTCGTCGGCCCGATCGCCAAGCCGGAGAAGGACGCGCTGCTCAGCGTCTGCACCCGGGCCCAGTTCCAGGCCGCCGCCGACCGTGCCGCCGTCGACCCCGCCGCCGCCACCCGAACCGAAGGAGCCCCGGCGTGACCACCACCGCCGTCCCCAGCCACCCGCCCGTCGCCACCGCGTACCCCGCTTCCGGCGACCCGGTCGGGCACCTCACCCCGCAGCGGTGGGCCCGGGCCAACCGGCTGCTGGTCCGCAAGGCGCTCGCCGAGTTCACCCACGAGCGGCTGCTCACCCCGCAGGCCGTGGCCGGACCCGACGACCGGCAGTGGTACGAGGTCCACAGCGACGACGGCACCGTCAGCTACCGGTTCGCGGCGCGGGTACTCGCCCTGTCCCACTGGCAGATCGACGCGGACAGCATCACCCGGCACCGCGACGGCACGTCGCTGGCACCGGACGCGGTGGACCTGATCGTCGAACTGCGCGACACCCTCGGGCTCTCCGCGCGGGTGCTTCCGGTCTACCTGGAGGAGATCACCTCCACCCTGGCCGGTACCGCGTACAAGCTGGCCCAGGCCGCGCCGAGCGCCGCCGAGCTGGCCGAGGCGGACTTCCAGACCATCGAGACCTCGATGACCGAGGGCCATCCCTGCTTCGTGGCGAACAACGGTCGGCTCGGCTTCGGCGTCGACGAGTACCACCGGTACGCGCCGGAGGCCGCCGCGCCGGTGCGGCTGGAGTGGCTGGCCGCGCACCAGGACCACTCGACGTTCAGCAGTGCCGCCGACCTCGACTACGACACGCTCATCGAGGGCGAGCTGGATGCCGGCACGCGGGCCCGGTTCGCGGCCACGATGGCCGATCTCGGGCTGGACCTCGCCGACTACCACCTGATCCCGGCGCACCCGTGGCAGTGGTGGAACAAGCTGGCCGTCACCTTCGCCGGTGAGCTCGCCGAGCGTCGGCTGGTGCATCTCGGCCCCGGGCCGGACGTGTACCTCGCCCAGCAGTCCATCCGCACCTTCTTCAACGTCAGCGAGCCGGGCCGGCACTACGTCAAGACCGCGCTGTCGGTGCTGAACATGGGCTTCATGCGCGGGCTGTCGGCAGCGTACATGGCGGCCACCCCGGCGATCAACGACTGGCTGGCCGACCTGATCGCCGGCGACGAGGTGCTGACCGGCACCGGGCTGACCGTCATCCGGGAGCGGGCCGCGGTGGGTTACCGGCACCGGCAGTACGAGGCGGCGACCGACCGCACCTCCCCGTACCGCAAGATGTTGGCCGCCCTGTGGCGGGAGAGCCCGGTGCCCGACCTCGCGCCGGGGGAGCGACTGTCCACCATGGCCGCGTTGCTGCATGTCGACGACGAGGGCCGGGCGCTCGCGGCGGCGCTGATCGCCCGGTCCGGCCTGGCGCCCGAGGTGTGGCTGCGCCGCTACCTGGACGCCTACCTGACCCCGCTGCTGCACAGCTTCTACGCGTACGACCTGGCCTTCATGCCGCACGGCGAGAACGTCATCCTGGTCCTCGACGAGCAGGACACGGTCCAGCGGGTGATCTTCAAGGACATCGCCGAGGAGATCGCGGTGATGAGTTCCGACGCCGAGCTGCCGGCGGCGGTGGAGCGGATCCGCGTCGAGGTGCCCGACGACACCAAGCTGCTGAGCATCTTCACCGACGTGGTGGACTGCTTCCTGCGGCACCTCAACGCGGTCCTGGTCGAGGCAGGTGTGCTCGCCGAGGACGACTTCTGGCGTACGGTCGCGGCCTGCGCCGCCGACTACTTCGACCGGGTGCCGCACCTGGCCGAGCGGGTCCGCCACTACGACCTGTTCGCCCCGGAGTTCACGCTGTCCTGCCTCAACCGGTTGCAGTTGCGCGACAACCAGCAGATGATCAACCTGGCCGATCCGTCGGCGGCACTCCAGTTCGTCGGCACCCTCACCAATCCACTGGCCGCCCACGCGCCGGCCCGGTGACCGCGAATCGCGTTTGATCATTGTCGCCGTCAGCGGGTGCAATAGGCGGATGGGAGTCCTGAGCACCGCCAGCCTGTTCGCCGCCACAGTGACCACCGGCCTGACCGCCGGGTTGTTCGCCGCCTTCGCGTACGCGGTCATGCCGGGTCTGGCGCGTACCGACGACCGGACGTTGGTGCTCGCCATGCGGCGGATCAACGAGTCGATCCTCAACGGATGGTTCGCGGTGTGCTTCGGCGGCGCGCTGCTGTTCACGCTGCTGGCGGCGGCGCTGCAGCTGGGCGCCGGGCGTCGGGCGGTGTTGCCGTGGGTCGTCGCCGCACTGCTGCTGTACCTGGTGGTGCTCGGCGTCACCGCCGTGGTCAACGTGCCGCTCAACAACGTGCTGGCCCGCGCCGGCGACGTCGACGACGGCACCGACCTCGCCGCCCTGCGGTCGCGTTTCGAGGTCACCTGGGTACGCGGCAACGTGGTCCGGGCCGTCGCGTCGACCGGCGCCTTCGGGTTGCTGGCCTGGGCACTGGTGGCGCAGGGCCGGCTGTCCGGCTGAGCCGGGTGGGTGACCGACCGGGCCGCCGCCGGCTCAGTCGGTCGGCTCCGCGGTGCCGGCGCGCTGGAACGCGAGGGCCAGTTGGGTGAGGTCGAAGCCTTCGAAGTGCTGCAGGAACCGGCGGCGTACGGCGGCCAGGTGGCTGGGCCAGGACTCCGTCAGGCGGGCGAATCCGGCGTCGGTGAGGACGGCGTTCCAGCCGCGTGCGTCCTCCTCGCACCGTTCCCGCCGGACCAGCCCCTGCGTCTCCAACCGGATGATCGTACGGGTCATGCCGCTGAGCGAGAGGTGGCAGAGCGCGGCGAGCTCGTTCATCCGCATCCGCCGCTCCGGCGTCTCGGAGAGGTTCATCAGCGCGGTGTACTCGGTCAGTGGTAGCTGACGGTCACCGACCATGTCGGCGTCGATCGCGCGGGGCATCACGTGCATGACCTGGCCCAGGGCGCGGACCAGGGATTCCTCGTCAGGGGTGAGGGGTTGCGGAGTCGCTGCGGAGGGGTCAGGCATCCTCATATCATACTTGTTTGACTGAGCAAATGCTTACCCTGCGTGTGACCACGCCCATGGCTCACATATTTGCTTGACCAATCAAGGACCGGTTAGCGTTCCCGTCGTCCGGCACGCACCTCTGAAAGGCACCACACATGACCAGGATCGGGATCATCCTCGGCAGCACCCGCCCGGGGCGTAACGGCGAGGCCGTCGCCCGCTGGGTGCTCGAGATCGCCAAGCAGCGCTCCGACGCGGAGTACGAGCTGATCGACCTGCTCGACTACCAGCTGCCGCACCTCGACGAGGCGTACCCGCCCTCGATGGGCCAGTACAGCCAGCCGCACACCAAGCGGTGGGCCGAGACGATCGCGTCCTTTGACGGGTTCATCATCGTCACCCCCGAGTACAACCACTCGACCTCGGGTGCCCTGAAGAACGCCATCGACTTCCTCTACGCCGAGTGGAACAACAAGGCCGTCGGGTTCGTGAGCTACGGCTCGGTCGGCGGCGCGCGCGCCGTGGAGCACCTGCGGCTGATCTCCGGCGAGCTGCAGATGGCCGACGTGCGCTCGCAGGTCGCGCTGTCGCTCTTCACCGACTTCGAGAACTTCAGCGTCTTCAAGCCCGGCCCGTTCCAGCAGGACGCGGTGAACACCACCCTCGACCAGGTGGTCGCCTGGAGCGCGGCGCTCGCCCCGCTGCGCAAGGGCTGAGCGTTCGCTGATCCGGATGCGGCCGCGGGGATCCCGCGGCCGCATCCGGGCATTCAGGCCAGCCGCGTCAGGGCCACCATCGGACGGCCGCGTTCACTACCCTTGGCGCGATGAGCCGATCTGCCACCGCTGGGCGGGCTTCTCTCTGGCGGGACCGGACCTTCGGCACGTACTGGATCGCACAGTCGCTCTCGGCGGCCGGCGACTCCTTCGCCTACCTGGCGGTGCCGCTGCTGGTGTTGCAGGCGACCGGTTCGGTGGCGCAGATGGGCCTGCTCACCGCCGTCGCGGGCGCGGCGTCAGTGGTCGCCGGGATCTTCGGCGGGGTGCTGGTCGACCGGTACGACCGCCGCACCCTGATGATCGTGGCGGATCTGACCCGGTTGGTGCTCTACGCCCTGGTGCCACTGGCGTGGCTCGCCGGCCCGCAGGTGTGGCTGCTCTTCGTGGTGCTGCCGATCTGCGAGGCGGCCGGCATGGTGTTCCAGGTCGCCGCGGTAACAGCGGTCCGCAACCTGGTCGACCGCGACCGGATCACCGAGGCCAACGGCCGGTTGCAGGCGACGTACGCGGCGGCGGCGGTCCTCGGCCCGCTGCTCGCCGGGGTGGTGGCGGCCCGCTTCGGTCCGCCGACCGCCATCGCCGTCAACGCGGCGAGCTTCGCGCTCTCGGCGGCCGGAATGTGGCTGATCCGACTGCGCCCGGTGCAGGTGGACGAGGCGGTGGCCCGGCAGCGCCCGCTGGCCGAGTTCCTGGCCGGGGCGCGGTTCCTGTGGCGACAACCCGTGCTGCGGGCGTTGACCGTCCTGTTGTCGGTCTTCATCTTCCTCACCTACGGCTTCGTCGACGTGCTGATCTACCACGTCACGCACGACCTCGGCGGCTCCGAGGGCACCGTCGGCACGGTGCTCGGCCTGGCGGCGCTGGGCACTGTCGCCGGTGCGCTGCTGGTGGCCCCGTTGCGTCGCCGTCGTGGTTTCGGTGCCACCTGGATCGGCGCGCACACGATCTGCGGGTTCGCGGTGGCGGGCGTCGGCATCGCCACGACCGTGCCGGCGGTCACCGCGCTCACAGCGGTGTACCTGTGCTGCCTCAGCATCGGCGGGATCTGCTCGATGTCGCTGCGCCAGGAGATCACCCCCGACCATCTGCTCGGTCGGGTCACCTCCGCGTTCTGGAGCACCCACTACGCCCTCGGCCCGGCCGGTGCCGTCGTGCTCACCTGGGCCGCCGGCCGCTACGGCGCTCCGGCGGTCACGCTCGTGGCGGGCGCGGGATGTCTGCTGGTAGCGGTCGGCGGCCTCTTCACCCCGATCCGTCGCGCCGGTGGGGAGGCAGCCGCTGGACAACCCGGACTGCGCCCGGCACCGGCCGGAGGCACAGTTGGTGGTTGAGACGCTATGGAGCTGATGCCGTAAACGATTCACACGGTGGCGACGGTGCCGGGCGGTGGCGATGGTGCCGGGCGGTGGCGATGGTGCCGGCGGTGGCGATGGTGCCGGCGGTGGCGATGGTGCCGGCGGTGGCGATGGTGCCGGCGGTGGCGATGGTGCCGGCGGTGGCGATGGTGCCGGCGGTGGCGATGGTCCCGGCGGTGGCGATGGTGCCGGCGGTGGCGATGGTCTCGGCGGTGGCGATGGTGCCTGCGGTGGCGACGGTGCCGGGCGGTGGCGACGGTCCCGGGCGGTGGCGACGGTCCCGGGCGGTGGCGACGGTCCCGGGCGGTGGCGACGGTCCCGGCGGTGGCGACGGTGTGACCAGGGGAGCAGGTCCGACGGTGGAGACGACTCGGGCGGCACGGCCAGCAACCGATTCGTTTGCGACATCAGCTCCAAAGGCGCCGACCACCGGCACCGCTCCGAGGGCGCCGACCACCGGCACCGCTCCGAGGGCGCCGGCCACCGGCACCGCTCCAAAGGCGCCGACCACCGGCGCGGTCAGAACTCCTGGTACATCACGTGCAGGCCGACCCGGCCGAGGGTGGGGTGCCGGAACGCGCCCGGCACGGTGCCGACCACCTCGAAGCCCTCGCGCTGGTACAACTCCACCGCCGACCGGTTGGTCTGCACCACGGCGTTGAACTGCATGCCGGCGTACCCCTGGTGGCGGGCCCAGGTCAGAGCCTCGCGGCACAGCGCGGTGCCCACGCCCCGGCCCCGGATCTCGGCGGCGACCATGAAGCTTGCGGTGGCGACGTGCGCACCGGGCCCGGGTCGGTTGGTGCCCATCTTCGCGGTGCCGAGCACCCGCTGGCCGTCGACCGCCACGACGGTCCGGCCCGGTGCCGCCTCCACCCACATGCCGTACGACTGGTCGGCGGTCATCGTCGGGTCGTAGGGGAAGGTCTCCTGTGCCCGGATCACCTCCTCGATGATGGGCCACACCTGCGACCAGTCCTGGTCGACGAACTCCCTCATCAGCACCGGGGGAGGTTAAGGCGCGGACGAGCCCCGGACAAACAGTTATCCGCTGGTGCATCCGGGCGGCGTACCCGGTGCGAAGCATTCATCGTGACGAGACGTCACGGATCCGGTCGCTTCGACGAAAGGCGGCCTTCCAGCAGTTGGTCCGCGAGATCACGCAGGCCAAGAAGCTGCCGAGTGAGAGCGCGGCCTTCACTGCCGTCGCCGGGCTCGGCATCGACACCGTCGAGTCGGTGCTGCTCTACCACGTGGTGCCGGGCGCCACCATCGATCGCAAGACGGCGGTCCGGGCCGACGGCACGGACCTGACCACCGCGCTCGGCTCCACCGTGGAGGTCGACGTGCGTACCTACCTGTACTTCTTCCGCCAGGTGCGGCTGGTCGACGCCGACACCAACGACCGTGACGCGCGCGTCGTCACCTTCGACGTCATCAAGGGCAACCGGCAGATCGCGCACTCCGTGGATCGGGTGCTCCGCCCGATCGACCTGCCCTGACCGGCGGCGGGCGGCGTCCGACCACGCGTCGGACGCCACCCGGGCCGGCGGTCAGCCCGAGGCGAGCGTGGCGATCTCCTCATCGAGCAGGGCGGTCAGCTGGGCGTGCCGCCCGGGATGGCTCTGTGCGGTCATCCCACGGCTGGGCATCTCCACGGTCATCAGCAGGTACAGGTGCAACCGGTAGAAGGCGAGCCGGCGGCGGGCCGACCCGTCCAGCACCAGCGGCCGTGGTGCGGTGGCCTGGTAACCGCGCAGCAGCGGGTGCTCCGGGTCGTCCTCGACGCGCTGGAAGAGCCGCGGCGAGACCAGGTCCAGCAGGGGGTCGCCGTAGAGGAACCGCTCGCCGTCGACCAGGCCACAGAGCCGCAACCGGCCATCACCGTCGGGTGCCGCCAACACGTTGCCGTCCCAGCAGTCGAAGTGCAGCAGCGCCGGGCGGCGCACCTCGTCCAGCACGTCGGCGTGCCGCCCCAGCAGCTCGTGCAGGCGCTGCGGTGTCACCGGCAGTCGGACGCCCCAGTCGGCCGCGTCGGCCAGCAGTTCGTCGAGCATCGCGGTGAACGCCGCCCGCCAGGTCGCCCCGGCGGCCCGGCCGCCGTCGTAACCGAACCGGTCACCGGTCACCTGGTGCAACGCGGCGAGAGCCACGCCCAGGTCGTAGCGCGCCGGGCCGTCGTCGACCGCGCCGCCGGCCTCGGCCAGGTCGAACAGCGACCGGCCGGGCAGCAACTCGGTGACCAACCATTCGCCGTACGCGGGGTCGGTGCCGTGCCACAGCACCGTGGGCACGGGCACCTGCGGCGCCCGCTCGGCGACGAGCCGGAAGTATCGATCCTCGGCGGCGCAGAGCCCGTGCTCGTAGCGCAGCAGCGGCGTCTCGGCCGACGGAGCCAGCTTCAGCACCACCCGACGGCCGTCGTCGAGCAGCGCCCACCAGACCGTCGCGTAGCCACCGCCGGTCAGCGGACCGGCGTCGCGGACCCCGGTGCCCGGCCCGAACGACGCGCCAACCAGGTATGCCACATCGGCCCTGGTGAGGGACTGTTGGGTCGGGCTGACGGCGGTCACGACGTGGTGTCCCCCCGCCGGGCCCGTGGCGCGGGGCCTGCGGTGGCGCGGGTGGAACGCGGGACGGGGCCGGCGGTGTCGCGGCGGATCAGCTCGGCGGGGAGCACCTCGACCCGGGGCGCCGCGGCCCCGGGGCCGAGCACCAGGGACATCGCCCGCACTCCCATGTGGACCAAGGGTAGTCGCACGGTGGTCAACGCGGGGGTCACGTCCCGGGCGATGGGCATGTCGTCGAAGCCCAGCACCGACACCTGCTGCGGCACCGCCAGCCCGGTGGCGCGCAGGGTGGCGAGCGCGCCGATGGCCATCGAGTCGTTGAGCGCCACGATCGCGGTCAGCTCCGGGTCGGCGTCGAGCAGTCGGGCGGTGGCCTCGGCGCCACCGTCGCGGTCGAACTCCGCGTACCGGATGCGTCGTTCGGGCAGCTCGCGGCCCTGCTCGGTGAGCGCCTGCCGCAGACCGGCCAGCCGGTCGGTCGTGGTGGTCAGGATGCGCGGGCCGGCGATCACGCCGATCGCCCGGTGCCCCAGGCCGCACAGCTCCCGCCCGGCCAGGTAGCCGCCGGCCCGGTTGTCCGGCATCACCGCGTCGCCGGAGTGCTCGTGCCGGCCGATCACCGCCACCCGCCCGCCGGTCGCCTCGTACGCGGCGAGCTTCTCGTTGAGCTGCCGGGTGAACGCCTCGTCGTGGTAGCCCGAGCCGGCCAGGATCAGCGCCGCCACCTGGTGACCGCGCAGCAGCTCCACGTACTCCAACTCGCGGTCCGGGTCCCGGTAGCTGTTGCAGATCATCAGCAGCCGGCCCTGGTCGGTGGCGACCCGTTGCAGCCCTCGGGTGATCTCCGCGAAGTACGGGTCGGAGACGTCGTGCACGATCACCCCGACGGCGCTGCGGTGCGAGCGGGCCAGCAGTTGGGCGTGGGCGTTGGGCACGTACTGCAACTCGGCGACGGCGGCGAGCACCCGCTCGCGAAGCTCGTCGGTGACCGGTTTGCTGCTGCCGTTGATGACGCGGGAAGCGGTGGCGGGTGAGACGCCCGCCCGGCGGGCCACATCGGACAGGGTCGCCATGGCCCGCCCCCTCGATCTGTTGACGGCGTTTCGTCGTGCCGGCTAGCGTCACCGTACCGCAGAGAAAGCCCTTTCCCGCAGGGAGGCACTGCCGTGTCCGATCGCTTCGCGGTACGTCGACCCGACGACCCTGCCGCCCGCGGCGCCACCCGCCCTGATCGGCCGGCACCGCTGCCCGGCGGGATCGGGGTGTCCCGGCTGCGCGTCTACGACACGGTGGCCCCCGACGGCCTGGTCGGCGGCACTCCGCACGTGCACCTGTGCTGCACCGAGGGGTACGTGGTGACCGACGGCGAGGGCGCGGTGCAGACCCTCACCAGCGCCGGTTTCCGGGAGACGCCGCTGCGCCCGGGGGTGGTGGTCTGGTTCGAGCCGGGCACCGTGCACCGGCTGGTCAACGGGGGCGGGCTGACCATTGTGGTGCTCATGCAGAACAGCGGTCTGCCGGAGGCCGGCGACGCGGTGCTGACCTTTCCGCCGGAGGTGCTGGCCGACCCGGCCGCGTACGTCGCTGCGGCGGCGTTGCCCGACGGGGGAGCGCCGGGGGCGGACGTGCGCGCCGCGTACCGCAGGCGGGATCTGGCGGTCGCCGGTTTCCAGGCGCTGCGCTCCGGCGGTCCGGAGGCGCTGGCCGCGTTCCATGCCGCCGCTGTCGCGTTGCGCCAGCCGTTGCTGGCACGGTGGCGGCAGCGGTGGGAGGACGGCGCGGGCCGTGCTGCCGCCGACACCGCCGCCCAGCTCGACGCCCTGCGGCGGGGGGATTCCGGGCACCTGGGCGACGCCGGGGTGTACGCGGTGGACGAGCCGGTCGAGCGCGGCCGGCTGGGCATGTGCGGCCTCCTCGACACCTATCCGGCGATCGACGAATAGATCGAGGAAAGGCCTTGCCCGGCGTGAGGGGGCCGCCTACGCTCCAGGAAAGCGTTTGCCTGATCCGCCGACCGGCCCGCTTCACGAGCGCCGTGCCGGGCCCCGAGGAGGTTCCGCGTGACCGAGAACTCTTTGGACACGGCGGGCCGGCAGGCCGCCGACCAGGCGGGCGGTGCGCGCACCGACGCCTCCGGTACGGGAAGCGGCGGTGCTGCCGCGTCCACAATCGCGCAACAGTCGCGCGGGGGTGGTCGCCCCCCGCGCCCGACGCTCGGCCGGCGGGCGGTGGCCTTCGCCGACTCGCTGTGGCGTCCGGCGTTGGTGCTCGCGGTCTTCTTCGTCGCCTGGTGGTTCGTGGCGGCCCGGGAGTATGTCCCGAACTACCTGGTGCCCACACCCGGCCAGGTCTGGGAGACGATGACCACCCAGTGGTCCGAGCTGGCCCGGCACACAGTGGTCACCCTCTACGAGACGGTGCTCGGCTTCGTGCTGGCTGCCGCGTTGGGCCTGGTCACGGCCGTCGCCATCGCCTACTCCCGTACCCTGGACAAGGCGCTCTACCCGATCGTCCTGTTCGCTCAGGTCATCCCGAAGATCGCCATCGCGCCGCTGCTGGTGGTCTGGTTCGGCCTCGGCCTCACCCCGAAGATCATTCTGGCGGTGCTGATCGCGTTCTTCCCGGTGGTCATCTCCGGGGTGGCCGGGCTGCGCTCCACCGACCCGGAACTGCTCGACCTCGCCGCCACCATGGGCGCCGGCCCGTGGCGTACCTTCCGCAAGATCCGCTTTCCGAACGCGTTGCCGCACCTGATGGCCGGCCTGAAGGTGGCCGTCACCCTCGCCGTGGTCGGTGCCGTGGTCGGTGAGTTCGTCGGCGCCAGCGAAGGGCTCGGCTACGTCCTGTTGCTGGCCAACGGCAACCTCGACGCCCCGCTGCTGTTCGCCGACCTGATCCTGATGTCCGCCATCGGCATCGTCCTGTTCGTCCTGGTCGAGATCGCCGAGGCACTGCTCATTCCGTGGCACGCCAGCCGTCGCGCCGGCGTGTCCCTCACCACCTCCTGACCGACCCCATCACGGAGGCACCGATGAAACGCACCGCCACCACCATCCTGGTCACCGCCGCCCTGCTTCTCACCGCGACCGGCTGCGGTGGGGACGATCCCGCCGGCAGCACCAACGCCGACGGCAGCAAGCAGGTCACCCTCACCCTCAACTGGGTGCCCTACGGCGAGCACGCGCCCTTCTACTACGGCCTGCAGAAGGGCTACTACTCCGCCGAGGGCATCGACCTGAAGATCCTGCCCGGCAACGGTTCGGGCAACACGGTCAAGCAGGTCGCCCAGAAGCAGACCGACTTCGGTTGGGCGGACAGCCCGGTGCTGCTCAAGTCGGTGGCCAGCGGAATGCCGGTGCGCAGCCTCGGCGCGTACCTGGAGAAGGGACCCTCCTCGGTGGAGTTCTTCACCGAGGAGAACATCAAGACCCCGGCCGACCTCAAGGGCAAGACCGTCGGCGGCACCCCCGGCGACGCCCTCTACGCGACCTTCCCGGCCTGGCTGGAGAAGAACGGCGTCAAGAAGGACGACGTCAAGGTGGTCAACGTCGACGCCGCCGGCAAGATCGCCGCCCTGGCCGAGGGCAAGGTCGACGCCATCATGGGCTTCTTCCACGACCAGGCGCCCACCATCGAGAGCAAGACCGGCAAGAAGGTCGACGTGCTGCTCTTCGCCGACTACGGGATGAACCTGCTCGGCACCGGTCTGGTCGCCAACACGCAGACCCTGCAGAAGGACCCGGAGCTGGCCCGCAAGTTCGTCCGGGCCACCCAGAAGTCCTGGGCCGACGCCGCCCGGGACCCGGCCGGCGCGGTGAGCGCGATGGCGGCCCTGGCCGAGAACGAACCGGCGCCCGAGGTGCTCACCAAGCAGCTCACCCTCAACCTGCCACTGATCGGCGCGGACGGCCCGCCCGGGGTGAACACCGAGGCCCAGTGGACCGAGACCATCGAGCTGATGTCCCGCTACGCCGAGCTGAAGGACCCGGGAGCGCCCAGCGCCTACTGGGACTCCTCGTACGCGGCGCAGGGGTGACCCGGTGACCCCCGCGCCGGCAACCACCGGCACCGCCATCGGGATGTCCGGGCTGACCGTCCGGTTCACCACCCGGCGGTCGCAGACCACCGCCCTGGACAACGTCTCACTGGACATCGAGCCGGGCGAGTTCGTCACGATCGTCGGCCCGTCCGGCTGCGGCAAGTCCACCCTCCTGAAGATCGTCGCGGGACTGGTCACGCCGACCAGCGGCGAGGTGTCGCTTCTGGAGCGCCCGGTGCGCGGGCCGCAGAAGGAGATCGGCTTCGTCTTCCAGAAGGCCGCGTTGTTGGAGTGGCGCGGTGCCCGGGCCAACATCCTGCTCCAGGCCGAGATGCGCGGCATGGACCGGACGGCGGCGGCCCGCCGCGCCGACGAGCTGATCGAGATGACCGGCCTGACCGGCTTCGAGAAGGCGTTGCCGCACGAGCTGTCCGGCGGCATGCAGCAGCGGGTGGCGCTCTGCCGCGCGCTGCTGCACTCCCCGCCGGTGCTGCTCATGGACGAACCGTTCGGCGCCCTGGACGCGTTGACCCGCGAGCAGATGAACGCCGAGCTGCACCGGATCTGGCGGGAGACCGGAACCACAGTGGTGCTGGTCACCCACTCCATAGCCGAGGCGGTCTTCCTCGGCACCCGGGTCGTGGTGATGAGTCCCCGGCCCGGCCGGATCATCCGCACCTTCCCGGTCGAGCTGCCGGCGCACCGCGACTACGCGCAGGTGATGTCGGATCCCCGCTTCGACCGGCTCGCCACCGACCTGCGTGGGTTGCTCGGCAGCGCGGCCGCCAACCACTGAACGCGGATCGGCACGACCAGCACGACGGAAGGAACACCATGACCCGCAGGTCGATCGGCATCATCGTCAACGGCGTGACCGGACGGATGGGCTACCGGCAGCACCTCGTCCGGTCGCTGCTGGCCATCCGCGAATCCGGTGGTGTGGCGTTGGCCGACGGCACCACCATCTGGCCGGAACCGGTACTGGTCGGGCGCAACGAGACGAAGCTCCGGGAACTCGCCGAGCGGCACGGACTGACCGACTGGACCACCGACCTGACCTCGGCGCTGGCCCGCGACGACATCGAGATCTACTTCGACGCGCAGGTCACCCAGCAGCGGGAGAAGGCGATCCGGCAGGCCATCGAGGCCGGCAAGCACATCTACACGGAGAAGCCCCTGGCCGAGGACACCGCGGCCGCGCTCGACCTGGCCCGGGCGGCGGACGCGGCCGGCGTACGGACCGGTGTGGTGCAGGACAAGCTCTTCCTGCCCGGTCTGCGCAAGCTCAAGCGTCTCATCGACGGCGGCTTCTTCGGCCAGATCCTGTCGGTACGCGGCGAGTTCGGGTACTGGGTCTTCGAGGGCGACTGGCAGCCCGCGCAGCGGCCGTCGTGGAACTACCGGGCCGAGGACGGCGGCGGCATCGTGGTGGACATGTTCCCGCACTGGCACTACGTGCTGGAGGAGCTGTTCGGCACTGTCAACGCCGTGTCCTGCGTGATCGCGACGCACGTGCCCGAGCGGGTGGACGAGGCCGGCCACGCGTACCCGGCCACCGCCGACGACGCCGCGTACGCCATCTTCGAGCTCGACGGCGGGGTGATCGCGCAGATCAACTCGTCGTGGACCGTGCGGGTGTACCGCGACGAGCTGGTGGAGTTCCAGGTCGACGGCGTCGAGGGCAGCGCGATCGCCGGCCTGCGGTCCTGCCGGGTGCAGCACCGCGCGGTCACCCCGAAGCCGGTCTGGAACCCGGACCTGCCGGCAACCGAGGACTTCCGCGCCCAGTGGGCCGAGGTGCCGGACAACGAGGAGTTCGACAACGGCTTCAAGGTGCAGTGGGAGGCGTACCTGCGGCACGTCGTGGCCGGCGAGCCGTTCCGGTGGGACTTCCTGGCCGGCGCGCGCGGGGTGCAGCTGGCCGAGCTGGGGCTGCGCGCGGCCCGCGAGGGCGTCCGCGTCGAGGTGCCGGAGCTGCGCCCATGACCGCGGCCGTGGTGCTGCCGGGTGGGCGACGGCACCGGTTCGCCGGGGGGAGCGGCTTCGCCCGACCGGACGCGCCGGCGACCAGCCGGATCGCGTACGCCGCCGCGCACGTGGTCGCCGATCCGGGCGCGGAGAACGTGCCGGGCGCCCCGGCGGCGGTGGACTGGGACACCACCCTCGCCTTCCGGCGGCACCTGTGGTCGTACGGGCTGGGGGTCGCCGAGGCGATGGACACCGCCCAGCGGGGGATGGGGTTGGACTATCCGGCGACCCGGGAGCTGATCCGGCGCAGCGCCGCCGAGGCCCGCGCGGTGGGTGGGCGGATCGTCGCCGGGGTCGGCACCGACCAGTTGCCGGCCGGTCCGGCCACCCTGGCGGCGGTCACCGCCGCGTACGCCGAGCAGCTCGACGACGTGCGCGCGGCCGGCGCCCGGCCGGTGCTGATGTGCAGCCGGCACCTGGCCGCCGCCGCGCGGGGCCCGGAGGACTACCTACGGGTGTACGGCGAGCTGCTGAGCGCCGCCGACGAGCCGGTGGTGCTGCACTGGCTGGGCCCGATGTTCGACCCGGCGCTGACCGGTTACTGGGGTGCTGTCGACCTGGACCTGGCGGCCGACACGGTCGTCGAGCTGATCAAGACCCACCAGTCCACCGTGGACGGCATCAAGGTGTCGCTGCTGGACGCCGGCCGGGAGATCGCGTTGCGCCGTCGCCTGCCGGCCGGGGTGCGCCTCTACACCGGTGACGACTTCCACTACCCGGAGCTGATCCGGGGCGACGAGGTGGGTCACTCCGACGCGCTGCTCGGGGTGTTCGCGGCCATCGCACCGGCCGCCGCCGCCGCGCTGGCCGCCCTGGACCGGGGGGACCTGACGGCGTACGACGAGATCTTCGTGCCCACCGTGCCGCTGGCCCGGCACCTGTTCGCGGCGCCGACCTGGCACTACAAGACGGGGATCGTGTTCCTGGCGTGGCTGGCCGGGCACCAGGACCACTTCACCATGGTCGGTGGCGCACAGTCCGGGCGGTCGCCGGCGCACCTGGCCACACTGCTCACCCTGGCCGACGCGGCCGGGCTGCTGCCCGACGCCGACCTGGCCGCCGCCCGCGCCCGGGCCCTGTTCACCGTGGCGGGGGTGGCCCAATGAGCCTGACCCGCTTCTCGTTCAACCAGGCCACCGCGCAGCGTTGGCCGTTGCCCGAGGTGGTGGCCGGGTGCGTGGCGGCCGGCGTGCCGGGCATCGGCCTGTGGAGGGAGCCGGTGGCCGAGTACGGGTTGGCCCGTTCGGCGAAACTGGTCCGCGACGCGGGTCTCGCCGTCACGTCGCTGTGCCGGGGTGGGTTCTTCACGGCCGACGACTGGCGCGCGGAGAACCTGCGGGCCATCGAGGAGGCGGCCGTCCTCGGGGCCCCGGAGCTGGTGCTGGTGTCCGGTGGGTTGCCGGCCGGCAGCCGGGACATCGACGGCGCCCGGCGTCGGGTCGCCGACGCGATCGGCGAGTTGGCCCCGCACGCCGAGGCCGCCGGGGTGCGGCTGGCCATCGAGCCGCTGCACCCGATGTTCGCCGCCGACCGGTGCGTCATCAGCACCCTGGGTCAGGCGTTGGACATCGCCGAGCGGTTCGACCCGGCGGTGGTCGGCGTGGTCGTGGACGCGTACCACGTCTGGTGGGACGACACGGTGTACGCGCAGATCGCCCGCGCGGGCGAGTGGATCGCCGCGTTCCAGGTCTGTGACTGGGTGACCCCGCTGCCGGAGGGGGTGCTGCTCGGCCGGGCGTTGCCCGGTGACGGGTGCATCGAGCTGCGCCGGCTACGCGAGGCGGTCGACGCGGCCGGTTACGTCGGCCCGATCGAGGTGGAGGTCTTCTCCGCCGAGGTGTGGGCGCGTCCGGGCGCCCAGGTGCTCGACGCGGCGATCGCCGGGTACCTGCGCCACGTTGTCTGACCTGCCCGGACGACGGTGGCCGGCGGCGGTCGGCGCCTGGCTGGGCATCGGCACCGCACCCGCCACGCTGGTGCTCGGCGCGGCGATGGCCGCCCGGCACGGCGGCGCGGTGCCGGTGACCGGACTGCTGGTCGGCGGGGCGCTGATGGCGGCCCTGCTCTGGGGGCAGGGCCGGATCGGTCTGCGCCGGCCGCTGGGCGACGGCGCGCCGTTGACGGCGGTGCTGCCCGCGTACCTGGGGGACACCTCGCGGCTGCTGCTGGCGGCGGTGCTGACCGCGTCGATGATCGGGTGGAACGGGTTCAACGTCGGTCTCGGCGGGGCCTCGCTGGCGGCGTTGACCCACCTGCCGGCCTGGGCCGGGCCGGCGTTGCTGGAGGTGGTGGTCCTCGCCGTCTCCTGGGCGCCGGCCCGGCTCGGCAACCGGGTCGCGGTGCTCACCACGCTCAGCGCTGTGGTGCTGGTCGGCTGGTGCCTGACGGTGCTGCCACCACCGGGTGCGCCGGTCCGGCTGGCCGCCGGTGGGCTCGTCGACGCCGCGGCGCTGATCGGGTACGTGGCCGTGTTCGCGCTGCGCGCACCGGACTTCAGCGTGGGCCTTGCCCGGCGGCGGGACCTGGCCTGGTGCGTGGGGTTGTTGGTCGGGCCGGCGTTGCTCGGGGTGCTCGCCGGTGCCGGCCTGTGGCTGCGTACGGGCTCGGCGGACGTGGTGGCGTTGCTCGCCGCCGGCTCGGGGCTGGCCGGGTACGCGAACCTGTTCGTCGCGGTGGCGGTCTTCGCGGCGGCGCTGACCACCACGTACTCCGGTTCGTTGGCGTTGCGTGGCCTGGCTCCCCGGCTGCCGGTGCGGGCGGCGATGCTGCTCGTCGCGGTGCTCGGCGGTGTGCTGGCGGTGGCGCGGTTCGACCGTCTGGTGCTGCAGTGGTTGACGGTGCTGGCCGCCGCGCTGCCGGTGCTGGTGGTGCCGATGGCCGTGGAGGCGGCGGCCCGCCGGCGCGGTCGGGTCCCGCGTACCGTGCCCGCCTGGTGCTGGGTGCCGCCGGCGCTGCTCGCGGTGGCCTGCACGCTCGCCGGCGTGGGTGCCGCCCCGCTGCTCGGGCTTGCCCTCGCCGGGGTGTGCACTGTGCTGTGGTGGCATCGCAGAAAGTTGATCTAGGCGTGGCCCGCGGATCGTGATCTTATACGCACCAGCGATCCGTAACAGTCTCCGAATCCTCGATTAACCGTCGGCGGCTTAGGTGGGGGAGCGCTCCCAGGTGCGGGTCGCGATCGGAGAAATGCTCCACAAAGGAGCCATTGAAAGGAGCCTCGTGGCTACCAGCACGAGCAGAGACAGGGTGCGAAGACTAGCGATACCGACGCTGGTCTTCGCCCTGATCGCCGGCACCACCGGCATCGCGGGACCGGCGTCGGCGGCACCGGCGGGACCGAAGGGCGGCGCGGGCGGGTACTTCACCCCCGGGTCCGACAAGAAGGTCATCCTGACCGACGGCGCCGATCGCCGGCCGGGCGGCAGGAAGGCGGCCGAGCAGCAGGCCACGGCGGACGAGAGCCGCCCGGGCAGGTACATCGTCGAACTGGCCGAGGAGCCCCTGACCTCGTACGCCGGTGGCTCGTCCGGGCTGGCGCGGACCCGCCCGGAGGCGGGTGCCCGGCTGGACGTGACGTCGGCGCCGGCGCGGGCCTACCGTGGCCACCTCGACGCGCAGCGCGACGCGGTCGCCTCCGCCGCGAAGGTCACTGTCACCGCCGCCTACACCACCGCCTTCAACGGGTTCTCCGCGAAGCTGACCACCGAGCAGGTGACCGCGCTGCGGGCGGACAAGCGCGTCCGCGCCGTCACCGCCTCAAAGGCGCTCGGCACCCCGACGCCGCCGCCCACCGCTCCGATCGCGAGCACCCCGGCCACCGCCACTCCTGACGAGCTGGACAAGTCGGCGGGAGCGGACACCGCCGGCCGGCCGGACGCCCCCGGCAAGCCCGGTCCCGGGACCGGCGCGGGCATGGTGATCGGCGTCCTGGACACCGGCATCTGGCCGGAGAGTGCGTCGTTCGCCAAGAAGATGCCGGCGCCGGCGAGTTGGCACGGCACCTGCCAGACCGGTGTCGCCTTCGTGGCCGAGCACTGCAACGGCAAGATCGTCGGTGCCCGGTACTTCGCCGACTCGTGGCTCGCCTACGGCGGCACGGTGCCCGACGGTGAGATCCTGTCCCCCCGCGACGTGGCCGGGCACGGCACACACACGGCCTCCACCGCTGCCGGTCTGCCGCTGCCGAACGTCACCATCGACGGTCGCCGCTTCGGTCCCGTCTCCGGGGTGGCCCCGGACGCCCAGATCGCCGTCTACAAGGTGCTCTGGGGTGGCATGGGCTACGACGCCGACATCATCGCCGGCATCGACGCCGCCGTCGCCGACGGCGTGCAGGTCATCAACTTCTCGATCGGCTCCCAGCTCGGCGACTGGGAGGCCAACACCCCCATCGGTATCGCGTTCCTCAACGCCACGCTGGCCGGGGTCTTCGTGGCGGCGTCGGCGGGCAACACCGGCATCGTGAGCGGGGCGATCAGCAACGCGGCGCCGTGGGTGACCACTGTCGGCGCGGCGGTGACGAAGCTCGACGAGGCGACGGTCAAGCTGGGCGACGGCACGAAGCTCGTCGGCGGTTCGCTGGACGTCCTGCCCGGTGGCGACTCGCGGCCGATGGTCTTCGGCGAACAGGCCGGCTCGCCCGACCTGGGCGCCGTCTACTGCGAGCCCGGCAGCCTCGACGCTGCCAAGATCAAGGGCAAGGTCGTCGCCTGCGCGCTGTCCGACATGTTCGGCTCCGCCGCCGAGATCAAGGCCAAGGGCGGGGCGGCGATGGTGGTGTTCGACCCGGTCGGCAACTACCGGATCAACTCCATCTACAACTTCCCGGTCGTCTACCTGCCGACCGAGAAGCAGGCCGGCTCGCTCTTCAACTACCTGATGCGCCACCCCACCGACGCGAAGGTCTCCCTGCGCAGCGGCGGTGACGGCTCCAGCGTCCCCGGCCTGCCCAGCGTGGCGGACTTCTCCTCCACCGGCCCGGACAAGGTGACCCTCGGCGTCTTCAAGCCGGACCTGGTCGCGCCAGGGTCGAACATCATCGCCGCGGTCTCCCCGGCGGGCAACTTCGGGCGGAACTACGACGCGTACTCGGGCACCTCGATGGCCTCGCCGTACGTGGCCGGCGCGGCGGCGATCCTGCGCGCCACCCACCCGACGTGGTCACCCGGCGCGGTCGCCTCCGCGCTGCGCACCACCGCCACCGACACGGTCGGCACCAGCAACCCGCTGGAGCAGGGCAGCGGGTTCATCAACCTGGCCAAGGCCACCGACCCCGGCCTGGTCATCCAACCGACGGCGGCGGACCTGACCAAGTTCAGCGAGACGGCCCAGCCCGACGGCAAGGAACTCAACCTGCCGGCCATCTCGTTGCGCGAGTACGACGGCACGCGGCCGGTGACCATCACCCGCACCCTGACCAACGTGGGCAAGGCGAAGGAGACCTACCGTTCGTCGGTGTCCGGCCTGCCCGGCATGAAGGTCACCGTGTCCCCGGCATCGGTGACGCTGACGCCCGGCACGTCCGCGACGGTGACCATCACCGTGCGTCGGGGCAGCGCGCCCTGGGACCGTTACGTGACCGGCTCGATCACCTGGCAGGGCAAGGCACACAGCGCCCGGATCCCGGTGGCCGCCCGCCCGTGGGGCATCACCCCCCGGCCGTACGCCGACGACGGCGAGGAGTTCGGTCGGATGACCAACGGTGCGTTCGGCTCGCTCCAGCCCGGCTTCACCGGACCGTTCGCCGGCCGCAGCACCGGTTACACGCCGATGCGGCGGACGTCGTACTCGATGCCGGCCGGCGTCTACGGCGGCGTGTTCGACCCGAAGGCGACCGGGGTGAAGAAGGTCGACTTCACAGTGCCGGCGAACACCGCCGGCATCGTGCTCGAGACCACCACCGACGACCCGAACACGAACCTCGACCTGTACCTGTACAAGGGCGACACCCTGATCTACAGCAGTGACAGGTACTGGACCAGCACCGAGCAGGCCTACAAGTTCCTGCCCGAGCCGGGGCGCTACACGGCGTACGTGTTCGCGCAGTACCCCGGCGGTCCCGTCGTCGACTTCCAGCTCGGGCACGCCATCATCAGCCGAAACGCCACGTACGCGGGTGCCACGTTGGAGGCCCCCGCCAGTGTGGAACGCGGCCTGACGTACGGGTTCACGTTGAAGCCGAAGAAGCCGCTGGGCGACGGCGACTTCTGGGCCTACACCGAGTGGAGCACCAACGGCACGAAGATCCCCGGCAACCTTGTCTACACCCAGCAGAGTTCCTGGCAGTAGACCGTTCTGATCTGTGGGGCGGTGCCGTCGCGCACCGCCCCACAGCCCGCGTCCGGATCAGAGTGTCAGTCGTTCGACGAAGGCGCGGCGCGAGTTGACGTCGCTCAGCGGCAGGGCCGTCAGCTCGTAGCCGAGCTGGGTGTACGCGGCGGCCATGGCGTCGTGGGTGCGTACCGCCTCGGCGAAGTCTTGGTGTCGCTCGCTGTCGTTGGCGTATATCTCCGGCCAGGGCGGTGCGATGAAGACGCGCCGGTGGTAGCGGAACCGCCGTGCCGCCGCCGCCACGTGGTCCGGAACGGGCCAGCCGAGCAGGAGGTGGTAACCGACCAGGTCCGGAATGCCGCGATCGAAGAAGACCGGGCCGGTGTGCTGGCCGGCGAGACGGTAGGACCGGATCTCCCAGCTCAGCGTGATCTCGGCGTACAGCCGGGAATCCGCGCCGTGCACAGCCCGACCGCCGATAGAAAGCTGGTCCTGGGTGATCTGTCGCCCCGCCTCCTCGACGCAGGCGTGGCCGACACGTCGCAGGCTGTCGAGCAGCGTTGACTTGCCGGCTCCCGGTCCACCGGTGATGACCACGTATCGACTGCTCATGCAGACCCTCTGAATCGGTGGGCGACGGGCGCGCCCTTGGACTTCTCGCGGCGCTGAGACGGAGATCTTGGACAGTTTCCGTTCCGTCGGAACGGAAACTGTCCAAGATCTCCGTCACTTCACGACGCGATCGTCAGCGGTGGTGGGCGGGGGTCGCCCCGTCCACCACCGCGTGATGGTCAGTTGACCGTGATGGTCAGGTTGATCGAGCGCGTTTCCCCGCTGCTGTAGGTGGTCGTCACCCGGGCGGTGAAGGTGCCCCTGCGGGGGTAGGTGTGGGCGATCGAGCGCAGCGTCGCCCCGTGCGTGACGGCGCTGTTGTCGCCGAAGTCCCACGCGTAGTCGGTGATGTTCTGCCCGGACGGTGCCGTCGCGGTGGCCGTCAGCGTGGTGTTCAGCGTCCCGGTGCCGCTGGCCGGGTTCGCCGCCAGTGACAGCGTCCCGCCCGGCTCCTGCTTGACCCCGGCGCCGTTGAACCGTAGCCAGTCCAGGGCGAGCAGGTCCGGGGTGCCACCGGTCTGGGCGGCGTTGACGAACCTGGCGTACAGGGTGGTGGTGCCGGTGGGCTTGTTGGTCAGCGTGACGGTGGGGGAGACCAGGTTGTCCCATCCGCCGGTCGAGCCGATGGCGGCGCTGCCGATCAGCGTGCCGGTGGGTGAACCGGTGCGCAGTTCGATGGTGCCGCCGAGCCCGCCGTTGGTCACCCCGAGCGTCACCGACCCGATGTTGCGCAGGTCCACCGGCCCGTACGCGACCCAGTCGTTGTGGTCGACCTCGCCGAGCCGCTTCCCGGCGCGGGCGGTGGCCCGGTCGTTGACGGTGACGCCGGACTGGGCGCTGAAGTGCTCCGCCTCCTTGCTCTTCGGCTGCAACTGGACCCGGGTGGAGCCGGTCAGCGCCGGTACGCCGCCGGCCGCGCCGCCGTCGGTGTACTGCGCGGTGATCAGGGTGTAGAGGTTCTGCCCCGGCCCGTGGCCGTCACCGGCGTCGGCCTCGGTGGCGAGCAGCCCCGAGCAGCCGGTGTAGACGTCCAGCGGGTGGGCGTGCTGGTCGTGGCCGAGCTGCGTCTGCACTGTCACCTTGGCGCAGTCGATGGTGGCGTCCTCCGGGTCGCTGACCGTCACCGTGTACGGGATCTTGTCGCCGAAGTCGAAGAAGCCGCCGTCGGGGACGGTGATGGTGACCGTCGGCCGGGTGTTGCCGACGACCACCTCGGTGACGGCGGTGGCGGTCAACCCGTTGCCGCTGTTGCGCACGGTCAGCCGGGCGGTGTATTTGCCGGCGGTGGAGTAGGTGAAGCTCGGGTTGGCGGCTGTCGAGTCGGTGCTGCCGTCGTTGGTGAAGTCCCAGGCGTAGCTGAGTGCCGTGCCGTCACCCGCCGTCGTGCCGACCGAGGAGAAGCTGACCGACAGTGGCGCGCGTCCGCTGTCCGGGGTGGCGGCGATCTTCGCGGTCGGTGGCCGCCCGTTGGCGACGTAGTCGATCCGGTAGATGCCGGCTCCGGCGTTGCTGCCGCCGCGTCCGCTGCCGGTGCCCTCGCCGAAGTCGATGACGTAGAGCGAACCGTCCGGGCCGAACTCCGCCTCGAAGGGCTGGATCCAGCTCATGGTGTCGAAGATCCCGTTGATCGACTGGAGGTCACCCACGGCGGCCGGCGCGAAGCGGGCGTTGCTGAACGTCTGTGCCGTCTTGTGGATCGACAACGTCTTGAACCACCTGCGGGTCAGCTCATAGGTGATCCACTTGCCCTCGAAGTACTCCGGGAACTTCGTGGTGCGGGGGTTGGCCGGGTCGTAGTCGTAGACCGGGCCGCTCATCGGCCCGCCACCGCCGGTGCCCAGCTCGGGGAACTGGGTCGAGGCGGAGTACGCGTACCAGACCAGCGCGGACCGGGCCGCGGGCAGGGTGGTCAGACCGGTGTTGTTGGGCGAGTTGTTCACCGGCGCGGCGCAGTTGAACTTCGCCCCGGAGGTGTTGGTGGCGAAGTTGTAGTCGTTGAACGGGATGTTGTTGCCCACGCAGTACGGCCAACCGAAGTTGCCGGCGCTGGTGATCCGGTTGAACTCGACAGTCCCCTCCGGGCCACGGTTGGGGTCGGCGGCGCGGGCGTCCGGGCCGTAGTCGGCCACCAGCACCGCGTTGGTCTGCGGCTCGATGGTGATCCGGAACGGGTTGCGCATGCCCATCGCGTAGATCTCCGGCCGGGTCCTCGCGGTGCCGGCCGGGAAGAGGTTGCCGCTGGGCACCGTGTACGTACCGTCGGCCTGTGGGGTGATCCGCAGGATCTTGCCGCGCAGGTCGTTGGTGTTGCCGGCGGTGCCCTGGGCGTCCCAGGCGGCGCGGCCGGCGCGTTCGTCGATCGGGGTGTAGCCGCTGGAGGCGAACGGGTCGGTGTTGTCACCGATCGCCGCGTAGAGCCGGCCGGCACCGTCCATGGCGAGGGATCCGCCCATGTGCGAGTTGGCCCGGCCCTCGCCCCGGTAGGTGGGGACGGCCAGCAGGCGTTTCTCCGAGGAGAGCGCGACGCTGTTGTTGGCGACGGTGAACCGGGACAGGTTGAGCTGTTTGAGGGTCTTGTCCGACCAGAGCAGGTAGATCCAGCCGTTGCTGGCGAAGTTGCGGTCCAGGGTCATGCCGAGCAGCCCGTCGGACTGGTCGGTCATCGCCGAGGTGTACGCGAAGTCCAGCAGCGTGGTGACCTGGAGCGTGTCCTGGTTGACCACCTTCAGCGCGCCGGTGCGCTGGATGTAGTAGACCTTCCGGTCCGGGCCGACGGCCAACTCGAACGGGTCGGCCAGGTTCTCGGTGACCAGACCCACCCGTTCGAAGTTGCCGGTCTTGGTGGCCGAGCAGTCACCGGCGACCGCGCCGGCGGCCCACTCGATGCCGTAGCGCAGGTGCTCCAGGAAGGTGGCGCTGCTGAACTGGGAGCTGGCGTGCCCGCCGGCGGTGAACCAGGACCGGCCGCCGTCGTAGCGCTGACACCAGGAGTACGCGTGGTCGACGCCCTCGTCCAGGCCGTTGATCCCGTCGCGCACCTTGATCTGCGCGAGGGTGTGCACCTTGCCGGTCGGGTTGGTCCGCCAGTTGTACCACTCCTCGCTCTGCTCCCAGAGCTCCGGCAGGTTGCGGGTGGAGGGGTGCGCCCGGTCGAGCACCTTGACCCGGCCGGGGAACGTGCCACCGGTGGCGGAGAAGTCGGGGTGGTAGTCGAAGATCGTGCCGACCAGGCCCTCGTACCACTGCCAGTCGCGTTCGCTGGCCGAGGCGGCGTGCAGGCCGGCCCAGCCGCCGCCGTTGCGGATGAACGTCTGCAACGCCGCCCGCTGGCTGGCGTTGAGCAGGTCGCCCGAGGTGGGCAGCGAGTTGGTGTTGTTGAACACGAGGGCGTCGAAGGTGGCGAGGTTGGCGTCGGTGAACGCCGCCGCGTCGGTGGTGGCGACGACCTCGAAGTTGTGGGCGGCGCCGAGCTGCTGGATCGCGGCGATGCCGGCCGGGATCGAGTCGTGGTAGAAGTTGGTGATCTTGGAGAAGACCAGCACCCGGAAGCGCGGGGCGGCCTCGGCGGGCAGGGCGGTGGTGGTGCTCACCACGGCGGCGACGGCGAGCAGGATCAGACAGAACGCGCGGAGGTGTCGGGGCATGGGGGCGCTCCCTGTTGGACGGTGAGGGGTCGGAAAGCGCTTTCTTGCTGCCCGCATCACGGTACTGACAGCCAGTGACGACCGTCAATAGCGCTCTGGTAAGCGGTTTCCCGCGCCGTTGCGGCTGGTGACCCTTGCACTACGCTGCTTCCTGCGAGATGCGGCGATGAGGAGTACCGGTTGACCGACATGCGCGGCAACGGGCCGGAGCGGCCCTGGGGTGAGCTGGTAACGGTCATCATGGACAGGTACGACGCGCTTCCGCCGCTGCGTCGGATTCGTCCGGAGGTGGAAGAGGCGGCAGCCGTCCTGGCTCGCACCGGTTTCATTCGCGCGGCCGACGACCTGCCCCGCGACGGGCTCGCCGCCAGCGTGAAGGAGGCCATCCGCGAGTGGTCCCCGAACCCGCGCCGGCTGGTGGTCTACTGGGCCGGTCACGGCAAGGCCGTGCACGGCGGCGAGTTCTTCCTGTGCTGCCGGGACACCACCGGCCCGGAGCCGGCGCAGGAGACCGCGATGCCGGCGCGGCGGCTCGGTGAGCTGCTCGCCACGAAGGACGTCGCCGAGATCGTCGTCCTGGTCGACGCGTGCGGCGCCGGTGGTGCCGCGGACGAGATCGTCGACGGGTTCCGTCGGCAGGCGGAGCGCCGCGTCGCGGCCGGTGGCGGCCGGCCCAACATCGCGGTGATCAGTTCCGCGAGCCGGTTCGAGATGGCGAAGGAACGGGTCTTCTCCCGGGCGCTCGCCGAGGTGCTCAGGGACGGCCCGCCACCGGATCCGTCGTACCTGCCGTGGACCGACCGGGACCGGCACATCACCCCGAACGAACTGGCCCAGGCGCTGCGGGTGAAGCTCGCGAGCATCGGTGCCGGACGGATCCTGCAGACCCCCGACCACGACATGGCGGGCATGGTGGGCCGGTTCTTCCGCAACCCACGGCACCGCGGCTGGCTGCCCGACGTCAACGTCGACGAGCAGCGCCAGCGCAACGCGTTGCTGCCGGCGGACGTCGTCGAGCACTTCATGCTCAAGTTCCGGGGCATCGATGCCGGGGACGACCAGGGGTGGTATTTCACCGGCCGGCACACCGTGCTGCGACGGATCGTGGCCTGGCTCAACGACGACCGGCCGGGCATGCTCGCCGTCACCGGGTCCCCGGGGTGCGGCAAATCGGCAGTACTCGGCCGGCTGGCCATCCTGTCGGTCCCGGAGTACCGGCAGGAGGTGGAGATCCACGGTGGCCTCAGCGGGGTCCCGGTGGACACCATCCCGACAGCCGGGTCGATCCACGCGGGAGTGCACGCCAAGAACAAGGCCATCCTGGACTGTGTCAACGAGCTGTCCGAGGCCCTGAACATCACCGCGCCCAGCCGTGGTTGGCAGACCGCGAGCGAGTTCGTGCACCGCGTCAGCGAGGTTCGCCGTCACCGGGCGACGATCCTGCTGGACGCGCTGGACGAGGCGCAGCACCGCGACATCCGCCTGATCGCCTCGGAACTGCTGCGGCCACTCGCCGATCTGCCCGGCATCAAGGTCCTCGTGGCTACCCGACCGGACCGCTCGGGCGACCCGCTGAGCGCCGAGCAGGGCCACCGGCCGTTGCTGCGTGCCCTGGGGGTGAGCGACGACCAGGTGATCTGGCTGGACCGCGACGCCGACCAGGACGCGGACATCGCCAGCTACTCGTTCCGGCGGCTGACGCACACCACCGGCTCTCCCTACCTGGGACGCGACGGCGAGGCCCGGCGCGCGGCGGAGGAGATCGCCGCCCACAGCAACGGCGTGTTCCTCTTCGCCCGCCTCCTCACCCGACGACTCGCCCGGATGCCGCAGGTCGCGGACCTCGGCTCGCCGCAGATGCGCAGCCTGCTCAGCGGCAGCGTGGTCAATGCCTTCGCCGAGGACCTCGCCCGCTTCGGCGACCACGAGCGCAAGGTCCGTGACCTGCTCACCCCGCTGGCGTGGGCGGAGGGCGCCGGGCTGCCGCGCCGGGACGTGTGGCTCACCCTCGCCAACGCCGTCACCGACGGCGGTCGGTACACCGAGGCCGACCTGCACTGGTTGATGGCCAACGCCGGCGCGCACCTGGTGGAGTCGAGCGAGGACGGCCAGGCCGTCTACCGGCTTTACCACCAGTCGTACAACGACTACCTGCGATGGGGCACCCAGACCCGGCAGGTGCAGGCGCTCATCACCAGGGCCCTGGTCGACCTGACGACGATCGACGGCGTCCGTCGGTGGCCGGACGCCAACCCGTACGTCCTGCGGCACCTGGCGACGCACGCCGCCGCCGGTGACAGCCTGCCGGAACTCGTCGACGACAGCGGTTTCCTGCTCTACGCCGAGCCGACCCGGCTGTGGCGGGTCCTGGCCGGTGTCGACCACCGCGATCGGCCGTTGGTCCGGCTCTACTGGCGCACCGCCGCCGACTTCCCGGACATGTCCACCGCGCAGCGCGCCGCCGCGTTGCAGTCGGTGGCCCTCGCGCACGAGCCGGAGGCCCTGCCGCTGCTGCACCTGGTCGACGAGATCCCCTGGCGGGGCCTGTGGGGCCGGGGCGAGCGCAGTGCCATCCACCGACGCCTGGCCGGGCACACCAGCGCGGTGACCGCGGTGGCGATCCGTGAGGTGTCGCGCGACGTGGTCATCGCCACGGCCAGTGGGGACGGCACCGTCCGCGTCTGGGACACGACAGGCAACCACCGGGCGACGCTGCGGGGGCATCGCGCTCCGGTGCTCGCCGTCGAGATCGTCGCCGTCGACGGGCGGAACTTCGTCGCCACCGGTGGCGCCGACGGCACGGTGCGGCTGTGGGACCTCACCACGGGCGCGCAGGAGGCGTCGGTGAGCCACGCCGGCGGTTGGGTGCACGCGCTGGCGGCGGTCACCCTGCCGGACGGGCGGGCGTTGCTCGTCGGCGGCGACGAGGCGGGCAGCGTGCGGATCTGGGGGCTGCCGGCCCTGAACCTGCACGCCACCCTGCCGGACCATCTCACGACGGTGCGGGCGATCGTGACGGCCCGGGGCCGCGACGGCCGCTGCCTCATCGTCACCGGCGGCGACGACGGCCGGGTACGCCTCTGGGACCCCGAGGGGTGGGTCCTGCTGCGGACGTTGGGGACCACCGGTTGGATCTACGCGTTGGCGGCGGCCACCATCGGCGGTCGGCTCCTGCTGGCCACCGGCGGTGCGTTCGGCACGGTGACGCTGTGGGACGCGGGGACCGGCGAGTCCCACGTCAGCTGCACCGGCCACACCGGAGCGGTCAACGCGCTCGCCTTCGGTGAGATCGACGGCCGGACGGTGCTGGCCACCGCCGGTGACGACGGCGGTGTCCGCCTGTGGGACCCGGTGAGTGGCTCCGCGCTGCGCACGCTGCGGCATCCGCCGTCGGTGTACCACGCCGAATCCGACTGGGACGGCGGCGGCCGCCGGATGCTCGCGCTCGAAGGGCCGGAGGGTCCCGGCGATGAGCAGGAGCCGCGCGACAATCCGCCCGCCGACCGGGAGTCGATCCTCGCCCTGGGGTTCAACACGGGTCGGGGGCCGGCGGTGCTGGCCACCGGCGGTGCCGACCGCACCTTGCGGCTCTGGGAGACGGTGACGTCGACCGGCGGCGCCACCCGGGACGACGGCAGGTTCACCACCAGCGCGGTGTTCGCCCGGACCGGGTCCGGGCACATGCTGGTGACCGGCGGCCGCGACGGGCGGGTGCTGATCTGGGATGCGGTGACCGGACGGGTCCACCGGCCCATCGTCGGGGTCGGCGCGGTGAACGCCCTGGCGGTCACCGAGCTGGCCGGCCGGCCGGTCGTCGCCGTCGCCGCCGGCCAGTCCGTGCGACTGTGCGACGCCGTCACCGGCGACCTGTTGGACTCCACCCGCGGGAACGCCGTGCTGTCCGTCATGGCGGTGGCGTTCTGCGACCTGGGGGAGGGGGTTCTGCTGGCCTACACGGGCGATCAGGGGCAGCTCGTGCTGTGGTCTCCGACGACCCACGAGAGGTGGACGGTGCAGACGGCGGGCGGCCGGGTCAACGCCCTCGCCGTCGCCGTCCACGGGGATCGGAGGGTCGTGGCGACGGTCGGCTTCTCCGACACCGTCGAGCTGCGGGATCTCGCTGGCGAGGAGGTGCAGCTGCTGGCCGGGCACAAGGGCTACGTGCGGGCGCTCGCGGCCGGCCGTCTGTCCGACCGACCGGTGCTCGCCACCGGCGGGCAGGACAACAACGTCGTGCTCTGGGACGTCGAGCGGGGCGAAAAGATCCACACGCTGCGGGGGCACGGGGAGGCGGTGAACGCGCTCGCCATCGGTGAGATCGACGGGCGCACGGTGCTGGCTTCGGGCGGCGACGACCGCACGGTGCTGCTCTGGGACTGCCGGACCGGCCAGCGTCTGGCCCAACTGACCAGCCAGACGGCGGCGGTACGCGCACTGGCGATCATTGAACGCGACGGTCGGACGCTGCTGGCCAGCGGCGGCGACGACGGCGTCCACATGGTGGAGCTGCGGCAACTGCCGGTGCCGCCCGAGCACGACACTGCGACGGACGGCCGCCGGCAGCGCGTCCGGGCGGATGGGCCGATCTTCGCCCCGGAACCGGGGCCTTCCTCCATGGCGGCGACGCCCACCCCGGAGGGAGAGTCAGAGGGCCGGCGACGCCGTACGTGGACCCACTGGTCCCGAGGGAACTGGGCCATCCGAGCGGAGGAGCCGCATGCCCATCCGTGACCTGGTCGTCATGGTGCCCGGGGTGACGGGGAGCGTGTTGACGCTGCCCGGGCGGGGTGACGTCTGGAATCTGTCGTGGCCCACCGTGGCCCGCGGCGCCGCGTCGTTCACCCGTACCGTCGAACTGTTGCGCCTGGCCGACGGTGCGCCGGGGACGGACGGTCTGCGGCCGGCGGGTCCGGTTCGCGGTCTCCACCTGTGGCCCGGGTTCTGTGGCGGCCCCGGGTACGACCGCCTGCTGCGACAGCTCACCGACGCCTTCGGCCCGGCTCTGCGGGTGTTCAGCTACGACTGGCGTCGGTCGAACCGGCACACCGCGAGGCTTCTGAACGAGCACGTGCGGTCCTGGTTGGACGAGTGGCGGCGCGGCGCTGGTGGCCCGAGCGCCAAGGTCGTCTTCGTCTGTCACTCGATGGGCGGGCTCGTCGCCCGGTACCTCATCGAGGTGCTGGGTGGCCGGGAGTTGACCCGCCGACTGGTCACACTGGGCACGCCCTACCGTGGCTCGGTGAACGCGGTGCGGGCGCTGACCGGCGATGCCTTCCGGCCACTGCGTTCGCTCGGCTGGGACACGCTGCTGACCGACGTCACGCGGACCTTCCCGGCACTGTACGAGCTGTTGCCGACGTACCGTTGCCTGGACGTGGGCGGTGGACCGACGAGCGTGCGGGCCGTGGCCCTGCCGGGGCTGGCGCCGGACGCGGTGGCGTCCGGACTGGCCTTCCACGACGAGATCGCCGCGGCGGTGCGGGTGAACGGCCGTCCCGAGTACACCGTTCACGCCGTCGCCGGGAAACGCCAACCCACCTGGCAGAGCGTGACCGTCGACCGGGACGGCCTGTCGTACGGGAAGGCCTACCAGGGTCGGGACTATCTGGGCGACGGGACGGTGCCGCTGTTCAGTGCCGTGCCACCGGAGTGGGCCACCACCGAGGAGGCGACCTGCTTCGCCGAACGACACGGCCCGCTGACCGCGTCGCGTCGGGTGCTCGACGTGATCCTCGACAAGATCGATCCCGTCGACCTGGGGGAGATCCTGGCGCCGCCGGTGGAACTCGGCCTGGACGTGCCCGAGGTGGCGGTGGCGGACACGCCGCTGCCGGTGGTGGTGACCGCCGACCGGCCGGACCTGCTCCTGCACGCCCGACTCGAGTGCCCGGACCGCGGCGAACCGGTCGCCGTGACCATGCTGCGTCCCGACGGGCACTGCCGCTACGACGGCTACCTGCTGCCGCCGGTGGGGACCTGGCGGGTGGTCGTCGAGGCGGTCGCCGAGGTTCCTCCGGTGGCCATCTCCGACCTCGTCTTCGTGGCACCGGCGGGGTGAACCGCCGCTCTCCGGTCCGACGGGCTGCTGTCAGTCCGCGCGTGCCGGTTCCGCCGGCCGGGTGAAGAAGCGGACGATGTCGTCCGCCGCGGTAGGGGACAGCATCATGGCCTGGACCTGTGCGGACATCTCGGCGATCGGGTGGATCCTGGTGAACATCGACTCTTCGTAGCCGCGGATCGCCGCGTTCGGGTCGGCCGGATCGCCGGCGAGTCGGCCGGCGAGTTCCGCCGCGTCGAGCATGGCCTGGTTCGCGCCCTCGCCGACCGGCGGCATGAGGTGCGCGGCGTCGCCGATCAGGGTGACGCCCGGCCGGTTGGCCCAGCGCGTGCCGGTGGGCATCGCCTCGATCAGGCGTCGCGTCGGCGGGCTGTCGGCGGCCTTGATGAGTGCGGTGAGGCGGGGGGCCCAGCCGGCGAACAGGTCCAGCAGGGCGCGCTTGCCGCGGTACGTGTCGAGGGGCTGCTCCGGCGCGCGCAGCGAGATCCCGACCCGGAGGCTGCCGTCGCCGAGGCGTTGGGCGGCCAGGATCTGGTTCGCGCCGACGCACCACAGGTTCCCGGGGCCGACCAACTCGGCGAGGTCGGGATGCCGCCGGTCGACGTCCTCGACGCTCAGCTCCACCAGGGTCGCCACATAGGACAGCGCGACGTCGGTCAGCAGGGTGCGGACGACCGAGCGCGCGCCGTCCGCGCCGATGAGGATGTCGCAGCCGGCTCGGTGGCCGTCGTGGAACGTCAGATCCCAGCCCTCGTCGGGGCGTGCGGTCGCCGCGACGAGCCGGTGCCCCCAGCGCACCGTGCCGCTGGGCAGGGAGTCGAGCAGGAGATCACGCAGGGCGCTGCGGTCGATCTCGGGTCGCCCGGAGAATGAGCCGGGTTGCGGCACGTGGTGCACCAGGGTGCGTCCGGTCGGGTCGAGGATGCGATGTTCCTCGCCCTCGGGCCGCGCCGCCGACTGGAACCGGTCGGCGAGACCCGCCTCGGCCAGTGCCAGTTGCCCGGACTCCGGGTGCAGGTCGAGGGCGCCGCCCTGGGGGCGCGCGGACCGGCTCGCCTCCCGGTCGTACACCACGGCGTCGATGCCGCGCCGGTGCAGGATCCGGGCCAGGGTCAACCCGCCGAGGCCACCACCGGCGATCGCGATTCGCGTTCTCACGCCGCTACCGTACACTGTATTTGTGGATACACCGTACGGTAGCGAGCCGTTGTCAGTATGGGAGCGGCCCGAACCTCAACCGAGGGCGGCGCCGGTGCCGTTGAGCCGGGACAAGATCGCCGCTACGGCGATCCGGCTCGCCGACGCGGGCGGCCTCGACGGGCTGTCGTTGCGCAAGATCGCCAAAGAGCTCGGTGTGGGCCCGATGCGGCTCTACGACTACGTGACCAACAAATCCGAACTCCTCGATCTCATGGTCGACGTCGTCTATGCCCGGATCGCCGAGGTGGCCCAGCACGCGCAGTGGCGCGCCACGCTGCTGGCCATCGCCCACGCGACCCGTGACGCCGCCCTCGCCCACGAGTGGTTCGCCGACCTGCTCGGCGGGCGGCCGCACCTGGGGCCGCACGCGCTCGCCGTGGGCGAGGCGACAGCCGCGGCGCTCAGCAAGGCCCCCGCCGTACGTGACATCGACGACCTCCAGCGAGCGGTGGGCGCCCTCAACGCCTTCCTGGCGGGAGCGGTCCGTAGAGAGATCACCGAGCGCCGCACCACCCGGTCCACCGGCACCGACCTCGCCGCCTTTCAGGCCCGCCTCGGCCCCTACCTCACCCGCATGTTGACGACCGGCAGGTACCCCACCGTGGCCCGGCTCGTCGTCGACGGCGCGCACCTCAATGCCCAGGAGACCTTCCACCACAACCTGACCACCGTCCTGGACGGCATCACCGGCCGACCCCGACAGTGACCCGCTGCGCCTGCGGGCGTCGGACGACAGTCCGCCGGAGCGAGTTCACCTCGCCATTCAGACAGGAGCCCACCCATGTTGGTCAGCATGGCGACGAGCGCTGGCACTGCCGACCGGCCGAACGAGGACTTCGTGGGCGCCGTTCCTGGCGCTGTCGTGCTGCTCGACGGCGCCGGCATCCCGGGATCCGAATCGCTGTGCCGCCACGGCGTCGCCTGGTACACGCACCGCCTCGGCGGCGCGCTGCTCGGCCAGCTGTCGCGCGGCGACGGGCGAGGGCTCGCCGCGATCCTCGCCACCGCCATCGACGAGATCGCCGCCGAGCACGGCGACACCTGCGACATCGCGGACCCCAGCAGCCCGCAGGCCACCGTCGCAATGGTCCGCGCCCACCACCGCCGCCTGGACTGGCTGTTGCTCGCGGACTGCTTCGTCGTTCTCGACCGGGCCGACGCCGGCCCGCAGGTGCTCACCGATGAGCGCGAGACGACTGCCCGGCGGGAATGCTCGGCGCCGCTGGCCGGCCTGGTCCGGGGAACCCCGGAGTACGACCGGGTGCGCGCCGCGTGCGTCACCGCGCTACGTGCCCGTCGCAACCAGCCGGGCGGCTACTGGATCGCCAAGGACGATCCGCGCGCGGCACGGGAGGCGGTGACCGGCAGCCGGTCCCTCGCCGGCCTGAACGGTGTCGCGCTGCTCAGCAACGGCGCCAGCCGCATCGTCAGCCCGTACGCCCAGACCGACTGGCCGGGTGTGCTGGACCTGCTGCGCGCCAGCGGGCCGGCCGGCGTCATCGCTCGGGTCCGGCGGGCCGAGGCGCAGGCCGCCGCTGACGCCGACGCGCTGGCTCCGGACGACGCCACGGTGGCCCACTGCGCGCACCTGGCGCGGTGAGCGCCGGCTCGTTCCGCGAGGCCGTGCTCGGCGTCAGGCGTGCGACGGGGGAGCCGCGGCGGAGGACCGCTCGTCCGACCCGCCGGGTGCGCTGATCGAGGCCGCGATGATCCGGCTGGGCACCACCGGCGCGTCCCGCCCCGTGCCCCGCCGGTTGTCGCCGCCGGCGGATTCCTCGTGATAGTCCTGCTCCACGTTGACCGACCAGATGTCGTGCGTACTCCCGGTGGCGATGTTCTCGACGGTGAGCATCGCGGTCAGCATCGAGTGGTCCTGGTTGTTGTAGCGGTGCATGCCGTTGCGGCCCACCGGATGCACGTTCGGCACCGCCTCGGCCAGCCAGGCTCGGATCACCTCCACGTTGTGCTGGTAGCGCTCGTCGTACACCGGGTAGGCCTTGGGCATCCGCACGACGTAGCCGGCCTCCACCACACCGGGTCGGACCAACCCCAACCGCTCCAGCTCCGTGGTGGCCAGGGCCACCAGGTCGGCATCCGGGGTACGCCACATCTCGTCGTCCTCGAACACGAAGTACTCCAGGCCCAGGCAGGTGCGGCCGTCCTTCACCAGGTACGGCGACCAGGAGCCGAAGTTCTGGATCCGGCCCACCCGCACCTCCGGGTCGTGCACGTAGATCCAGTTGTCCGGAAACGAGAACTCGGCCGGCACGACCAGGGCGACCGTCAGGAAGTCGCGGTAGCGCAGGTCGGCCGCGCAGGCCCGGACCTCCGGCGGGGCCGGAGGGTGCAGCGCGGCCACCAGCTCCGAGATCGGCATGGACGAGATCACGTGGTCGGCCGCCTCGGTGCGCTGCCCGCCCGTGCCGTTGACGGTCACGCTGATCGCCCGTCGGCGGGCCGGGTCGCGGTGCACGGCGGTGACCCAGCTGCCGGTGGACAGCTGTCCACCCCGCTCGCGGACCCGCTCGGCGCAGCGTTCCCACATCATCCCCGGCCCGTACTTCGGGTACTGGAACTGCTCGATCAGGCTCGTCACGTCGGTGCGCCGACGCCGGGGCAGCAGCGCGTTGCGGATCGCCGTGGCCAGCGACAGATTCTTGATCCGTTGCGCCGCCCAGTCGGCCTGCAACCGGTGCGCCGGCATACCCCACACCTTCTCCGTGTACGTCTTGAAGAAGATCGAGTACAGCCGCCAGCCGAACCGGGCCGACACCCAGCCCTCGAAGTGCGACTGGTCGCGTGGTGGTCGCAGCCGGGCGCGCGCGTACGAGCCGAGGCAGCGGGCGGCCTCCGGCAGACCCAGGTTGCGCAGGGCGTTCATGGCGCTCAACGGGTAGTTGAACAGGGCTCCCCGGTAGACGATGCGGCTCATCCGGGGCCGGGTCAGGAAATCCTCGTCCGGCAGGATCTCGTGCCAGAACGCCTCGACCCGGGGCACCTTCGTGAAGAACCGGTGCCCGCCGATGTCGAACCGCCACCCGTCGCGCTCGACGGTCCGGCTGATCCCGCCGACCACCTCGTCGGCCTCGAACACCTGCACCGATCGGCCGTGCCGGAGCAGCTCGTACGCCGCGGTGAGCCCGGCCGGCCCCGCCCCGATGACCACCGTGCCGCTCTGCTCGCTCATGCTGACGCGCTCCCCCTGCTCACCGCCATGGTTGAGGCGCGGCGTCGACCCGTTCTGCGCAGAATGTCACACTTGGGGGTGGCTGGTCCCCGCTTCGGCGGGGCGCGTGGCGGCGTACCACGAGAAGAGCGACCCCCCACGCGGCCGGGGGAGCGGGGGAGCGGGGCGGATGGACCGGTGGCGCACTGGCACGACGGCGCTGGCCGCCCGGGCGGTCGTGGTCGGCCACGGCGCGGCGCGCGTGGCCCGTCGGGTGCCGGCGCCCTGGCCGTACGTCATTGCCCTGTTCCTCGGCGCGAAGCTGCTGCTCACAGTGCTCGGGCTCCTGGTCCTGCACGCCTGGGACGGTATCCCCGGGGCCCCGCCGCCGGACGAGGCGCTGATGTGGGCGCAACAGCGGGAGATCTCCGGGCACCGGTGGCTGTCGTTCTGGTTCGCCTGGGACTCGCTGCTCTACCTGCGGCTGAGCACCGTGTCGCTGAGCGGGCCGTGGGTGGACTTCGGCTTTCCGCTGCTGTACCCGTTCCTGGCCCGGCCGGTCGGTGTGCTGTTCGGCGGCGACACCGCCCTGGCCCTGCTGCTGATCAGCAACGTCGCGTTCCTGCTGGCGCTCTGGTACGGCTACCGGCTGGCCGAGCTGCTGCTCGGCGACGCGCACGCGGCCCGCCGGTTCACCCGGTACCTGGTGCTGCTGCCGACCGCGTTCCTGTTCCAGGCCGCGTTGACCGAGTCGCTCTTCGTCTGCCTCGCGTTGGCCGCCTTCTACTACGCCGAGCGCAGGCGGTGGCTGCTGGTCGGGGTGGTCGGCTACTTCCTGGCGATGAGCCGCTCCGTCGGCCTGCTCGTGGTGCTGCCGCTGGCCCTGGTGCTGGTGCGCCAGCACGACTGGCGGCTGGGCCCGCGCGCCCTGCTCGGCTACCTGCGGACCGGGTGGCCGTTGGCGCTGCTGCCCGCCGGGTGGTTCACCTTCATGGCGTACTGCCGGTGGCGGGGTGGGGACTGGTTCGCCTACCAGCACGCGCAGCGGACCGGGTGGGGGATCGAGGTGCAGAACCCGGTGCCGGTGCTGCTGAACGGGCTGGCCGGGGAGCCACGCGACGCCGTCCGGGTGTGGTTCGCCGTGGCCGTCCTGGGCGTGCTGGTCGCCGGGTTCCGCCGCCGGGAACTGGCCTACCTGGTGTACGGCGTCCTGATGGTGCTGGTGCCGCTGTCGATGGGCCCGCCGGTGTACAAGAGCCTGCTGCGCTACCTGCTCGCGGTCTTCCCGGTGGCGCTGGTGCTGGCCCGGTGGGCCCGGCACGCCAGCGTCGACGTGTGGCTGACCGCGACGCTCGCCGTGGTGCAGGGCGTGCTGTTCGTGCTGTGGCTCAGCTACTGGACCCACATGATCATCTGATCGGCTGGGCCGCCGGGTGCGCCTCGACGACGCTGCCCCGGCGCACGTGCGCCGGACACGTGTGCGAGCCTGTCACCGATGTTCGGAGCGTACTGAGTGGAGGCCCGGTGTTCGCAGTGCCGCTGACCGAGGACGTCGAGCTGCGCCCGCTGGAGCCGTGGCGGGCCGAGGAGTTCCTCGCCAACCTCGACCGGGCCCGGGAGCACATCCAGCCGTGGGTGTCGCCGACCTTCGTGGCCACCGACCTGTCGTCGGCCCGAGCGGTCCTGCAACGCTACGCCGACCGCTGGGCCAGCGACAGCGGCGGCATCTGGGGGCTGTGGTGGCACGGCACCCTGGTCGGCGGGGTCCTGCTCGTGTCCTTCGACGTGACCCGAGGTGTCTGCGAGGTCGGCTGCTGGGTGGAGCCGGCAGCCGAGGGAAAGGGCATGGTCGCACCGGCGGTCCGCTGGCTCGTCGACTGGGCGGTGCGCGAGCGCGGCATCCAGCGGGTGGAGTGGCGCACCAACGCCGACAACACCCGCAGCAAGGCCCTCGCCGGTCGGCTCGGCCTGCGCCTGGACGGCACGCTCCGCCAGGTCGCCCCCGGCCCGAACGGCAGGATCGACCTCGAAGTCTGGTCCGTGCTGGCCGACGAGTGGTTGGCCGGATCGAGCGCGACGCCGGCCACTGTCCACTGACGACGTATTTCTGTCGTACCCGGGCGACACCATGCATCCATGGCCGTCCCCGCGCTCACCCCTCGTCCCGACCCGCCGCGTTCCGTGCCGCTGCGTGAGGCGCGCACCCGGTTCAGCCAGCTCGTCGCGCTGGCCGAGCTGACCGACGCGGTCACCGTCGTCACCCGCGACGGCGACCCCCGCCCGGTCGCCGCAATCGTCCCCGCCGCGGCCGCCCGCAGCGGCGCGCAGGCCCGCGCCGACGCCGACCGTCTCGCCACTGTCACCGCCGGCTGGGCTCGGCGCCTCGACGAGCAGCACCGACGCAGCAGCCAGCGGCACGCCGCCGAGCTGAGTGCGGTCCGCGCGGCGCTGGCCGAGGTGTGGTCCGAGCTGGATCGCCGAGTCGTCCCGGGCAGCGACCCGGCGCTGGCCCGGCTGCGCGCCGCACACAACGACCTGCTCGCCGGCTGACGCACTCCCGCGCGACAGCCGGCTGACGCACTGCCGCGGGTGGCGACGTCCGCGCCGGTGCGAGCCGCGCGCCCCGGTCAGCCGGTGGCCGGGTAGGCGTGCGTCTCGGTCGCCTTGACCGCCGCCCACACCCGCTGGCCCGGGATCAGCCGCAGTTGGGCGGCGTCGGCCGGCGTGACGTCGGCGGCCACCCCGATCGGCCCGTCCAGTTGCACCCGTACGTTGTCACCGTGGCGCTGCACGCCGACCACCGTCCCCGCCCAGGTGTTGCGCGCGCTGCCCTCCGGCCGGGCCGGGTGCAGCGCCACCGCGGCCGGCCGGAACGCCACGAACGCCTCGCCGTCCAACCGGTCGGCGACAGTGAGGGTCAGCTCCGGTGAAATCCGCACCCCGTGCCCGTCGGCGCGGCCCCGGTACAGGTTCAACCCGACCAGCCGGGCGACGTAGTCGGTGCGCGGCCGGGCGGTCACGCTCGGCCCGTCGCCCTCCTGCACCACCCGGCCACCCTCGACGATGACCAGTCGGTCGGCCAGCGCCAGCGCGTCCAGCGGGTCGTGGGTGACCAGCACCGTCGCGCCCGCGTGCGCCGACAGGTGCCGGTGCAGCTCCGCGCGGGTGTCCAACCGGGTGCGGGCGTCCAGCGCGGCCAGCGGCTCGTCCAGCAACAGCAGCGACGGTGCCACGGCAAGCGCGCGGGCCAGCGCCACCCGCTGCGCCTGGCCGCCGGAGAGCTGCCGGGGCCGGTGGCGCGCCTGCGCGTCAAGCCCCACCCGGGTCAGCCACTCCCGGGCCGTGGCGCGGGCGGCCCGCCGCTCGACACCGTGCCGGCGCGGCCCGAAGGCCACGTTGTCCACCGCGCTCAGGTGCGGAAAGAGCAGGTAGTCCTGGAAGACCACGCCGATCGGCCGGCGCTCGGTGGGCACCCAGCACCCGGTGGCCGGGCGGTCCAGCTCGACGCCGTCGAGGGTGACATGACCGGCGGTGAGCGGATGCAGCCCGGCCAGCGCACGCAGCGCGGTCGTCTTGCCGGCCCCGTTCGGGCCGAGCAACGCGACCACCTCGCCGGGTGCGACCCGCAGCGGCACGGCGAGTCGGAAGGCGCCCCGGTCGACGACGACCCGGGCGTCCAGCAGGGCATCGCTCATGCGGTGCTCATCCAGCGCTCACGCAACGCGACCAGGATGCCCACCGACACCACGAGCAGCACCAGGCTGAGCACGATCGCGGACTCCAGGTCGGTCTCCAACGCCAGGTAGACGGCGAGCGGCATGGTCTGGGTGCGGCCGGGATAGTTGCCGGCGAAGGTGATGGTGGCCCCGAACTCGCCGAGCGCCCGCGCCCAGCAGAGCACCGCCCCGGCGGCCAGCCCGGGCGCCACCAACGGCAGCGTGACGTGGGTGAAGGCGGTCCACCGGCTGGCCCCCAGCGTCGCGGCGGCCTCCTCGTAGCGGTGGTCGGCGGCGCGCAGCGCACCCTCCACGGCGATCACGAGGAACGGCATGGCCACGAACGCCTCGGCCAGCACGACACCAGTGGTGGTGAACGGCAGGGTGACGCCGAACGTGGTGTCGAGCCAGCCGCCGAGCAGCCCGCGCCGGCCGAAGACCAGCAGCAGCGCCACCCCACCGACCACCGGCGGCAGCACCAGCGGCACGGTGACCAGCGCCCGCACCAGCCGGCGGCCGGGGAACTCGACCCGGGCCAGCACCCAGGCGAGCGGCACCCCGAGCAGCAGGCAGAGCGCGGTGGCCAGCGTCGCGGTCTGCACCGACAGCCGCAGCGCGGTCAACGCGCCCGGCTCGGTGAGTCGCTGCGGCAGGGTGGTCCACGGCGCCCGGATCACCAGCCCGACCAGCGGCAGGACGAGGAAGAGCAGCCCCAGCCCGGCGGGGATCAGCAGCGCCGCCGGCACCCGCCCCCGCCGTCGCGGCGTGGCCCGGCGCTCGCGTGCCGCGTCGTCACGCTCGCGTGCGGTGTCGTCGTGGACCTGCCTCACGGAGCCTGGAACCCGGCCTCGGCGAGGACAGCCTGCGCCGGCGCCGAGCGGACGTACGCGACGAAGGCCCGCGCGCCGGTCGGATTGGGCGCGTCCTTCAACGCGACGATCGGGTAGTCGTTGACCGCCCGCGCCGACTCGGGGAACTCCACACCGGTCACGTCGGCGCTCGCCGCTCGCACGTCGGTGCGGTAGACCAGGGCGGCGTCGACCTCACCCAGCTTCACCTTGGCGAGCGCGCCCTTGACGTCCTGCTCCAGGGTGACCGGTGTCAGCGCGACACCGGCCGCGTCCAGAGCGGTGCGGGCCGCCGCGCCGCAGGGCACCTGGTTGGCGCAGAGCGCCACCTTCACCCCGGGCCGGCTCAGGTCGGCCAGCCCGGTCACGCCCTTCGGGTTGCCCCGGGGCACCGCGATGACCAACTGGTTGCGGGCGAAAACGGTCGGTGTGCCATCGGCGTTGCCCGCCTCGGTGACCGTGGCCATGTTCGCCGGGGCGGCGGAGGCGAACACGTCCGCCGGCGCGCCCTGGTTGATCTGGTTGGCCAGGGCGGAGCTGCCCGCGACGTTGAGGGTCACGGTGCTGCCGGGATTGGCGGCCTCGAACTCCTTGCCGATCCGGCGGAACGACTCGGTCAGCGAGGCGGCCGCGAACACCGTCACCGCCCCGGTGACCCGGCCGTCCGCGGCACCGCCGGAGGCCCGGTCGTCGCCCGCGCCGCAGCCGGCGACCGCCAGCGCCATGACCACTGCCATCGCCGTACGCGTCGTCCGTGCGCTCATCCGCCCGACCGTCCCCTGCTCACAGCTGGTGCGGCCCGCTCCACCACCACCGTTGTCGACTTGATCACCGCAACGGCCACCGCCCCGACCCGCAGATCGAGCTCGTCGACCGCCTCCCGGCTCATCAGCGACACGACCCGGAACGGACCAGCCTGGATGTCGACCTGGGCCATGACCGTGTCCTTGCGGACGTCGACGACGATGCCGCGCAGCCGGTTGCGGGCCGAGGAGAACTCGGCGCCCGCGTCCGGGTCGGCGGCCTGGGCGCGGGCGAACGCCGCCAGGTCGACGCCGTCGATCACCCGGTGGCCGTGCTCGTCGCGCCCGGCCGTCAGCCGCCCGGCATCGACCCAGCGGCGGATCGTGTCGCTGCTGACGCCGAGCAGGTCGGCCGCCTCACCGATCCGGAACATCGTCACCGGCTCACCATAGCTGCCGCATCTGCGAGCGCGAAAGGCCGAAATGAGCCGTGTCTGCGTACCTCTTGGGGCTTCTGCGGCCGTGGCTGCGTGCCTTCCGCGCGGCCCGGTGGTTGCCGCGGGCGGCGCGCGGCTCAGGCGTCGCGGTTGTCGTACGTCGCGCGGTTGGCGAGCACGTCGTCCATGTGCGTTTCGGCCCAACCCTTCAGGCCGCGCATCAGGTGGTGCAGGGAGATGCCGAGGTCGGTCAGTTCGTAGGTGACGGTGACGGGCACTGTCGGCACGACGGTGCGGGTGATCAGACCGTCGCGTTCCAGGGAGCGCAGTGTCTGGGTGAGCATCTTCTGGCTGACCCCGGCCAGCAGGCGCGACAGCTCCGAGTAGCGCATGGACCGGGGCCTGCCGGCGCAGTCGAGGCCGAAGCGGTGCGAGCCGTCGCTGTTCAGCGCCGCCAGCACCAGGGTGACCCACTTGTCCGCGATGCGGTCGATCAGCTTACGACTCGGACACTGCGCCAGGAAGGCGTCATATTCCGCCTTGGCCTGAGCCCTCTTCTGCGCCGCCGTGGTCGTTGTCATCAAGCCGCTCCTCAGCCGCCGGGGCGTTACGCACCTTCAGGTGCCTACTTCCGATAGTGAAGCTACACCCCGATGGTGGAGCAGGTAGACGATGCGCCGGCACCGCTCGGCGCGACACGAGAGCCAGAGGTACGAACATGCTCACCACCTCCCTTCCCGGCGGCACCTGGACATTGGGAGGCCTGACGGTCACCCGGTTCGGCTACGGCGCCATGCAACTGGCCGGCCCCCGGGTGATGGGACCGCCGGCCGACCGCGACGGCGCACTCGCCGTCCTGCGTACGGCCGTCGAGCTCGGCATCACCCACATCGACACCTCGGCGGCCTACGGGCCGCAGGTCACCAACCAGCTGATCCGGGAGGCGCTGCACCCGTACCCCGATTCGCTGCACATCGTGACCAAGGTCGGCGCGAACCGTGACCCGCAGGGCGGCTGGCCCCTGGCCCGTGACCCGCAGAGCCTGCGCCGGTCCGTGCACGAGAACCTGGAGACCCTCGGTCTCGACGTGCTCGACCTCGTCAACCTCCGGTTGGGCGACGCCGCGGGCCCGCTGCCCGGCTCTCTCGCCGAGGCGTTCGAGACCCTCGCCGACCTGCAGCGGCAGGGACTGATCCGGCACCTCGGGGTGAGCAACGCCACGCCGGGGCAGGTGGCCGAGGCGCAGGCGATCGCACCGATCGTGTGCGTGCAGAACATGTACAACCTCGCGCACCGCCGCGACGACGAGCTGATCGACGCGCTCGCCGGGCAGGGCGTCGCCTACGTGCCGTTCTTCCCGCTCGGCGGCTTCAGCCCCCTGCAGTCGTCGGTGCTGTCGACGGTGGCCGCCCGGCTGGAGGCGGCGCCGATGTCGGTGGCGCTGGCCTGGCTGTTGCGACGGTCGCCGAACATCCTGCTGATCCCGGGCACCTCGTCCGCGGCACACCTGCGCGAGAACATCGCGGGCGCGGCGCTCTCCCTCTCCGAGGACGACCTCTCCGAGCTGGACACGATCGGCCGCTAGCACCCGGGTGGACCCGCCGGCGAGCCGGCGGGTCCACCCGGCGCCCTCAGCAGTTGCGCAGCTGCGGCGACTGGTTGAGCAGTTGGCCGCGGGTCGACACGAAGCGGCGGTAGCGCTCCCCGTCGACGGCGGACGGCGTCGAGCAGGGCGGGTGGGACGGTGAGCGTCCGGGCGCGCCGCGCCGCGACCCGCGCGGAAGACGCGCGCGACCGGTGGGAGAGACAGTGCCCGGGACTGACGATCCGAGATCAGGGACGGCGGGGGTGGCCCTTGAGGTGCCGGCCCAGCTCGCGGGCGATCTCCCGGTTGGCGTCGCGCTCGGCCAGCGTCTGCCGCTTGTCGTAGGAGCGCTTACCCTTGGCCAGGGCCAACTCGACCTTGGCGAAACCGTTCTCGAAGTACATCGACAACGGGACCATGGTCACCGCGCCCTCGCGGACCTTGTCCAGGATCCGGTCGATCTCGGCCCGGTGCAGCAACAGCTTGCGGTTGCGGCGCGGAGCGTGGTTGGTCCACGTCCCGTAGGCGTACTCGGCGATGTGCAGGCCGTACAGCACGATCTCGCCGTCGCGCTCGTGGGCGAACGCGTCCACCAGCGAGGCCCGCCCCTCGCGCAGCGACTTCACCTCGGTGCCGACCAGCACGATGCCCGCCTCGTACGTGCGCAGCACCGTGTACTCGTGCCGGGCCTTCTTGTTGGAGGCGATCAACCGGCGGGCGGGCGGTGTGGACGGGCTCACCCCGCGACGATATCCGGCCGCCGGCTCAGCCGGTCGTCCGGTGTTCGCGGCGCAGCCGCCGGGTCAGCTCCCGCACCGCCTCGGCGAACGCCTCCTGCGACTCACACGGCCAGTGCCCCAGGATCGGCGGGGGAACACTGTCGCTGGGCGGTGGCACCACGTCCTGCGGGTCGGTCAACCGCCGATCCACCGTCGCCGCCGGCCCGGTCAGCGTCTCGGCCTCCCCGGGACGGTGGGCGGCGAAGATCCAGCCGCCGATCGGGTCGGTGTCGCGCCACAGGTTGATCCAGCGCCAGCCCACCCGTTCGCCGATCTCGCGCAGCGCCGGCTCGTCGGCGTACGCCGGGAACAGCCGGGAGTACAGCCGGCCCAGCGGCGACCCGTAGGTCAGCAGGGCGACCCGGTCGGTGATCCGGGTGGGCAGTTGCAGCACCGTGGCGGCGAGCAGCACCGAGCCGTGGCTGTGCCCGGCCAGCAGCACACAGTGCCCCTGCTCCACCAGGTAGGTGATCCGTTTCGCCAACTCCGGCACGGCCCGCTCGGCGTAACAGGGTGGCGCGAACGGGTGCGCCGCCCGCGGCCAGAAGGTGCCCAGGTCCCAGAGCACGCCCACGTACCGGCGGAACTGCGGTGTCCGGTATGCGAAGATGCCGCCCACCACGAGACCGAGCAGGATCGCGGCGATGACGTAGCTACCGGACCCGATCAGGAAGTTGACCATGCTCTCCGGCACTCCCACGTAGCGCTGCGCCACCTTGCCCGGTCGGAGCTGGAGTAGGCCGAGCACGCTGGTGGCCAGGCCGAGCGCCGCCAGGCAGGCGTACACCACGGAGAGCGGTTCCAGGTTCTCGGTGAAACGCGCCCGGGCCACCGCCTGCTCGACCCGCCGCAGCCGGTCCGCCGCCTGCGGCGGCGCGTGCGGGAAGTCGGCGGCCACGATCGCCCGCGCGGCCCGCAGCCGCTCACGCCGGGTCATCCTGGTGACCAGACCGGCCACCAGCAGAGCCGTCACCACGGCCAGGAAAAACCCGAAGATCGCCCATTTGTACGCCAGCGGAGGGCTGGTCTCCAGACCGTCAGCGGTCGTCCCGTGGCGATCCAGCAGGTCCGCCACCCGGTAGACCAGCTCGGCGGAGAACGCCACGGCGAGCCCGGCCGAGATCGTCATGAAGACCGGCGACCCCAACGCGCGCAGAGGTGAACGGCGCTGCCCACCACCCCGGCGCCAGATCACCAGCGTGCCGAGCACCACCACCAGCACGGTCTGGCTGACGAACAGCCAGGCCACGATCGCGCCGTAACCGGGCAGCGAACCGCCCTGCGGCCACGGCGCCGGGCTGATGACGACGTGCACGATCACCAGCATCGTCAGGCCGCAGGCGATCGTGCGCAGCCCGCGGCAGACGCCGTCCACCCGGGGCGACGGGTCGGTACGGTCGATGCTCGCCACCACGGTGACCAGGACCAGACAGGCCAGCAGCACCGCCCCGGTTGCCGTCAGCAGGATCACCATCACCCACGAGGAGTGCTGGCTGGCCCGCGCGGCCAGCAGGCTGCCGCTCAGGGTGGCGAACGCCGCCGCGACGTGCACCGAGCGCAGCCGACCCACCAGCGGCTCGCCGTCCCACTGGCCGACGGCGCTCAACCGGTGTTTCGACGCCGGCGTCGTCGGAGTCCGGAACGCGTCGAACGAGTGGCTCGGGCGGGCGCCCAACCACCAGACGATCCCGATGGCGGCGACCGGCACGAGCGCCAGCACGCCCAGGCGTAGCCCGGGCGGGCGTCCGCCGAGCCAGGACAGCCAGCTCCGGCCGGCCAGGCACGACGGGGTGTCCATGCAGCGCCAGGCGATCAGGTCCAACGCCACCCCGACGATGGAGAGCACGTAGAGCGCGGTGAGGGTGAGCGCGAGCACCCGGCACAGCGCCATGAAGCCGCGCGTCGAGACGGTGTTCGCCGGTCGCATCCACAGCGCCACGTTGCAGAGCATGAACGGCAGCAGGAAGACCAGCGACAACGTCCGCACCGCCGTGCCGGACGGCAGGTCACTCCAGCGGTACGCCTCCAGCGTCACCCCGTCGGTTCCGGTGGAGTCCGGATAGCCGGGACGCGGTCGGTAGAACCCTCCGCTGCGGTCCCCGGCGACCTGGTGCACGTGGGGCCGGTTCAACACCTGGTCCGCCCCCGCGCCGGAGACTCCGTGCACCCGCAGCTCCACGATCGCGCCCGACGTCGTCGGTCGGGTCGGTGTCGCGTGCGCCATGGGTCCCCCGAGGTGTGCGCGGCAACCGGGCGGGTCGTCGATCTCCGGGCACCCACGCGGCTCCCCGGCTTACCCATCGCGAACGCGATCAACCATGGGCCCGACCCCGGCGGTGGTGCGGTCGACAGGGTGCAGGTGATTTCATGGCGCCATGGCGAACCCGGTGATCCTGACCGTCGACGACGACCCCGTGGTGTCCCGGGCGGTGGCCCGCGACATCCGGCGCCGCTACGGCGACCGCTATCGGGTGCTGCGGGCCTCCTCGGGACCGGAGGCGCTGGACGCGCTGCGCGAGGTCAAGCTGCGCGGCGAACAGGTGGCGCTGCTGCTGGCCGACCACCGGATGCCGGAGATGACCGGCGTCGAGTTCCTTGAGGCGGCCATGGACATCTTCCCGGCCGCCCGTCGGGTGCTGCTCACCGCGTACGCGGACACCGACGCCGCGATCGAGGCCATCAACGTGGTCGACCTGGACCACTACCTGCTCAAGCCCTGGCACCCGCCGGAGGAGAAGCTGTACCCGGTGGTCGACGGGCTGTTGGAGGCGTGGGCGGCCACCCCGGACGCGGCCAGCGTCGAGATCCGGGTCGTCGGGCACCGCTGGTCCGCGCCGTCGTTCAAGGTCCGCGACTTCCTGGCCCGCAACCTGGTGCCGTACCGGTGGCTGTTGTCCGACGACCCGGAGGGTGTCCGGTTGCTCGACGCGGCCGGGGCCACCGAGGCGGACGTGCCACTGGTGGTGACGCCCGAGGGCAAGGCGCTGGTCGCCCCGAGTGAGGCCGAGCTGGCCGCCCTGGCCGGGTTGACAGTGGTGCCGGCGTGTGACTTCTACGACCTGGTCGTGATCGGCGGTGGCCCCGCCGGGCTCGGCTCCGCGGTGTACGGCGCCTCGGAGGGGCTGCGTACCGTGCTCGTGGAGCGACGGGCGACCGGCGGTCAGGCCGGGCAGAGCAGCCGGATCGAGAACTACCTGGGTTTCCCGGACGGGGTGTCCGGCGCGCAGTTGACCGACCGGGCCCGACGCCAGGCGGTCAAGTTCGGTGCCGAGCTGCTCAGCGCCCGGGAGGTGGTCGGTCTCAGCGAGGCCGGCGGCGCCCGGCTGCTGCGCTTCGGCGACGGCACCGAGATCGCCGCGCACACAGTGGTGCTGGCCACCGGCGTGTCGTACCGGGTGCTCGACGCCCCGGGGCTGGCCGACTTCACCGGGCGGGGGGTGTTCTACGGCGCCGCCGCCACCGAGGCGCCGAGCTGCGTCGAGCAGGACGTCTACATCGTCGGCGGGGCCAACTCCGCCGGTCAGGCGGCGGTCCACTTCTCCCGGTACGCGGCCAGGGTGCACCTGCTCATCCGGGGTGCGGACCTGACCGCCTCGATGTCGCGATACCTGATCGACCAGCTGGAACGGATCGACAAGATCACTGTGCATCCGCACACCGCCGTGGTCGGCGCGGCGGGGGAGGACCACCTGCAACGGCTCACCCTCTGCGACACCCGCACCGGGGAGGCCCGCTCGGTCGACACCTCCTGGCTGTTCATCTTCATCGGCGCGGAGCCGCGCACCGACTGGCTGGACGGGGTGCTGGTCCGCGACGGGCGCGGGTTCATCGTGACCGGCCCGGATCTGCTCGCCGGTGGCCGGCGACCGCCCGGCTGGTCGCTGTCGCGCGACCCGTACCACCTGGAGACCAGCGTGCCGGGGGTGTTCGCCGCCGGGGACGTGCGGGCCGAGTCGGTCAAGCGGGTCGCCTCGGCCGTCGGCGAGGGCGCGATGGCCGTGTCGTTGGTGCACCGCTACCTGGAAGCCCAGTGAGCCCGGATGTGCGAGCCCCGCAGTCGCGAGCGAAGGAGATCCTGTGAGCGCGAGGAGTGAGCCGGTGTTGCGAGCCCCGCAGTCGCGAGCGAAGGAGATCCTGTGAGCGCGAGGAGTGAGCCGGTGTTGCGAGCCCCGCAGTCGCGAGCGAAGGAGTCCCTGTGACGACCGAGTCTGACCGGCTGACACCGGCGCAGTTGCGCACCCTGTTCCTGTTCGAGGCGCTCGACGACGGGCAGCTCGACTGGCTGGCCGAGCACGGCCGGGTCGAGCAGCGCGCCGGCGGCACCCTCGTGTACGGCGAGGGCGAGCCGGCGACCTGCTTCTTCGTGTTGGTGCGGGGGGCGGTGGCGTTGAGCCGCGTCGTGCGTGGCGACGACGTCGAGGTCAGCCGGACCGACCAGCGTGGGGTGTACGGCGGGGCCACCCAGGCGTACCTGGGTGACCAGGTCGAGCAGACCTACCGCAACAGCCTGCGGGCGGTGACCGACGCGGAGTTCTTCGTGCTGCCGGCGGAGGATTTCGCGTACGCCCTGCGGTCCTGGTTCCCGATGCCCATGCACCTGTTGGAGGGGTTGTTCTTCGGGATGCGGGACAGTCAGGCCATCGTCGGTGAGCGGGAGCGGCTGCTGGCCCTCGGTTCGCTCTCGGCGGGGCTGACCCACGAGCTGAACAATCCGGCTGCGGCGGCGGTCCGGGCCACGTCGGTGCTGCGGGACCGGGTCGCCGGGATGCGGCACAAGCTCGCCATGATCGCCGATGGGCGGCTCGACGGCAGTGCCCTGCACGGTCTGGTCGCGTTGCAGGAGGAGGCGGTCGCCCGGGTGGCCACCGCGCCGAAGTTGACCCCGATGGCGACCGCGGACGCCGAGGACGCCCTCACCGACTGGTTGGAGGAGCACGGGGTCGACGGGGCCTGGGACCTGGCGCCGATCCTGGTCGGCGGTGGGCTCGACGCGCAGTGGTTGGCGCAGGTGAAGGCCGCGGTCGGGGCGGCGGACCTGGAGGCGGCGGTGCGCTGGCTCACGTACACGGTCGACACCGAGCTGTTGATGCGTGAGATCGGCGACGCGGTCACCCGGATCTCCGGGCTGGTGGGCGCCGCCAAGCAGTACTCCCAGCTGGACCGCGCGCCGCACCGGGTGGTGGACGTGCACGACCTTCTCGACGCCACGTTGGTGATGTTCAAGGGCAAGATCCCCGCCGAGGTCAAGCTGGTCCGCGAGTACGACCGCAGCCTCCCACCGGTTCCGGCGTACGCGGCCGAGCTGAACCAGGTGTGGACCAATTTGATCGACAACGCGTTGGGCGCGATGGGGGAGAAGGGAGTGCTGACCGTCCGCACCGGACGGGTCGGTGAGCTGCTGGCGGTGGAGATCACCGACACCGGGCCGGGCATCCCGCCGGAGGTGCGTCCGCGCATCTTCGAGCCGTTCTTCACCACGAAGCCGGTGGGTGCGGGCACCGGCCTGGGGCTGGACATCTCGTACCGGATCGTGGTGCACAAACACCACGGCGACATCCGGGTGGAGACCGAGCCGGGGCGCACCACCTTCCGGGTCCTCCTGCCGATCACCGAGGGTCCACCGGACGCGCCCCACGACCCGCCAACCACCTAGCAGCAGCACGCGGTCCCGCGCGGCGCCCCGCCCCGCGTGATCGTGCTCGATCCGTGAAGTAGTGGCCTCGGCGGTCGTTTGATGCCACTACAACACGGATCGAGCGCGATCTTGCGCTCGTTGAGGGCCGCTGCGGGGCGGTGGGTCAGGCGGGGCGGCCTGGGGTGAGAAAGTCGGCGAGCACCCGGGTGTGGGTGGAGAACGCCAGCTCGACCGGGTCGGTGAGCACCAGCCACTCGGTGGCCTCGTCGGTCGGCGCCGACGGTGGCAGGTCCTCGGCCGCCCGTTCGGGCAGCACTCCGAAGATCATCATTGTGCCTCCCGCCGGTGCGCCGTGCACCGCGAACAGGCGGGCGTCCTCGGCCGCCGCGATCAGGCCGGTCTCCTCCCGCAGCTCACGGACGAGGGCGTCGGACCACTCCTCGCCGTACTCGATGAAGCCGCCGGGCAGCGCGAGCAGGCCACGGGCCGGCTCGATGTCCCGGCGGACCACCACCACCACGCCCAGGCCCCCGGCCGTGCGGACCGGCAGCACCGCGACCGCCACCGGCAGTGGGTTGCGCCAGACGGTCTCGCCGCAGGCCGCGCAGACCCGTGGCCATCCGGCGGCGGCCGGGTAGGCGGCGCCGCAGTAGGAACAGTGCGAGTACGGCGTGCCGGTCATGCCGCAGCACGTTACTCCGAACCCCGCCCCGACTGCCGCGCCGCCGTCGCGCCGTGCGGTCAGACCGCCGTCCCCGACGTTGCCGTGCCGCCGTCCCGCCCCGCGGTCAGGCCGCCGGGGTGCCGGTGTAGAAGGCGGTGGTGCGCTCCGCGGCGGCCTTCGCCTCGTCTGCGTCGGTGCCGGCGGCGATGCTCGCCTCGCACCACAGGTGGCTGCTCAGCTCCATGGCCCGCCGTCCCTCGTCGGAGGCGGTCCACTCCGCGCCCTGCTCCGGGGTGATCCCGCTGCCGTCGCCGGCCAGGTGCGAGGCGAGGCCGAGCAGCCCCAGGTCCCACCCGACACCGACCGCGCCGGGGCCGAACTGGGCCCACCGGTCCTGGTCGACGTGCGCGATGTGGTCCAGGTCGAGCCGGGCCCGATCGCCGTCGACCGGGGTGATCCGTACCTCGATCCAGCTCACCTCGCCGCCCATCTCCCAGGTGGCGGTGAAGCGGTGCGGCGGCTCGCAGCTTTCGACGGTGCCGTTCGCGTTGCCCTCGAGCTGGTACGTGCCGCCCAGCCGCAGGTCGCCGGAGATCGGCAGGAACCAGCGCGGGATGCGCTCGGCGCTGGTGCAGGCGTCCCACAGGTCCTCGGCCGTCGCCTGGTAGGTCTGGCTGATCGTGGTGACCCGGGCCTCGCCGGCTTCCAGGGTGCGGCTGCCGACGGTGCGTTGGACGGCGTTGATCTGCTCGGTGGCGTCGAACATCAGGTGTTCCTCTCGTCGGATGGGTCGGCGGGCCCACGGAGGCGACGCTCACGTCGGCCCCGGGCCAGCTCGGTGGCGAGTGCCGCCAGGGGTGGGGTCCAGAACCGGCGGAAGTGCTCCAGCCAGCCGTCGACCTCGCGCAGTGGGCGCGGGTCGACCGCGTAGAGCCGCCGGGTGCCCTGCGCCCGCACCGTGGCGAAACCGTTGTCGCGCAACACCTTGAGGTGCTGGGACACGGCGGGCTGGGAGATGCCGAACTCCTCGCGGATGACCGCGCTGACCGCGCCGGCGGGCTGCTCGCCGTCGGCGAGCAGCTCCAGGATGCGGCGCCGGACCGGATCGCCCAGCACGTCGAAGGCGTGCACGACGACAGTTGTATCACTGACGGCTTATTTAAGCCAAACCCGATACTCCGACGAGCTTGTCGAGCCGGATCGGCAGCTCCCGGATCCGGACGCCGGTCGCGTGGTGCACCGCGTTGGCCACCGCCGCCGCGGCCCCGACGATGCCGATCTCGCCGATGCCCTTCACCCCGGCCGGGTTCAGCTCGTCGTCCCGCTCGTCCAGCCAGTACGCCTCGATGGACTCCACATCCGCGCAACCGGTGATGTGGTAGGTGGCCAGGTCGTGGTTGACCCAGTCGCCGTACCGCTCGTCGAGCAGGCCCTCCTCGTGCAGCGCCATCGACAGCCCCATCGTCATGCCGCCGATGAGCTGGCTGCGCGCCGTCGTCGGGTTCACCACCCGCCCCGCCGCGAACACGCCGAGCATACGGTTCAGCCGCACCTCGCCGGTGTCCGCGTCGACCCGCACCTCGACGAACTGCGCCCCGTACGCGTACCGGGGTCGCGTCGGCTGACCGCCCACCTCCTCGGCGGTGTCCGCCTCGGCGGTCACCTCGTCGGCCGGCGGCCCGCCGTCGCGCAGCTTCTCGCGCAGCGCCTGAGCGGCCCGGATCACCGCCCAGCTCCAGCTGGAGGTCCCCATCGACCCCCCGGCCAACGGGGCGGTCGGCAGGGCGCTGTCCCCGATGTGGATCTCCACTTGCTCGGGAGGCACCCCGAGCGCGTCGGCGGCCACCTGCCAGATCGCCGTCCGCGCGCCGGTGCCGATGTCGGTGGCGTTGACCCGCACCAGGAAGCTCCCGTCGGGCCGGGCGGTGGCCGTCGCCGAGGATGGCCGGGCCCGGGCCGGGTAGCTCGATCCGGCCACCCCCGTGCCGATCAACCAACGCCCGTCGCGCCGGGCCCGGGGAGACGGATCACGGCCGGCCCAACCGAAGCGTTGTGCCCCCTCGCGCAGGCAGGCCACCAGGTTGCGGCTGGTGAACGGCTGCCCCTGGTCGGGGTCGATGTCGGTGTCGTTGCGGATGCGCAGCTCCACCGGGTCGATGCCGACGGCGACGGCCAGCTCGTCCATCGCCGACTCCAGGGCGTACGCGCCGGGGCACTCGCCGGGGGCGCGCATCCAGAACGGCGTGGGCACGTCGAGGCGGGCCAGCCGGTGCGTGGTGCGGCGGTGCGGCGCGGCGTACATGCTGCGGGTGTAGACGGCGGTCTGCTCGGCGAACTCGTGGATGGTCGAGGTCTGGCTGATCGCGTCGTGGCAGATGGCGGTGAGCCGGCCGTCGGTGTCGGCGGCGAGGCGGACCCGCTGGATGGTGGGGGTGCGGTAACCGATCGGCCCGAACAGTTGCTGGCGGGTCAGCGCCAGCTTCACCGGGCGGTCCACGTGTCGGGCGGCGAGGGCGGCGAGCACCACCGCGGCCTTGGCGTACCCCTTGCTGCCGAAGCCGCCGCCGACGTGCTGCGCGACGACCCGGACCGACTCAGGGGGCAGCTCGAACAGCTCGGCGAGGGTGGCCTGGACCGACGACGCGCCCTGGTTGGAGTCGTGCACCAGCAGCTGCCCGTCGTGCCACTGTGCCGTCGTGGCGTGCGGCTCCATCGGGTTGTTGTGGTACGCCGGAGTCCGGTACGTGGCGTCCACCCGTACCGGGGCCGCCGCGTACCCGGCGTCGAAGTCACCCTCGGCGGTGTCCGTCGGGTAACTGGGATTGACGTGGTCCGGCTTGTACAGGCCCGGGTGGTCGTCGGTGAGGACAGTGCTGTGCGGGCCGGTGTCGTAGTCGATGCGGACGAGCCGGGCGCCCTCGCGGGCCGCCTCCAGGCTGGTGGCCACCACCACCGCGACGTACTGCCCCCGGTAGTGCACCAGCGGTTCCTGCAACAGCCACAGCTCCGGCTGCTGGCCGGGGGCGATCCGGGGCGCGTTGCCGTGGTGCAGCACGGCCAGCACGCCGGGCGACGCCAACGCCTGCGTGGTGTCGACCCGGGTGATCCGGCCCCGCACCACCGTCGACGGCACCGCCCAGCCGTAGGTGACCCCGTCCACCGGGTACTCCACCGCGTACCGGGCCGTCCCGGTGACCTTCTCGCGGCCCTCCAGCCGGGGGTACGCCTGGCCGACGGTGCTCACGACGACGCCAACTCGGTGAGCGCCCGCACGGTGATGGCCCGGGTCAGCGGCAGCTTGAAGCCGTTGTGCCGCAGCGGGCGCGCCTCGGCCAGCTCCGCGTCCGCGGCGCGTGCCGCCAGCTCCGGGCTGAACGGGCGGCCGCGCAGTTCCTCCTCGGCCCGGTACGCCCGCCACGGCCGGTGCGCCACCGCCCCGTACGCCAGACGCACGTCGCGGACCACGTCCCCGTCGAGGTCCAGCACCGCGGCCACCGACCCGGCGGCGAAGGCGAACGAGGCCCGGTCGCGCACCTTGAGGTACGTCGAGCGGCGCGCGGCCGGCAGCGGCGGGACCCGGACGGCGGTGATCAGCGCGCCCCGGGCGAGGGTGGTCTCCCGCTCCGGGTGGGTGCCGGGGGAGCGGTAGAGGTCGGCGATCGGAATGTCGCGGGCGCCGTCGGACTCGTGCACCTCCACCACCGTGTCGAGGGCGGCCAGCGCGACGGCCAGGTCCGACGGGTGGGTGGCCACGCACTGCTCGGACCAGTCCAGCACCGCCAGGTCGCGGTTCTGCCCGTGCAGGGCGGCGCAACCGCTGCCCGGCTCCCGCTTGTTGCACGCCTTGCCGGTGTCCTGGAAGTAGACGCAGCGGGTGCGCTGCAACAGGTTGCCGCCGGTGGTGGCCATGTTGCGCAGCTGCCCGGAGGCGGCGGCGAGCAGGGCACGGGCCAGCACCGGGTAGTCGCGGCGCACCACCGGGTGGGCCGCCAGGTCGCTGTTGCGGACTGTCGCGCCGATCCGCAGCCCGCCGTCGGGCAGCTCCTCGACGGTGTCCAGCGGCAGCCGGGTCACGTCCACCAGCACGTCGGGGCGCTGCACCCCGAGCTTCATCAGGTCCACCAGGTTGGTGCCGCCGCCCAGGTAGGCGGCCTGCGGTTCGGCCCCCAGCACGGCGACCGCCTCGGCCACGTCGGTGGGCCGGTGGTAACGGAACGCCCTCACGACGCCGCCGCCTCACGCACGGCCGCCACGATGTGCGGGTACGCCGCGCAGCGGCACAGGTTGCCGGCCATCCGCTCGCGGATCTCCGCGTCGGTCAACGCGGCGGGCGTGCTCAGGTCGCCGGTGACGGCGCTGGGCCAACCCTGGGACACCTCGTCGAGCATGCCGCGGGCGGAGCAGAGCTGCCCGGGGGTGCAGTAGCCGCACTGGAACGCGTCGTGCGCGATGAAGGCGACCTGCAACGGGGACAGCTCGTCCGGCCCGGCCAGCCCTTCGACGGTCACCACCGACCGGCCGTCCACGGTGACCGCGAAGATCAGGCAGCTCTGCACCCGGCGGCCGTCCAGCAGCACCGTGCAGGAGCCGCACTGGCCGTGGTCGCAGCCCTTCTTCGCCCCGGTCAGGTCGAGGTGCTCGCGCAGCGTGTCGAGCAGTGTGGTGCGGTTGTCCAGGGTGACCTCGCGGGACACGCCGTTGACTTCGACCGTCACCAGGGACGAGTGCCGCTCGTCGATCGTCGTCGTGTTCTCCGCTCCGCCCTGCACCGGCCCAGACTAGCTTTGTCGGTATATCTCAGGGCGAATAACGCAAAGCCGTTCGTACGGGAGGTGACGGTGACCGCCGGACTGCTGCTGGCCGCCGGCGCCGGCCGGCGCTACGGCCGGCCGAAGGCGCTCGTCGAACTGGACGGCGAAACGCTGGTGCGGCGCGCGGTCCGGCTGCTCGCCGACGGCGGCTGCGCACCCGTGCACGTGGTGCTCGGCGCGGGCGCCGACGAGGTGCCCGACCTGCCCGGCGCGGTGCCGGTCCGGCACGACCGCTGGGCCGACGGGCTGGGGTCGTCGCTGCTGCGGGGCCTGGCCTCGCTGCCGGCCCACGTGCCGGCCACCGTCGTGGTCCTCGTCGACCAGCCGCTGCTCAGCCCGGTCGCGGTGCGCCGGGTGCGCGCGGCGTACGCCGACGGCGCGGTCGTCGCGGTCGCCACCTACGCCGGCCGCCCCGGGCACCCGATCCTGCTGGCCCGGCCGACCTGGCCGCTGCTGGGCGGGTACGCCGTCGGCGACCGGGGCGCCCGCGACCTGCTGCGCGACCGACCCGATCTGGTGGTCGAGGTGCCCTGCGACGACGTCGGCTCCCCGGTCGACGTGGACACCCCGGCCGACCTGCGCCGACTGACACCCCGGCCGGCACCGGGGCCGGCCGCACACCGGGGACCGCGTCGGCCGGTCAGCGACGGGTGAGCCAGCGGGGCAGCCCCTCGCTGGTGACCGCGTGATAGGCGATCATGGCGATGACGCCGATCAGGCCGAGCACCGGACTGACGAACCAGCCGAGCAGACCGCTGAGCCCGTACAGGATCAGGCCGGTGATCGGCCGCAGCCGCTGCGTCCGCACGTACCCGGGGGTGACCCGACGGTCCAGCAGCGCCGGGTGCCGGTGCAGGTAGCCGAAGAACACCAGCCAGGGGGCCGACATCAGGGCCGCGGCCAGGGCGTACAGGGCGACGGCAGCGCGTTGGTCGTCGGTGTCGCCGTGGGTGAACGCCGACGCCAGCACCGCCGTGGGGAAGGGAATGATCACCGCGCCGAACAGCACGGCGAGGTTGATCCAGCTCAACGCGAGGGTGGTGCCGCGGATCAGCCGCAGCAGCGCGTGGTGGTTGAGCCAGAGCACCCCGATGTAGACGAACGACACCACGAAGGCCAGGTAGGAGGCGCCCTCACCGAGCAGACCGGTGAGCAGCTCGCCCTCGTGGTATTCCGGCACCCGCAACTCGATGACCAGCAGCGTGATGACGATGGCGAAGACACCGTCGCTGAACGCCGTCATCCGGTCGGTCGGGGAGACCCGCCCCCGGGGACCGGGCTGCTCGACCTCGTCGGGTGCTGCGGACATTGCCGCAGGCTAGCCACTGGGCAACGCGGCCGGCGGCGATTTCGGCCGATCGGTACGCGAACGGCCGCCCGGGTTGGACACCCGAGCGGCCGTTCCCGTACCGCCGGTGGTCAGGCCACCGGTGCCGCGCTGCCGGTCGCCCGGGCGAGCCGCTGGTGGGCGCGGATCAGCTCGGCGTAGCGCAGACCGCTCGCCTTCACCGTCCGGCGCTGGGTGGCGTAGTCGACGTGCACCAGCCCGAAGCGCTTGTCATAGCCGTACGCCCACTCGAAGTTGTCCAGCAGCGACCAGACGAAGTAGCCGTCCAGCGGAACACCCCGGGCCACCGCGGACGCGCACGCCGCCAGGTGCTGCTCCAGGTGGTCGGTGCGCTCCTTGTCCTCGACGGTGCCCTCCGCGGTGACCTCGTCCGGCCACGCCGAGCCGCTCTCGGTGACGATGATCCGGCCCGGCCGGTACTCCTCGTGCACGTCGACCAGCAGCCGCTCCAGCCCCGCCGGGTACATCTCCCAGCCCATCGCGGTCTGCACCGAGCCGGGCACCGGCACCTGCCGGGCGTACGGCGCCGGGCCGGTCGGGTCGTCGACCACCAACTGCCGGAAGTAGTAGTTCACCCCGAGGAAGTCCGTCGGCGTGGCGATCGTCGCCAGGTCGTCGCCGCGTACCGGCGGCTCGACGCCGTAGGTGGCGACCATGTCGGCGGGGTAGCCCCGCCCGTGGATCGGGTCCAACCACCACCTGTTGACGTGCCCGTCGGCCCGGCGGGCCGCCGCGACGTCCTCGGGTCGGTCGGTCGCCGCCTCGATCGGGCTGAGGTTGAGCACCAGGCCCACCGAGGCCGGCCGGGCGGCGTTGGCGCGGATCGCCTGGGTGGCCAGGCCGTGCCCCAGCAGCACGTGGTGCGAGGCGTGCACCGCGCGGGTCAGGTCCCGCTCGCCGGGGGCCATGGTGCCCTCCAGGTGCCCGATCCAGCACACGCAGAGCGGCTCGTTGACAGTGCACCAGTCGGCCACCCGGTCACCGAGGCGACCGGCCACCACCGCCGCGTAGTCGGCGAACGCCTCGGCGGTGGCGCGCTGCGGCCAACCGCCGGAGTCCTGGAGAACCTGCGGCAGATCCCAGTGGTAGAGGGTGACGAACGGCCGAACCCCGTCGGCGAGCAGCGTGTCGACGAGCCGGTCGTAGAAGTCCAGCCCGGCGGGGTTGACCCGCCCGACACCGTCGGGCATGACCCGGGGCCAGGCCACCGAGAAACGGTACGCGTCCACGCCGAGGCGGCGCAGCAGCGCCAGGTCCTCCGGCCACCGGTGGTAGTGGTCGCACGCCACCGCGCCGGTGTCGCCGTTGTCGACGTTGCCGGGAGACGCCGAGAACGTGTCCCAGATGGACGGTGCCCGGCCGTCGACGTCGACGGCCCCCTCGATCTGGTACGCCGCCGTGGCGACACCCCAGAGGAAGTCGGGTGGCAGCTTGGACAGGTCGGGCACGGGTCGGTTCTCCTCTGGGTTGGGGTGGTTCACTTGACCGCGCCGGCGGTGAGACCGGCGACGAAGTACCGCTGCAGGGCCAGGAACCCGACGACGACCGGGACGCTGACCACCAGCGAGGCGGCCATGATCTGGTTCCAGTACACGTTGAACTGGGTGGAGTAGCCCTGCAGGCCGACGGCCAGCGTGCGGCTGCCCTCGTCGGTCATCACCGACGCGAAGAGCACCTCACCCCACGCGGTCATGAACGCGTACACGGTGACCGCGACGACGCCGGGCACGGCGGCCGGCAGGATGACCTGGAACAGGGTGCGCAGCGGGCCGGCGCCGTCGACCTGTGCCGCCTCGTCCAGACCCCGGGGGATCGAGTCGAAGTAGCCGACCAGCATCCAGATCGAGAACGGCAGCGAGAAGGTCAGGTACGTGATGACCAGGCCGGTACGGCTGGCGTACAGCTCGATGCCGGTGGCGTTGCCCAGGTTGACGTAGATGAGGAACAGCGGCAGCAGGAACAGGATGCCGGGGAACATCTGGGTGGACAGCACCGTCACCGAGAAGACACCCCGACCGCGGAACCGGTACCGGCTCACCGCGAACGCGGCGAAGATGGCCACCGCCACCGAGCAGATCGCCGCGATGCTCGACACCACCAGGCTGTTCACCAGGTACCGGGCCAGCGGCACGGTGCTCCACATGTCGATGAACGGTTGCACAGTGGGCCGGCTGGGCCACCAGGTGAAGCCGTTCTGCACGTCCTGCAACGGCTTCGCCGCCGAGGTGACCATCACGTAGAGCGGGATGACGACGAAGAGGGCGAGCAGGGTCAGCACGACGCGCCGGCCCCAGCGCTCACCGGCGGTCTCACGCATGGTCGTCCCTCCGACGGTTGGTGATCAGCAGGTACGCGGCCGAGACGATCAGCAGGAACAGCAGCAGCGCCACCGACATCGCCGACCCGGAGCCGAAGTCCCAGGTCTTGAAGGAGCTGCGGTAGATGTGGATGGAGATGAGGTCGGCCTGCTCCGGCGCGGAGCCGCCGAAGAGCACGAACGGGGTGTTGAAGTCGTTGAACGTCCACAGGAACAGCACCAGCAGCAGCACCAGGTTGACCGGCCGCAGCATCGGCAGGGTGACCGAGCGCAGCCGGCGCCAGAAGCCCGCGCCGTCGATCGCGGCGGCCTCGTACAGCTCGCCGGGCACGTTCTGCAGCCCGGCCATCAGGCACAGGAACGCGAACGGCCAGTTGCGCCAGACGGACACGACCAGCAGAGACCAGAAGCTGTTGTCGCCGATCAACCAGAACGGCCGGTCGTTCATCAGCCCGAGCTGGTCCACGAGGACGTGGTTGACCAGGCCGGTGTCGCGTTGCAGCAGGAAGCTCCAGGTGATGACGGCGGCGTAGACCGGCAGCGCGTACGGGGTGAGGAACAGCGCCCGCAGGATCGCCCGGCCCCGGAACGGCCGTTGCAGCACGACCGCCGCGGAGATGCCGAGCAGCCAGGCGAACCCGACCGAGAGCAGGCTGTAGGCCAGGGTGACCCAGAACGAGTGCAGCAGTTCCTTGCCGGCGGCGCTGTTCAGGTCGAGCGTCGCCCGGTAGTTCTCCAGCCCGACGAAGGGCGCGGTGGACCAGTCGCGGATGTGGAACTGGGTCAGCTCCAGCAGGCTCATCCAGACACCGACCACCATCGGGATCACGTGGATGGCGAGTTCCAGCACGACGGCCGGTGCGAGCAGAAGGTACGGCAGGAGCGAGCGGCGCGGGCCGCGGGGCCGGCGGGCCGGCCCCCGGGCCGGCGACCCGGCCCGGGGTTCGCGCCGGTCGGCGTCCGGCGCGGTGGTGCTGGTTGCCATCGGGGTCCTCTCGGAGGCGGTGGCCGTGGCCGGGCTCAGCGCCCGACCACGGCCACCGGTGCCGCCTGGGTCAGCGCATCTTCTGCTGCGCGTCGGTCAGCTTCGCCTTCACCGACTCCTCGGTGACCGGCTTGCCGCTGGCCGCGTCGGCGAACAGCTCCTTCATCGCGGTGCCGACCAGGGTCTCGAAGGTGCTCTCGTCGGGCACCTGCGGCAGTGGGGCCGCGGTGGTGACCAGCGTCTCCTGGATGGTCTTCTGCTCGGTGGCGCCGAACGCCGGGTCGGAGGCGGCGGTCTTCACCGCCGGCAGCGAGCCGTACGTCTTGTTGAGGATCGTCTGCTCCTCGTCGCTGGTCATGAACTTCACGAAGCTCAGCGCGCCGTCCTTGTTCTTGGTGTGCTTGAAGACCGCCATGTTGATCCCGGCGACCATGCTGTTGACCTTCTTGCCGCCGGCCGGCGGGTTGGCCAGGAACGGCACCGGGGCCACCCCGTACGCGTCGGCGGGCATGTTCTGCGTCTTCAGGTTCGACCCGGCGGACTGCCACAGCAGCATGGCGGCCTTGCCGTTGGCGAAGTCGGAGACCGACTGGTTCTGCGCGTACTCGGCGTTGCTCGGGTTGGTGATCTTGTCAGCGGCCATGAAGTCGATGTACCGCTTGATGGCCGAGACGTTCTGCGGGGTGTCGAAGGTCGGCTTGCCGGCCGAGTCGAACCACTCGCCGCCGTACTGCTGGCTGAAGGTGAAGGCGTGGTGCGCGTTCTCCGACGGGTTGGCCCCTTCGATCGCCAGGCCCCACTTGCCGCCGGTGCTGAGCTTCTTGCCGTACTCGGCGAGCTGCTCCCAGGTGGTCGGCGGCGCGGTGATGCCGGCGTCGGCGAACGACTTCTTGTTGTAGTACAGGCTGTAGGCCATGCTGTAGAGCGGCACGGCGGCCGGCGGCTTGCCGGGCGCGCCGGCGGCGGCGAGCGCGGCGGGCACGATCCGGTCCTTGCCGCCGACGGCCTGCAGGGTGGCGTCGTCGAACTCGACGAGCGCGCCGGTGGCCTGCAACGACGCCGACCAGGTGTTGCCGATGTTGACCACGTCCGGGCCCTTGCCGGAGGCGGCGGCCGCGAGCAGCCGGTTGAGCAGGTCCGACCAGGGGACCACCTCGACGGTGACCTTGATGCCGGTCTGCTTCTCGAACTTGTCCAGCTCGGGCTGGAGGATGGTCTTGTCGGCCTCCAGGCTGGCGCCCTGGTTGCTGGCCCAGTAGGTGAGCGTCTTGGGCGACGCGGCGGAGTCGTCGCCGGAGCCGCCGCAGGCGGTCAGCGAGGCGGCGGCCAGTACGGCGGCGGTGAATATCCCGAGGTGTCGTCTCGACACGGGTCAGCCCTTCCGGTGCGTGGTGGGGGTCCGCTGGCCTTCGTCGCCGATAGGGGTCGGGCGGCGGGGGCCGGCTGCGGGCAGGGTTTCGGGGGTGCGCCGTCGGGGTCCGTCGGCGTTTCCCGGGAGTTAAATCACGGCTTAATTTATGTCGTCATTAAAGTTGCTGGCCGGTGGGTCGTCAAGCACGAGGCGGTTACAGTCGCCTCGAACGGCCGACGGGAACGAGGTGACGAGTGGAGCTGGTGCGTGCCACCAACCGCAGCGTGCGGCTGCGCAACCGGTCCGCCCTGCTGACCAAGCTCTTCCTGGACGGCCCGCTCACCCGGCAGGACCTGGTGCGCAGCACCGGGCTGAGCCAGCCGGCGGTCAGCAACGTGGTGGCCGACATGATCGACGAAGGGCTCGTCGCCGAGGCCGGGGCCGCCGAGTCCGACGGCGGCCGGCCCAGCATGCTGCTGCGGATCGAGCCCCGCTTCGCCTTCGTGGTCGGCGTGGACGTCGGCGAGACGCGGGTCCGGATGGAGCTGTTCGACTTCGCGATGACCCTGCTGGCCAGCGTCGAGTACCCGCTCGACCCGGCCCGCACCGAACCCGACCTGGTAGCCGGGCACGTGCTGGCCGGCATCGGCGCGCTGACCGGCCAGGCCGGGGTGGCCCCCGCCGACGTGCTCGGCGTCGGGATCGGCGTCTCGGGCGTGGTCGAGCAGGGTGCCGAGGCCGTGGTGCACGCCCAGGCCCTCGGCTGGGACCGGGTGCCGCTGGAGCGCCTGATCGGCGCCGGCACCGACGTGCCGCTGCACATCGACAACGGCGCGAAGACCCTCGGTCAGGCCGAGATGTGGTTCGGTGCCGGTCGGGGCGCCCGGCACGCCGTCTTCGCGCTGGTCGGCTCCGGGGTGGGCGCGTCGGTGGTGACCAACGGCGTCACCTACCGGGGGGCGTCCAGCAGCGCGGGGGAGTGGGGGCACACCACCCTGGTGTACGGCGGCCGGGCCTGCCGGTGCGGCGCGCGCGGCTGCCTGGAGGCGTACGTGGGTGCGGAGGCGATCATCGACCGCTACCGCGAGGCGCGTCGGGGTCGCGCCGTTCCGGGCGAGGACGAGGAGTCCCAGCTCGCCGCGCTGGTCGCCGCCGCGTCGACCTCGGCCACCGCCCGACGGGTCCTCGACGACACCGCCGGTTACCTGGGCGCGGGTGTGGCCAACCTGATCAACCTGTTCAATCCGGAGCGGGTGGTGCTCGGCGGCTGGGCGGCGATGGCCCTCGGTGACCTGCTGCCGGCCGTCCGGGAGGCCGCCGGCCGGCAGGCGCTGCGCCAGCCGTACGAGCAGGCGTCGATCGAGCTGTGCCGGCTCGGGGTGGACGCGGTGGCGCTGGGTGCGGCCACCCTCCCGATCGCCCGCTTCCTCACCGAAGGTGGCGTCCGCCGCTGAGCGGGGACGACGGCGCGGGCGGCCAGCAAATTACCCAAAAAGAATCCTCGGGATAAATAACGAAGTTATAGATCGATGTCTTGACGTCGTCGCAATCTCGCCGCAACACTCCTACGAGAGCGCTCTCCTCCCTCGGTGTCGCGTCGGCGGCGACACCATCCACGGCGCTACGGGCGCGCCCGATCCCCTCCGCGTGGCAACCCGTAACCCCCTAGCGACAGGCGATGTCATGACATCTCGTGCTACATCCGTACGCCCGCGTCCCCGGGTCGTTCGACACCTGCTCGTCGGGCTCACCGTGGCCCTGGTCGCGGCGCTCACCCCGGCCGTGGCCGGCGCCCCCGCGCAGGCCGCGCCCACCCTGCTGTCCCAGGGCCGCCCCGCCACCGCCTCGTCCACCGAGAACGCCGGCACCCCGGCCTCCGCCGCCGTCGACGGCAACACCGGCACCCGCTGGGCCAGCGCGTTCAGCGACCCGCAGTGGCTCCAGGTCGACCTGGGCGCGCGGGCCACCATCAGCCAGGTCAACCTGCTCTGGGAGGGCGCCTACGGCCGGGCCTTCCAACTCCAGACCTCCGACGACGGGGCCACCTGGACGACGATCTACTCCACCACCACCGGCACCGGCGGCACCCAGAACCTCACCGTCACCGGCGCCGGCCGCTACGTGCGGATGAACGGCACCGCCCGGGGCACCGGCTACGGCTACTCGCTGTGGGAGTTCCAGGTGTACGGCGAGAGCGGCGGCAGCACCCCCACCTGCGGCAGCACCAACGTCGCACAGGGCAGCCCGGCGACCGCCTCGTCCACCCAGGACGCCGGCCTCGCCGCGTCCGCGGCGGTCGACGGCAACCCGGGCACCCGCTGGGCCAGCGCCGCCAGCGACCCGCAGTGGCTGCGCGTCGACCTCGGCAGCACCCGCACCATCTGCCGGGTGGTGCTCACCTGGGAGGCCGCGTACGCCCGGGCCTTCCAGCTCCAGACCTCGACCGACGGGGCCACCTGGACCACCATCTACTCCACCACCACCGCCACCGGCGGCACGCAGTCGCTCACCGTCAGCGGCAGCGGTCGCTACCTGCGGATGTACGGAACCGCCCGGGGCACCGCCTACGGCTACTCGCTGTGGGAGCTGGCCGTGAACACCACCGGCGGGGGCAGCAGCGAGCCGCCGGTCGGCACGACCGACCCGTACAACCCCAACCTCGGCCCGAACACCTTCGTCTTCGACCCGAGCACGCCGACGTCGACCATCCAGAGTCGCCTCAACACCCTCTTCACCCAGCAGGAGACCAACCAGTTCGGCCCGCAGCGCTACGCGGTGCTGTTCAAGCCCGGCACCTACACCGCCGACGTCAACCTCGGCTTCTTCACCCAGGTCGCCGGCCTCGGCCTGAGCCCCGACGACGTCAACCTCAACGGCCACGTCCGCACCGAGGCGTTCTGGTTCGGCGGCAACGCCACCCAGAACTTCTGGCGGGCCGCCGAGAACCTCTCCGTCACCCTGCCCGCCGGGCAGACCGTCGAGCGGTGGGCGGTGTCGCAGGCCGCGCCGTACCGGCGGATGCACCTTCGTGGTGCGCAGAACCAGATCCAGCTCTGGAACGGCGGCGACGGCTGGTCCAGCGGCGGCCTGCTGGCCGACACCCGCATCGACGGCCTGGTCGTCTCCGGCTCGCAGCAGCAGTGGTACTCCCGCAACAGCGAGTTCGGCAACGGCTGGACCGGCTCGGTGTGGAACATGGTCTTCCAGGGCGTCGTCGGCGCCCCGGCGCCGAGCTTCCCCAACCCGTCGCACACCGTCATCGGGCAGACCCCGCAGGTCCGGGAGAAGCCGTTCCTCTACGTCGACGGCACCGGCGAGTACCGGGTCTTCGTGCCCGCGCTGCGCACCAACTCCACCGGCACCAGCTGGTACAACAAGACCCCGGCCGGCTCGTCGATCTCGCTGTCGCAGTTCTTCGTGGTCCAACCCGGCACCAGCGCCGCCACCATCAACGCCGCCCTCGCCCAGGGACGGCACCTGCTCTTCACCCCGGGCGTGCACCACGTCACCGAGCCGATCCAGGTCAACCGGGCCGACACGGTGATCCTCGGACTCGGCCTGGCCACCATCCAGGCCGACAACGGCGCGGTGGGCATGCGGGTGGCCGATGTGGACGGCGTCAAGGTCGCCGGCATCATGTTCGAGGCCGGCACGACGAACTCGCCGGTGCTGATGGAGGTCGGGCCGGCCGGTTCGTCCGCGAGCCACGCCACGAACCCGACGTCGCTGCACGACGTGTTCTTCCGCATCGGCGGGCCGCACGTCGGCCGGGCCACCAACACGCTGACCGTCAACAGCGACAACGTGATCGGCGACCACATGTGGCTGTGGCGGGCCGACCACGCCGCCAGCGGCGTACCGACCGGGTGGACGCTGAACACCGCCGACACCGGGCTCACCGTCAACGGCGACAACGTCACCATGTACGGCCTCTTCGTCGAGCACTACCAGAAGTACCAGACCATCTGGAACGGCAACGGTGGCCGGACGTACTTCTACCAGAACGAGCTGCCCTACGACGTGCCGAACCAGGCGGCCTGGATGAACGGGTCGACCCGGGGCTACGCCGCGTACAAGGTCGCCGAATCGGTGACCAGTCACCAGGCGTTCGGGCTGGGCAGCTACAGCTACTTCAACGTCAACCCCGCGGTGGTCGAGGAACGGTCCTTCGAGGTGCCCACCAACCCGAACGTGCGCTTCACGAACATGGTCACCGTCTCGCTCGGTGGCGTCGGCACCATCAACCGGGTGATCAACAACGCCGGTGGCACCGCGAACGCGGCCAACCAGACGGTGTACCTGACCACCTACCCCTGACCCGGGCGCCCGCGCCGGCCCGGACGTCTGACGGACCGGGTCGGCCGGGTCGCACCGTGGGCCGAGGCCGGCCCGGTCCCGCCGAGACCGGGCCGGCCACGGTCGCGCCCGCCGCTCAGCCGGCCAGCACCTCGGCGGCCGCCCGCTCACCGGCGCGCACCGCGCCCTCCAGGTAGCCGGTCCACCGGGTCGCCGTCTCGGTACCCGCCCAGTGCACCCGGCCCACCGGCGCCCGCAGCCGCGGGCCGTACGCGCTCCAGGCGCCGGGAGTGAGCGCGCCGCAGAAGCAGCCCCGCGTCCACTCCTGGGTCGTCCAGTCGTACTCGACGAGGTCGACGGGGTCACCGGCGCGTGGCCCGAGCACCGCGGCGAACGCGTCCAACAGGCACCGGCGACGCTGCTCGGGTGACATCTCGCGCAGCACCGCGGCGTCCGAGGCGTAGCTGAACCCGGTCAACACCCCGAGCGGCGAGGTCGGCGTGGAGTTGTCGACCGTCTCGGTGAGCGGACCGGTGGTGCTGGTGGACACCCCGGAGAACCCGTCGGCGCGCCAGAACGGCTCCGGGTAGACGGCGTGCACCTTCAGCGCCGAACCCATCGGCATCCGCTGGGTCAACCCGTCGCGCTGCGCGGGCAGCGGCGGGGCGTACCAGATCCGGCCCGCCAGCGTCGGGGGCAGCGCGACCACCAGGAAGTCGCCGTCCACGCGCCCGGTGTCGGTCCACGCCGTCACCCCGTCGACGTTCTGTTCGACGGCCCGCACCGGTGTGGCCAAGGTCAGCACTCCCGGCGGCAGGGCGGCGGCCATCCGTTCGGCCAGCGCCGGCGGGCCGCCCACGATCCGGTCCTGCTGCGCGCCGCCCGCCATCCCCAGCAGCGGCCCGGTCCCGCCGCCGCTGCGCAGGTAGAACAGCAGGTGCAACAACGACACCTCGTCCGCGCCGGTGGCCAGCAGCCCGCCGGCGAGCACCCGCCCCAGGTAGTCGGCGGTGTCGTCGTCCCCGGCGGTGGCACGCAGCCAGCCGCCGAGGACCGTCCGGTCCCACTGCCCGGCCTCCGGCGCCTGCCAGGGCGCGGCCGGGTCCAGCCGGGCGGCGTACTCGTCGAGCAGGCCGAGGACCCGGGCAGCCTGCGCCGGCGGCTCGGCTCGGCGCTCGCCGGCCCAGAGCACCGTGGGCGCGCCGAACGCCGCCGACGCGAACGTGGTCAGCCCGTGCTCGGCGACCAGTGCGTACATCCGGTCCTGCGTCGGGCCGATCCACTGCGCGCCCAGGTCGAGTTGGGTGACGTCGGGCAGCCAACGGGTCAACACCCGACCGCCGACCCGGTCGCGGGCCTCCAGCAGTCGCACCTGGGCGCCGGCACGGGTGAGTGCCAGCGCGGCGGCGAGCCCGGAGAAACCGGCGCCGACCACGACCACCCGCAAGGCGTCAGCCACGCCGGGGTCTACCCACAACTGTCGTCGCTATGACTGTCGCTCCGGTCCCGGCATCGGCGGACGCGACCCCTGTCCTTCGTCCTTTGCTCTGCACCCACCGATGCGACACCCGGCCCGCGCCCCCGTCGCCTCCGCAGGTGCAGAGCAAAGGGCGCATCACCGCCGGGTTCGGTTCGGGTGCCGAGAATCTTCTGCCGACCTGTCGATTGGGACGGCGGCCGATCGTATGGAGGATGAGAGGTCGGCGAGCGGCCGGCCGCCCCGCGAGGAGGAACGATGACGTTGTACCTGCTCAGCCTTCACCAGCCCCAGGGCGAGCTGCCACCGGACCCGGAGTTCCTGGCCGGGGTGATGCGCCAGCTCGCCGGTTTCCGCGACGAGTTGGCCTCCACCGGGTCGTGGGTGTTCGGGCAGGGCCTGCACGGCCCGGAGAGCGCCACCGTGCTGCGCGCCCGCGAGGGCGGCGAGGTGCTGGTCACCGACGGACCGTTCGTGGAGGGCAAGGAGTACCTGGGCGGCATCACCATCATCGACGTGCCGGACCTGGACGCCGCGCTGGACTGGGGTCGCCGCTACGCGCTGGCGACCACCCTGCCGGTCGAGGTGCGCCCCTTCCAGGGCGGGGCCGGCGACTGACCGTGTCCGACGTGGGGGCGGTGTTCCGCGCGGAGTACGGCCGCGCGGTCGCCGTCCTGGTCCGCCTCCTCGGCGACATCGACCTCGCCGAGGAGGCCGTCCAGGAGGCCTTCGTCATCGCGGTGCGCCGGTGGGCGCGAAACGGCCCACCACCCAGCCCGGCCGGGTGGATCATCACCACCGCCCGCAACCGGGCCATCGACCGGCGGCGTCGGGAGGCGTCCCGGGCGCACCGGCACGCCGAGGCGGCCCTGCTGTTCGCCGCCGACCCACCCGTCGAGGAGGGACCTGTGCGCGACGACCAGCTGCGGCTGATCTTCACCTGCTGCCATCCGGCGCTCGCCCCGAACGCTCGGGTCGCGCTCACCCTGCGACTGCTCGGCGGCCTGAGCACCGCCGAGATCGCCCGCGCCTTCCTCGTGCCGGAGCCGACGATGGCGCAGCGGCTGGTCCGCGCCAAGTCGAAGATCCGCAACGCGGGGATCCCGTACCGGGTGCCCCGCGACGCCGATCTGCCCGACCGGCTGCACGGCGTCCTCGCGGTGCTCTACCTGATCTTCAACGAGGGGTACACGGCCAGCGCCGGCCCGCACCTGGTCCGCGTCGAGCTGTGCGCCGAGGCGATCCGGCTGGCCCGGTTGCTGGTCGCCCTGATGCCCGACGAGCCGGAGGCGATCGGCCTGCTCGCCCTGATGCTGCTCACCGAGTCCCGCCGTGGGGCGCGGACCACCGCCACCGGCGACCTGGTGCCGCTGCCCCGCCAGGACCGCGGCCGGTGGGACACCGGGCTGATCGCCGAGGGGCAGGCGCTGGTCCGCCGCTGCCTGCGCCGCGACCGGCCCGGGCCGTACCAGATCCAGGCCGCGATCGCCGCCGTGCACAGCGCCGCGGGGCGCGCCGCCGTCACCGACTGGGCGCAGATCCTTGCGCTGTACGACCAGCTCACGGCGGTCGCCCCCGGCCCGGTGGTGGCGCTGAACAGGGCCGTCGCGCTCGCCGAGGTGGCCGGTGCGGCGGTGGCGCTGGCCGAGGTGGACCGCCTCGATCTTCCCGGCTTCCACGTCTACCACGTGGTCCGCGCCGACCTGCTGGCGCGCCTCGGCCGGGGCGGGGAGGCCGTCGAGGCGTACCGGACAGCCGTCGCCCTGACGGACAACGCGGCGGAACGGGCCTTTCTCACCGCCCGCGCGACGGCCCTGGCGACGCCCTGACGGGGCGTTTGCCGCAGAGGTGGTCGGGAACCCCGACGCACCGGCCGGCCGCAGCAGGGGATGGGGAGGGGTCATGGCCTACCGTCCGACCGCCGTCGACACCGCGCCCGACCTGTCCACCCTCACGCTCGGCGTGGAGGAGGAGTACCTGCTGCTCGACCCGGACAGCGGCCGGAACCTGCCGGTCGCCGACCGGGTGCTCGCCGCGCTGAGCGGCACCGCCCGCGACCAGAGCCGCCAGGAGTTCCGGCACAGCATGGTGGAGATGGTCACCCCGGTCTGCGCCGACCTCACCGAGCTGCGCGCGCACCTGGTGGCGCTGCGCCGCTCCGCCGCCGAGGCCGCCACGGCGGCCGGGGCCCGACTGGTGGCGGTCGGCGCCACCCCGGTGGCCGAACCGCACCGGACCGTCCCCGACGAACCGCGCTACCACGCGATGTCCCGCCGGTACGGGCCGGTGGCGCACGACCCGGCGGTGTGCGGCTGCCACGTGCACGTGGGGCTGCCCGACCGGGAACTGGCCGTGCAGGTCTGCAACCATCTGCGGGTGTGGCTGCCGGTGGTGCAGGCGATCACCACCAACTCCCCGCTGCACGACGGGTACGACACCGGGCACGCCAGCTGGCGCTCCATGCAGTTGGAGCGGTGGCCCAGCATCGGCCCGACGCCGTACTTCGACTCCGCCGCCGACTACGACCGCACCGTCGACGAGCTGATCGCCGCCGGCATCATGCTCGACGCGGGGATGGTCTACTGGTACGCCCGGCCGTCGTCGGCGTACCCCACGGTGGAGGTGCGGGTCGGCGACGTCTGCACCGAGGTGGACGACGCGGTGCTGGTCGCCGCGCTGGTCCGGTCCCTGGTGGCCACCCTCGCCGACGACGTCCGCGCCGGGGTCGACGCTCCGAACGTCCGGGACTGCCTGGTCGCCGCGGCGCACTGGCGAGCGGCCCACGACGGCCTCGACGGCGAGCTGATCGACCTGCGGGCCGGCGGCACCCGCCCGGCCTGGGCGCTCGTCGACGAACTGATGGCGGTGATCGCGCCGGCTCTGCTGCGCCACGGCGACCTGGGGTACGTGTTGGCGCAGCTCGCCCGGCTCCGCCGGGACGGCACCGGCGCGACCCGGCAGCGGCAGGTGCTGGAGCGCGACGGGGACCTGCGCCTGGTCCTCGACGACCTGATCAGCCGCACCGCCGCCAGCTGACCGCCCGCCCAGGGCGGCGGGACGACGGTTCAAGTGATCCCGTGCGTCTGCAGCCACAGCTCCAGCAGGCCGAGCTGCCACAGCTTGTTGCTGCCGGCCGCCGCCTGCGCCCGGTCCGGCTCGGCGAGCAGATGAGCCACGTACTCCGGGCGGAACAGTCCCCGCTCGCGGGCGACCGGCGCCTGCAACGCCTCGGCGACCATCTCGCGCACCGGGCCGTCCACGTTGCGCAGCGCCGGCACCGGAAAGTAGCCCTTGGGCCGGTCGATCACCTCGGCGGGCAGCACCTCCCGGGCCACCTCCTTGAGCACGCCCTTGCCGCCCTGGGCGACCTTGTGCTCCGGTGGGCAGTGCGCGGCCAGGGTAACCAGATCCTGGTCGAGGAAGGGTGTACGCACCTCCAGCCCCCACGCCATGCTCATGCTGTCCACCCGCTTGACCGGGTCGTCGGGGAGCATCAGGTGGGTGTCCAGGCGCAGCACGGCGTCCAGCGCGGTCTGCGCCCCGGGCGCGCCGAGGTGCCCGGTGAGCAGGTCCCGGCTGGCGTCCTGCTCCAGCGCGTACGCCGGGCCGACGATGCGGCGCAGCTCGTCGTGGTCGCGGTCGAAGAACGCCGCGGCGAACGTCTCGGCGGCACCGTGCCGGGGCGCGTCGACCAGTGGCTGGTGGTAGCCGTAGCCGGCGAACACCTCGTCGGCCCCCTGCCCCGACTGGGCCACCTTCACGTGTTGCGCCACCTGTTCGGAGAGCAGGTGGAAGGCGACCACGTCGTGGCTGCCCATCGGCTCGGTCATCGCCAGCACGGCCCGTCGGACGGCGGGCACCAGGTCGCCGTCGGCCAGTCGGATCCGGTGGTGGTCGGTGTCGAACGCGCGGGCCACCAGGTCCGAGTAGTGGAACTCGTCGCCGGACTCGCCGCCGTGGCTGTCGAAGCCGATGCTGAACGTGCGCAGGTGCCGCTGGCCGGCCTCGGCGAGCAGCGCCACGATGAGGCTGGAGTCCAGTCCGCCGGACAGCAGCACCCCCACCGGCACGTCGGCGACCAGGCGTCGGCGTACCGCCGCGCGCAACGCGTCGCCGATCGCGGTCCGCCAGTCTGCGGCGTCCATCCCCGCGTCGGCGGGCTCGCGCACGTAGTCGGGCCGCCAGTAGACCTCCTCGCGGCTGCGTCCGTCCGCCTCGATGACCCGCACTGTGGCCGGCGGCAGCTTGCGCACGCCGCGCAGCACGGTGCGCGGAGCGGGCACGATGGAGTGCCAGGACAGGTAGTGGTGCAGCGCCACCGGGTCGATGCCGGTGTCCACGTCACCGGCGGCCAGCAGCGCGGGCAGGGTGGAGGCGAACCGGAGCCGCCCCGGTGTCTCGGCGAGGTAGAGCGGTTTGATGCCGAGCCGGTCGCGGGCCAGGATCAGCCGCCGCCGGGCCCGGTCGACCAGCCCGATCGCGAACATGCCGACCAGGTGGTCGACGAAACGTTCACCCCAGTGCGCGTACGCCACCAGGATCACCTCGGTGTCGCTGGTGGAGTGAAAGGCGTACCCGGCGTTCTGCAACTCCTCGCGCAGCTGCGGGTAGTTGTAGATGCAGCCGTTGAAGACCAGCGCCAGGCCCAGGTCGTCGCGGACCATCGGCTGCCCGCCGGCGTCGGACAGGTCGATGATGGTCAGCCGGCGGTGCCCGAGGGTCACCCAGCCGTCGGCGAACAGGCCCTCGTCGTCCGGACCGCGGGAGCGCATCGCCTCGGTCATCCGGGTGACCGCCGCCGCGTCGGGCGAGCGGCCGTCGAATCGCGCCTCCCCGCTGATCCCGCACATCAGGCGTTGCGGTGCTGGTCCAGGGCAGACATGGCCCCTCCTGTCAGGTCTCCCCGACTGGTGGTGGCGGGGCCCGGTGGGAACGGGGCCGCTGGCTACCCGCGCACCGGGCGGGCAAACCCGCAGGTGATCCCGCGCGCGGCTCAGTCGAGCAGGGTGCGCAGGATGCGGGCCAGCTCGTCGCGGTCGCTGTCGTTGAGGTGGCCGAAGAAACGGTCGGCCTCGGCCCGGCGGGCGGCCCGGATGGCGGTGCTGACCCGGTCGCCCTCCTCGGTGAGCGCGACCAGGGTCGCCCGCCGGTCGGCCGGGTCGGGCCGACGCTCGACCAGGCCACGGGTCTGCAGGTCGTCGACGACCTCGGTCGCCGAGCGCGGCGCGATGCGCAGGTGCTCGGCGAGGGTGCCGGGGCGCACCTCGCCGTGCCGGGTCAGCACGCGCAGCGCCCGGGACTGGCTGGGGGTGATGTCCCAGGGTGCCAGCGAGTCCCGGGCCTGCCGGCGCAGCCGGGACGCCACCGCCCAGAACGTCTCCGCCAGGCTCTCGTCGTCGGCGCTGTCGGCGGTGTGCTCGGTCACCGGAATACGGTAGCAGGAGATGTGGTTGCTCCCTCATGATGAGGTAACCTCAGCAATATCGCCGACGAAAGGCAGTGCCCCTTGGAACCCACCCCGATGGGCCGCGACCGCGGCCACCGCACCGTCAGCGCCGAAGAGAAGACGCAGGCCCGTCAGGTCTCCCTGCGCCGCATCGGCCGCCTGTTCACCCCCCACCGGCCCGCGCTGGCCGCCGTCACCGCGATCATCGTGGTCTCCTCGATCATCGCGATGGCCTCACCGTTCCTGCTGCGTGCCGTGATCGACCGGGCCCTGCCGCAGGGCGACGTGACGCTGCTGGTCTGGCTGGTCCTCGGCATGGTCGCCGTCGCGGCGGTCACCTCCGCCCTCGGCGTCGTGCAGACCTGGATCTCCACCCAGGTCGGCCAACGGGTCATGCACCGGCTGCGCACCGACGTCTTCAGCCACCTCCAGCGCCAGTCGCTGGGCTTCTTCACCCGCACCCGCACCGGCGAGGTGCAGTCCCGCATCACCAACGACATCGGCGGCATGCAGTCGGTGGTCACCTCCACCGCCACCGCCGTCGCGGCCAACCTCACCACGGTGGTCGCCACCGCCGTCGCCATGGTCGCGCTCTCCTGGCAGCTCTCCCTGGTCTCGCTCGTGGTGCTGCCGCCGGCCATCTGGCTGACCCGTCGGGTCGCCCGGATGCGTCGCGAGATCACCGCCCAGCGGCAACGCGAACTCGCCGACCTCAACGTCACCGTCGAGGAAGGGCTCTCGGTCAGCGGGGTGCACCTGGCCAAGACCCTCGGCACCGGCCCCGCGCTGATCGACCGGTTCACCGCCTCGTCGCAGCGACTGGTCGACCTGGAACTGCGCAGTGAGCTGGCCGGCCGCTGGCGGATGGCCTCGATGAGCATCATCTTCGCCGCCGTACCGGCGGTCATCTACCTCGCCGCCGGGCTGCCCGGCACCGCCGGGACGCTGAGCATCGGCACCCTGGTCGCCTTCACCGCCCTGCAGGGCGGCCTGTTCCGCCCGCTGATGGGCCTGCTCAACGTGGGCGTCTCGCTCACCGCGTCGCTGGCGCTGTTCGCCCGGATCTTCGAATACCTGGACCTGCCGGTCGACGTGGCCGACCCCGCCGACCCGGTCCGCCTCGACCCGGCCCGGGTGCGCGGTCACCTGCGCCTGGAGGACGTCACCTTCGGCTACCCGGGCAGCGACACCGCCGCCCTCGCCGGGATCACCCTGGACGTGCCCGCCGGCACCAGCCTCGCCCTGGTCGGCGAGACCGGCTCCGGCAAGAGCACCCTCGCCGGGCTGGTCAGCCGGCTGCACGACCCGACCGCCGGCCGGATCACCGTCGACGGCGTCGACCTGCGCGACCTGCGCCTGGCCGACCTGGCCGCGATCGTCGGCGTGGTCAGCCAGGAGACGTACCTGCTGCACGCCACGGTGCGGGAGAACCTGCGCTACGCCCGCCCGGACGCCACCGACGCCGAGATCGAGGACGCGACCCGCGCCGCCCAGATCCACGACCTGATCGCCGGGCTGCCCGACGGGTACGACACCATGGTCGGCTCGCGCGGGCACCGGTTCTCCGGCGGCGAGAAGCAGCGCCTGGCCATCGCCCGGACGCTGCTGCGGGACCCGCGCGTCCTGGTCCTCGACGAGGCCACCAGCGCGTTGGACACCGAGACCGAACGCGCCGTGCAGCGGGCGTTCGACGTGCTCGCCCGGGGCCGCACCACGATCACCATCGCGCACCGGCTCTCCACGATCCGCGACGCCGACCAGATCGCGGTGCTCGACCACGGCCGGATCGTCGAGGCCGGCACCCACGACAGCCTGCTGGACCGCAACGGCCGCTACGCCACCCTGGCGGCCTGACACCTGCCGGCCGGGCCCGGCTCACAACAATCTCAAAATGTTCTTGGAACTGTCTCGTTATGGCGCGGTCAGGTGCCGGTAGACGGTGGCCCGCGAGACACCCAGCGCGGTGGCGATGGCGTCCACCGAATGCGTGCCCGCCTCGTGCATCCGCCGGGCCGCCTCGACCTGCTCCCGACCCAGCGCCGGAGGTCGTCCCGGCCGCCGCCGGCCGCCGCCGGGGGACACGGCCGGCGGGCCCCCGAGAACCGCTGCCGCGTCCGCCGGCGGCCCGTCCGTCCGGGTCGCGCCCGTCGAGGTCGCGCCTGTCGGGGTCGCGCCCGTCAGCGCCCCGTCCGTCGGGGTCGGCGTGACGAGCAGGCGGCGTACGCCGTCGAGCATGTCGGCGCGCAGCACCTCGTCCGACACGTCGGTGAAGAAGACGATCGGATCGCTGCAGGCTGCCACCGCCTGCACCGCCCGGACCCGCTCCCGACGTCCGGCGTCCGGCCCCGCGATGAGGTCGTTGGCCCGCATCGCGATCACCATCAGCCGGTGGTACGTGTCGCCCCGGCCGACCAGTGCGATGTCGTGGAAGAGCATGCCGAGTGGCCGGCGGTGGGCGAGCATGACGTCCACCCAGCCCTCCAGCACCATCCACCGGGCCTGGTCGGTCGGCTGTCCCTGGGCGGCGTCGAGCAACCTCTCCAGGTCGGCCAGCAGTGGCTCGATCAGGGCGGCGAGCAGATGCTCCTTGGCCGGGAAGTGGTACAGGATCGCGGTCTTGGTGAGCCGTAACCGCTCGCCGATCTGACGCAGCGAGGTGCGCTGGTAGCCGTGTTCGGCGAACAGGTCGAGCGCGGCGCGCAGGATCCGGGTGCGGGTGTCGTCCGCGGGATCGGCGGTCATGCCGGCCAGCCTAGCGACGTCCTGACCGGTGGGCACTATCACCGTTGATTCCACTGACCAACGGTCAGTACAGTGAGGGCGGTCGACGAAGCAGTCAACGGCAGGAGGGGCCATGCCCGTCATCTCCATCGGCAACCTGGTCAAGACGTTCGGCGCCATCCGGGCGCTCGACGGGCTGGACCTGCACGTCGAGCGGGGGGAGGTGCACGGCTTCCTCGGCCCCAACGGCTCGGGAAAGTCCACCACCATCCGCATCCTGCTCGGGCTGCTCCGCCGCGACTCCGGCGAAGCGCAGGTGCTCGGCGCCGACCCGTGGCGCGACGCGGTCCGCCTGCACCGCCGGCTGGCGTACGTGCCGGGAGACGTCAGCCTCTGGCCCAACCTCACCGGCGGGGAAGCCATCGACCTGCTCGGTCAGCTGCGCGGCGGCCTCGACCGGCGCCGCCGCGACGAGTTGCTGCACCGCTTCGACCTGGACCCGACCCGCCGCTGCCGCACCTACTCCAAGGGCAACCGGCAGAAGGTCGCCATCGTCGCCGCCTTCTCCTCCCCGGTGGAGCTGTACGTGCTCGACGAACCGACCTCCGGTCTCGACCCCCTGATGGAGGCGGTGTTCCAGGACGAGGTCCGGCGGGTCAAGCAGGCCGGCGCCACCGTGCTGCTGTCCAGTCACGTGCTCGCCGAGGTCGAGGCGCTCTGCGACCGGGTCAGCATCATCCGCGAGGGCCGCACCGTCGAATCCGGCACCCTCACCGAGCTGCGCCACCTCACCCGCACGGCGGTGACCGTCGAGACCGCCCGCCCGGTCACCGGCCTGGACGCGCTCCCCGGCGTGCACGACGTGCACGAGGTCGACGGCCGCACCCACCTGGAAGTGGAGCCCGCCCACCTCGACGAACTGCTCGGGCACCTCATCGGCTTCGGCGTCCGCGCGCTGACCAGCACGCCACCCACCCTGGAACAGCTCTTCCTGCGCCACTACGGCGACGACCCGGCCGCCGCCGCCTCGGACGCCGGTGCCTCGGGCGGTCCCGCCGCTGGGGCCTCGGACGCTCCGGACGCTGGGGCCTCGGACGCCGATGCGCCCGCTGAAGCCCGGCAGGGCGGTGCCCGGTGAGCGCCCTCACCGGCACGACCCGGCTGGCCCGGCTCGTCCTGCGCCGCGACCGGATCCGCCTCGCCATCTGGGTCCTCGGCACACCCCTGCTCGGCTACGCCCTCGCCGGCAGCGTCGCCGGCATCTACCCCGACCAGGAGGCCCGGCTCGGTTACGCCACCACCTCGGCGTCCAGCCTGGTCGCCCGCGCCTTCAACGGCCCCATCCACGGCACCGACCTCGGTGCGGTGGTGGTCGCCGAGACGTACGTGACACTGGCCCTGATCGTCGCGCTGCTGAGCACCTTCGCGGTGACCCGGCACACCCGCCAGAACGAGGAGACCGGCCGCGCCGAACTGCTCGGCGCCAACGTCGTCGGCCGGTACGCGCCGCTGACCGCCGCGCTGCTCGTCATCGTCGCCGCGAACGCAGTGGCCGCCGCGCTGCTCGCGGTCGCGCTGGTCGGCGCCGGTCTGCCGCTCGCCGGTTCCGTCGCGGCAGCGGCAGCGATCGGCGGCGTCGGGGTCGCCTTCACCGCGATCGCCGCCGTCACCGCCCAACTCTCCGTCACCGCGCGCGGCGCCAACGCGCTCGCCGCCGCCACCGTCGGGCTCTCCTTCGTGCTGCGCGCCGCCGGCGACGTGCTCGGCGAGCAGAGCGCCGACGGCACCCGGGTCCGCAGCGCCTGGCCGTCGTGGATCTCCCCGCTCGGCTGGGGCAACCAGGTCCGCGCCTTCGACGGCGAACGCTGGTGGGTGCTCGCCCTGCCCGTCGCACTGCTCCTCGTCGGGGTGGCGCTGGCGTACGCCCTCGCCGAGCGACGCGACCAGGGCGCCGGGCTGATCGCCCCCCGACGCGGCCCGGCGACCGGCGCGCCACTGCTGCTCAGCCCCACCGGGCTGGCCTGGCGGACGCAGCGCGGCACCCTGCTCGGCTGGGCCGTCGGGGTGGCCGCGCTCGGCCTGCCCATGGGTGTCGCCGCCGACGAGTTCAACGACATGATCGACGCGAACCCGGCCGCCGCCGAAGCGATAAACGCGATGGGCGGCGGGGACGACCTGATCAAGGCGTACCTGACCGCGATGCTCGGCCTCTTCGCGCTGACCATCGGCGCGTACGTCGTGCAGGCCCTGCTCCGGGTCCGCGGCGACGAGGCCGACGGGGTGTTGGAGGCCGCCCTCGCCACGGCGGTCAGCCGCACCCGCTGGCTCGGCACCCAGGTGCTCGCCGCGACGCTCGGCGCGGTCGCCCTGCTGCTGCTCGCCGGCGTGACCACCGGCCTCGGCTACGGCATCGTCATCGGCGACCCGATCGGGCAGGCCGTCGAGCTGGGCGGCGCCGCGCTGCTGCGCCTGCCCGCCCTGCTCGTGGTCGCCGGGGTGGTGACCGCGCTCTTCGGGCTGCTGCCCCGCTGGTCGGTGATGCTGTCCTGGACGGCGCTGCTGGTCTTCCTGCTCCTCGGGCAGCTCGGCGCGGTGCTGGAGCTGCCGCAGGCCGCGCTCAACGTCTCGCCGTACACCCATGTGCCGGCCGTGCCCGCCGTCCACCCGGCGGCGCTTCCCCTGCTCGTGCTGGCGGCGGTGGCCGCGGCCCTGCTCGCCGTCGGCGTGGCCGCCTTCCGCCACCGCGACGTCCCGTCCTGAGCGGGCGTCTCTTGATCGTTGGCGGCCCAGCGACTCGGCACGCCGAGGCTGGCCCCGCTGAGCTGCCACCGATCACCTGACCTAGCACACCTGGGCCTTCGGCGGGCGTTGTGCACAGGGTGGCGGCTGTCCACAGGGGGTCTGCTGGTGTGGTTGCGGAGGGCTCGGGTGGGGCTTCACCGTTCAGTGCGTGAACGTGGTGCTTCGGGAACTCGTGGAGCTTGGGGCGGGGCTGGTGACGCTCGGGGCAGCCGGGCAGGTGGTGCCGTCGTGGACTCTCCAGCGGGCCTGTCGTAACGGCGAACTGGTACGGGTGCTGCCCGAGGTGTTCGTGGCGGCGCACGTCGTCGGTGGGCGACCCGGCGCACCGGTTCTGAGTCGACTCGACCCTGTCGTGAGTCTGCGGGCGGCTCTCGCCTGGGCCGGCGGAAACGGCGCGCTCAGTCATCTCAGTGCGCTCGCCGTGTGGGGGTTGCGTACGGAGCTGGTTGGTGACCTCGTGCACCTGAGCACACCGGCGGGTGCGAGCCTGCGGACCCGGCCCGGGGTGATCGTGCATCGACGCCGCGGCCTGACCATCGAGCCGCCGCAGGTGGTCGTCCGGCGAGACATGACAGTCACCCGCCTCGAACAGGCCCTTGTGGACTCGTGGCCGATGCTGCCGCCCGCCGAGCGGCGGGCGCCGGTAATCCGAGCGGTCAACGACTGGCTGACCACCCCCGAACGGCTGTCGGCGGCACTGGAGCGGGTGCCGAAGCTGATCGACCGGGCGGCGTTTCGGCATCTGCTGACGAAGCTTGCCGACGGCTGCCGCAGCCCGTTGGACATCTGGGGACACGAGCGCGTCTTCACCTGTCCCGCAATGCCGGCGTTCCGCCGACAGGTGCCGGTCCGTGTCGGGCGGCGCACGGTCTACCTCGACATGTTCGCGGAGCGGGAACGGGTCAACATCGAACTCGACGGCGCCACCACCCACGACAGCCCTGGTCAGCGGGAGTTCGATCTGCGCCGCGACGCCCAACTGGCGGCCATCGGGATCCTGGTGGTCCGCTTCGCCCACCGCCGCCTCGTGCACGAGATCGACGAGGTGCGCCGGGAAACCCTCGCCATCCTGGCGACCCGGCGAACCTGACGGCGGTCTGCCGCGGGTGGGGTGTCCTGGCGGGCGCGGGTCGACCACAATCGTGCGGTGCGCCGTCGCGGGTGGAAGTGGGGTTCGCTGGGTGTGGTGGCCGCGCTGGCCGTCGGCGGTACGGCGTGGGTGTGGCTGCGGTACGACTTCGAGAAGGTCAACTGGAGCTGGGGCGTCGTCGCCGGGGTCATCGCCGTCTACGTCCTGCTGGACCAACTCTTCCGCGGCGCAACGGCGGGTCTCGCCGAGGCCGCCGCGCACCGGCGCGCCGCCGCCGACGAACTCGTGGAGCTGATCCGACGCGACCCGACCGACGAGGCGCTGCTGCGGACCGTCGACGAGCCGTACCCACTGCCGGTGCGGTGGCGCACCGCCCCCGACCGGTTCCTCCCCTCCTGGCGGGCCATCGGCCGATCCAGCGCCGCCGTGCCGGTGGACCTCGCCGGCGGCAACGGGACACTGTGGAGCTGCTACCGGCGCGTCCCCTCCGGTCGGCTGCTGCTGTTGGGGCCGGCCGGCTCCGGCAAGTCGATCCTCGCGCTGCGGATGGCCCGGGAGCTGCCCGTGCACCGCGAGCCGGACGCGCCCGTCCCGGCGCTGGTCGCCGCCGACTCCTGGGATCCCGACCGGGAGGGCTTCCACGACTGGCTGGTCGACCGGATCGCCCGGCGCTACCCGCAGCTCGCGGCCGGCCACCCGCGCCGCGACGCCGTGCTGCGCGACCTCATCGAGACCGACCTGGTGGTATCCGTCCTCGACGGACTGGACGAGGTGCCCGAGGACCGGCTGATCGCCTGCCTGGACGAGCTGAACGCGCTGCCGACGCAGCGGTTCGTCCTCACCTGCCGCACCTCGGTCTACGAGCGTTACCTGACCCAGGGGGAGAAGCTGCGCGGCACCGCCGTGGTCATGCTCGAACCGCCGGCGCCCGCCGAGGTCGCCGACTACCTGGTGGACGCGGCCCCGCTGCACCAGGTCGACAACTGGACCGCCGTCGCCACCACGCTCGGGGACGCCCCCCAGCTGACCGCCGCGCTCTCCACCCCCCTGATGGTGGCGATGGCCCGCAGCGCCTTCGACCAGGCGGGCACCGATCCCCGGGACCTCGTGCCGCTGGCGCGGGAGCGGGGCCAACGTTCCGTCGAGGACGACCTGCTGACCAGGGCCGTGGACGCCGCGCTGCGCTCCCGTCGCGGCTCCCAGGGGCTGCGGCGCTGGGAACCCCACACCGCCCGGCGCTACCTGACGTTCCTCGCCGCGCACCTGGAGTCGCTCGACGTCAGGGAGTTCCGTTGGTGGCAGTTGGCGAGCGCGCAGCCCGGCCCGTTCTGGGCGCTCGTCGCCGGTGTGCGTACCGCGGCGGCGGTGTGGTTGGCGTTGACCCTCTCCGCGGACGCTCTCACGGCGACGGCGCAGTTGGTGACCCACCCACCGACCCGCAACCTCCTCGACGACCTGGTCCGCGGGACGGACGCCCTGGCGATCACGGCCTTCCTGCTGGCCGGGGTCGTGGCGCTGGTCGGTGGCTCGGGTTGGGCCGGTCGAGAGACACCCCGGCGGGTGGCGTTCGTCGGTGGTCTCCGGGCGTTTCGCGACGGGCTGCTCGATGGGCTGTCCGGCGGCGCCATCCTGGCACTGTTCACCTACGGCTTCCTCACGGCCTTCGCGCCCAAGGCTCAACTGATCGCGTTGGTGGACCGCGTGCCGGGGTTGCCACAGTGGCCCGACCCGGTCCGGGTCGCCGTCATGGTCGGCCTGCTCGGTGGGGCGTTCCGAGCGGTCCGCGCCGGACTCCGGGTGGACGTCGCCGCGCCGGCCCCCGAACTCGGGGCGACCAGTGTGGTCGAGACCGTCGAAGCCGATCGGGCCGCCAGCGTCGCCTCCGCGCTGGTCAGCGCCGCCACCGGCGTCCTTCGGCTGCTCGTCGTCGTCGCGGCGCTGCGTCTCACCGGGGTGCTGTCCGCCGTACCGCCGCTGCCGGCGCTGGTCTGGGCCGGGGTGGGGCTCGGGCTGGGCTGGTGGCTACACCGGCGCGGGGGTGGGGCGTGGATGCGCTTCGCGCTCACCCGTGCCGCCCTCGCCGTCCGTGGCCGCACGCCCCACCGGCTGCTCGCCTTCCTGGCGTACGCGGAGACCGTCGGCCTGCTGCGCGACGGCGCGGGCGCCTACCGGTTCCGGCACGGACGCCTGCAGAGCCGACTCGCCGCGGGGTCGGTGAGCGCCCGACGGGGCAGCCGGCTGCGCGAGGAGTTCGGCGTCGAGCTTGCCGGCGCCGGCTACTGGCCGGAGGCGTTCGGCGTCTTCGCCGACGTCACGCAGGCGCGGGCGGCGAGCATCGGGCACGCCGACGACCTCACCGTGGCGGCGCTGCGTCGCGCGCTGCTTGCCGGGGCGGCGGCGGGGGAATGGACCCGGCTGGCGAGCCTGCTGGCGCTCATCCCACCACCGAGCGAGCCGACGCCGTCGGTGGTGCAGCGACAGCGGCTCGCCCAGCTGATCGCCGACGACGCGCCGGTGACCGAGCTGATCGCCGCGGCCGAGGAGCTGGACCGGGCGGCCACCGGCGTCACGCCGGATCTCGCTTCCGTGACCCGCCCGGCAGCGCACGGGGTGCGGGAGTTCCTGGCCGTCCTGCACCACGTCAACGGGGACGTCGAAGCGGCGCGCACCCACCTGGACCTGTTGCGCGCCGCCGCCGACCAGGACGTCGGGGAGCCGGCACCTGTCGGTGCCGGCCTGCTCGCCAGCATGCTCGTCGACGCGGGTGAACCCGCCTCGGCCCTGGTCGTCTGCCATCACGAGCTGCTCCTCGCCGACGAACCGCCGGACCGGGTCGACCTGCTGCTGCTCGCCGAGACGTGGCGCTGGTCGGTCGAGGTGATGCGCCGCAACACCGACGAACAGGCCGAACTGCGCCGCCGCATCCGGGCGGTGCTGGCCGGACGGCGTGACCAGCCACGGCGGATCGAGCTGGGCCGACGCGAGGTCGCCGAGGTGGGACTTCAGCTGTGCCACGCCGTGATCGAGCACCAGACGTTGGGTCCGCTCGCGGTCGCCGCGTCCCGACGGCTGGTCGCCGTCCTCGCCGAGCCGGCCATCGTGGTGCAGACCGTCAACCGCAGCGCCCCCATGTGGTACGACGGCTGACAGAGCGTCACCAACCGGGTGGGCAGCGCACGCGTTGCAGATGTGGGCTTGGACGGGGAGACCTCCGGTGCGGTCCGCCACTGGAAGATCGAGGACAGCGAATTGACAGTGCGGGAATTACTGTCTCGACATGGCACCGTCCATTCCCAGAAGTGTCAGTGCGAAAGACGTTGCCGACCCACTGAGCGGCCGTATCGGCGGAGGGTCGACGCTGCCCTCGGTGCCGAAGGACCTGGCCAGCCGGCAGATGTGCTGCGCCATGCATCTGCGTCCGCCGCTGGCGGCGCAGGTGTTGCTGCTGTACAGCCTCGACAACCCGAAGGCGTGGTGTCCCTCTTTCGGGGTGGACGCGGTTGCGCTGGTGCGCCACGCCCAGGCGGCCGACACCCATTGGCGGAAGCTGTACGACGCGGTGGCGATGACGCGCTACGCGTTACTCGGTCTGGTCGGGCTGGGCATCCTCCTCCTCTGGCGGGACGGGCCGGTGACGGCGTTGCTCACGCTGCCGCTCATCGCCGTGGCGTGCGGGGTCGGGTGGCGCACCACCTTCCTCAGTCTCCAGGAGACCCGCACGGCGGCGATCGACACGATGGCGGAGGAGAAGGTGCTGGCCGCCCAGGCGTCAGAGCTCGATTCCGAGTTGGAGGACGAGCTCGCCGCCCTGCAGGACGCCAACATGATCGTCTTCGAGGTTGTCGCGGGCAACCCGTTCGTCGGCAGCGGCACCGAGATCGGCCGCTGGGCCCTGCCACCCATCGACGTCAGTCGCGGTCGAGAAAAGAACCGAGACGGTACGCGACCACCCGCGACCTTCACCATCCGCGACCTGCACGACGATCTGATCCGGCTCGCCCGGTCACGGCTCGGGCTCAGCGACATCGAGGTCACCAAGCGGATCTACGTGCGGGGGGACGTGCTGCCGGACTGTGAGGGGTTGTTCCACCCCGACGAGGTGCGCCCGCCGTCCCGACTGGAAACGTCCTGGGTTGATCTGGGCAGCGACGCGCCGGGGGAGCAGGCCAGGACGTACGTGTGCCTGGCGAAGAGTCTCGTCGGTGGCCAGATCGTCATCAACTTCTTCGCCCGCTACACCCTCGACCAGGGCATTCTGTCCTGCGAGTTCGCCGCCTTCGTGCTGCCACCCGTCCGTCGCGACCCCGCGCCCGCCACCGGCTTCTACGGCCTGTTCGGGGAGGATCTGAGCCCGCTTCACGGTCGCTCGACCACCTCGGCCCTCGCCCTCGCGGCGTGGCGCACCTACCTTGCCCAGCTGTTCCTGCGCTCGGACCGGGGCATCGACCTGGCCGAGGCGCACGAGGAACGGACGCAGCATCACTACGAGGCGCTCCAGGAGGGGCGACGCTACGACTACGGGGCGCCCTTCAGCGCCCGGGAGCTCGCGGCCAGCACGAGCATCGAGAGCTATTTCGAAGTCGCCGACGTGCGCGACTGTCTGTTGCGGATGCAGCGAGGAGTGATCGACTGTCTGGTGGCGTTCCTGACGGACAAGGGCATCGACACGTCCGAGATCGCCGCCGGAAAGCAGCGGATCATCAACAACATCACCAACATCGGAGAGGTGTCCGGCCGGGGCAACATCTTCGGAAACCACGGACGCATGACGAATGTCGATCGCGACGACCAGACGGACTGATCGGTTGATGTCCCGCAGGTCCGGCCAGCGGGCGACCCGGAAGGACGAGTCAGTGAGTCAGTTCAACTTCAGCGGCGACATCAACGGTGAGGCGAACGTCTTCGGTGACCACGCGCAGGTGCACAACCGGAGCAACGACTTCAGTCGAGGCTCGGACCTTTCCGGGCTCGTCGCCGCCCTGGTCGACGAGGTCGCGAAGCACCGGACGGAGGTCCGCGAGGCCGAACGGCTGACCCAGTTGGCGAGCACGGCAGCGGCGTACGCCGCCGAGCCACGCCCCAACGTGGAGGGCATCCGCAGCCTGCTACCGGCCCTGCTGGCAGGTGCCGGAACGGTGACCGCCGTCGCCGACGCCGTGCTGCGCGTCTCCCAGGCCGTCAACAGCCTGTAGCGGATGTGAACGCCGCCCTGGCGGCCCGACACCTGACGACCGTCTGGCCCTTCGCGCACGGCCGGTTTCCCGACAGCGTTCGCGGCCTCAACGGCGTACCGTCCCGGTCCAAACAGGGAGGAGGGAGCCGGATGAGTTTCCTACGGCAGGCAGAGCGGTCCCCGGACACCGAGCGGATGTTCGACACCGACACGAAGGCGATGGGCTACCTGCCCAACTACACCAGGTTGTTCGCCCACAACCCGGCGGCGTATCTGGCATGGCAGCAGCTCAACGGCGCGGTGAAGGACGGGATGGAGCTGCGCCGCTATGAGTTGGTGACCCTCGCTGCGGCCCGCGCCCTGAAATCCTCCTACTGCGGCCTGGCACATGGGAAGTTTCTGCGCGACAAGTTCTTCGACGCGCCGACTGTCGCCGCCATCGCGTCGGACCACGGCAGCGCCGGTCTCTCGGCGCAGGAGGTCGCAGTCGTCAACTTCGCCGGGAAGGTCGCGGCCGATGCGACCTCCGTCACCGAGGCCGACGTCGCGGGCCTGCGTGCTCACGGTCTCGATGACACGGATGTCTTCCGCGTCATCCTCGCCGTCGGCGCCAGATGTTTCTTCAGCACCGTCCTCAGCGCGGCCGGGGCTGAGCCCGATCCGCAGTATCAGGAGAGCCTGGACGCGGATCTGCGGCAGGCGCTGAGCTTCGGCGGTTAGACCCAGCGAGACGCACCCTGCCCGGGGTTGACGCAGCGGGTGCGGGAGCGCGGCGAAGGCCGACGAGTTGGACATATATCTCGCGTTTGGCGGTCGCGTTGCCTCGGCGGTTGAGGATGTAGCCGGTCAGCCAGATCCAACCCTCGTACGTCGGCTGGTCGCAGACCGAGACGACGCGGAAGGTCAGCGCGCGATCCCCGGCGAACTGCACCGATGCTCGGCCGTCGACGATGAGCAGGTCGCCGGGGGAGGGGCGCGCGGTCACCAGTGGCCGGAGTTGTGGTGGTGCTCCTGGGCCGGCGGGCACTCTCGCGCGTGCATGGTCTGCCAGTCGCGCAGCGCCCGCTTGATCCGGTCGTTCTCCTGGCTGAGCAGCCGTACCGTCTCGTTGGTCATGGCCAGCTCGTCGGCCACCCGGGCCTGGAACTCGCGTACCTCATCGGGGTCGACGCCGCGCCGGCACGCGGCGAACTCGCGGGTCCGCACCTCGTGCGGCGTCAACCGGCCTGGGTAGCCGGCGGGGTAGGGCTGGCCACCTCGATACACCTGAGCCACGGCGGTCCTCTCTGGGGGCAGGCGGGAGCGCGGAAGGTCCGTGCGGTGGGTCGGGAAGGGCGGGCCGTCCGCGCGAGGGCCGCGGACGACCCGCCCGCTCCGCCGCCGCAGCCCCATTCGGCGGTACGACAGCAGAGCAGTCCGATGGGTCGGGACGGGCACACGCACCCGCCCCGACCAGGGGATGAGCCGAACTCGTTGCCACGCGAGGAGCAGCTCTTGCATAACCATATATGCCTAAGTTGCGCGTCGCAACGCATAGTTGTCTCGCCGGTGCGTGTCGTGATCAAATTGGCGTGCCACGCAAGGAGTGCCATGCCACAGACACCGGACTACATCCGGATCTCGGACGAGATCATCGGGGACCTGCGCAGCGGGAAGGTCAAGCCAGGGGACAAGCTGCCCTCGATCGCTGACATGTCTGATCGCTTCGACGTCAGTTCATCAACCATCCAGATGGTCTACGTCCGTCTGGAAGCGTTGCGGGTGATCCGGAGGCATCAGGGCAAGGGCATCTTCGTGACCGACCCGAAGACCTGGATGCGGGAGCCACGGTAGCGAGCCCGGCGCGGAGCCGCGCCTCGCGGGGTACCGACGCGGTACCGAGTCCGCGCGCTCAGGTGACGCCGGTGCGGGCGGCGAAGCTGCGGAGCCCGGGCAACGCCTGACGGCGGTCGGCGCTGAGCAGCGCGCCGGTGAGCTGCTGAGCCCACGGTCGGTAGCGCACCTCCTGCGGCGCCGTCTGCTCGGCGGCGAGCAGCGCCCGGTACGCCTGCGCGTGCGCACCGCGCCCGAACAGGGCCAACGCGACGTCTTCCCAGTACCGCGCCCGCCGCTCCACATTGCCCAGCCGATCGGGGCGCAGTGCGCGGGCGTATTCGACCGCCGCACCGAAGTCACCCAGTCTTCGGGCGACACTGATCTTGTAGAGCGCGACGTCGACCTCCGCGAAACCGCCGCCCGCTTCGGTCCGCCGGCTGGCCTCGTCGGCTTCGGCCAGCAGCTCCCAAGCGGTGTCCCGACGGTCCGAGAGAGCTGCCGTGTATGCCGCTGTCGCCAGCAGCCGCCCGTACGCGCAGCTCTGCTCAACCGAGGTCAAGCCGGTCCCTGCGTCGAGGGCCTGGGCGGCGCTGACCGCCGTCTGTTCTGCGCGGGCTCGGTGCCGGGAGCGTCGCAGCACGATCGCGGAGATCCGCTCCGTCTCTGCGGTCAGCAGTGGGTCGTCCGCTTCGCGCGCCGCCTGGCGGGAACGGTCCATGGCCGACCACGCCATGCCGTCCTCGTGCAGCTTGATGAGCACCTGCGTTGCCAGATGATAGGTCTCGGTCAGGGCGCTGGCCGCCGTCGACCGATCATCAACGCCGGCGGTGACGCGCGCAGCCGTTGCCATCGACACCAGGCCCGAGAGCCGTGACGATAATCGGGCGTACCGGCAGGCGTGGAAGTCGGACCAGGCGGTCCCGAGCGCCGCGCGTACCGACGCTGTGCCAACGGGGCCGGTCGGGGGCGGTGCGTTCCCCAGTAGAGCGTCCTCCAGGCTGCTGACGACTCGGCCCGGCACCGCGGCCGGTCCGTCATCCGTCCCGGGAATGGCAGCGCCCACGAGGCCTGCCAGGCCGCCGAGCACGTCACGTCGTCGCACCGGACCATCTCCCGCCTCGCGCGATGGCTCTTCACCGTGCACCCTATCCAGTGAGCCACCGAGACGGTTGAATGTCGGGCTGCCTCCTCCTGCGAGTCCGAACAGCTCCGGCGGAATGTCGAATATCTCAGCGAGGCGACGCAACACCGTGACGTCTGTCAGCGGCTGGCGGCCACGCTCGATCCGGGAGAGGGTCGCTGCCGAGTATCCGCAGCGCTGACCGGCTTCCGCGAGGGTGAGCCGAGCAGCGGTACGGGCTACCCGCAGCAGCACACCGAAGTCTCCCGTGGAGGCCGCTTGCCTGGCCTCCGGTAGCTCGTACCAGCGACGGTCCGCGCCCATGGCGGCCTCCAGTCGGCCCCGATGTTGCCTCTGTCGACTGTGTTGCGTGAATGACGTCTCACGCAAGGCCGTTTCGCAATATGACAGGCCGAGTGCTTGCACACGCACACCAATGCTGTGCTGAACGTGATCGAACGCTACTCGTTGGGAGTCGTGATGGATGAGTCGGAGAAGCCGGCGCGAGATGATCTGTCGTCAAACGTGGTGGGCCGCGCCCTGGCTATCGGTGCGTCGGCCACTGCGGTGCTTCTGGTGGTCGCGTTGAACGGTCCTGAAGGCACGGCAACCGCTGCGGTCGCCGCGGTTGGAGCCATCGTCACTGCGCTGGTCGGCCTCGCCGCCAGCCACTCTCGTCGCGATGACCAACAGTGACACCGGCGACCTCTGCGCCCGGACCGCTGACCGCCTACGTTTCCTCTACCTGGTCGACCGGTGCTCGTCGGCCGGACCACCACTGTCGGCGCGGCCGTGGGGTGGCGGGAGTAGCCGTCGTGGTCTTTTCCGCCGGTGCGGTGCCGTTCAGGTTTGCCAGGGTCAGGTGCCGGCGTGGCCGCTGGGCCGCCCGAAGGTCGTTGAACCAACGGACGAACGTGCCGATGAAGATGCCGTCCGGGTCGTTGATGATGTAGATGCCGGTCAGTTCGACGATGTCCTCGCGCGGCCGCCCGTCGACGTGTTGGTGCATCTGCCAGATCAGCCGGCCTCCGTATTTTCCGTCTGCGGCGTTCTGGACGAGGACGAAACAGGTCGGGTATTTGCCGAGCACCGCCTCCAGCACCGCTTCCTTGCCCTGCTGGCCGGCTTTGACGATTTCCCGATAGTGCGCCAGGTAGTTCTCTGCCACGAGCTCCGCGATCGATTCGTCGGGGTGGCGCTCCAGACGGGCCATGTCGAAGTGCGAAAGCTGCACGATGCGGTGGTAGGCGACCTTGCCGAGCTTCCGGTTGAGTGATTCGAGGTAGCGCAGGCTGTGGTCTTTCACGTGAGCGTCGCCCGGTTGGACGCCGACTTCCACGAATGAGTTGACCGCGTAGATGCGGGAGTCGCCGTCCTCGTTCGCCGACTCGATGACCATCCGCGCGGCCGCGTAGAGGGCCCGCGCCTTCTCGTCGCGCTCCGGCGAGTGCTGGCCGGGATCCAGCGGATAGTACTGAATGGAGAGGCCGGCGCGTCGGGTCAACTCCTCGACGCTGCCGCGTAGTGAGGCGAGGATGGCGATCGCCACGATGAGGATGAAGATGAGCACCACGGTGAGCCACGTTGATTGGGTGATGGCCTTGTCGGCGACGTTCTGACCCAGCTGTCCCACCAGCGCCTGACCGAGCACCGCGAGCGTGAACGCGATCCCAGCGGTGAGCACGGCGACAAGTGGACTCTTTCGGAAGAACAGCCAGGTCCTGCGCATCAGCCCACCCGTCCTGGAGTTGTTTTCTCGGGCGTTGCGCCGACCGAGCCGCCCACCGTCCCATTTCGATGTTTGCACGCCGATCAAGGCGTCGAGAATGACAAAAATCTGACAACCGATTGCGCGCTGGGCCGCCTCAACCTGGCAGGTCACCACCGGTGTCGAGGCCACTCGGTCGGGGTGTGACGGTCGGTGTCGCGAACTGACCCTGCTGCGGGCGGCGGCGCTGGGCCAGCAGTTCGTCGATCCACCGGACGGCGTCCCGCTGTCTGCTGAGCAGGTGCTGGCGCGCGGTGGCCAGGTCCGGGTCGCCGCCGGCCACCGCCAGGTGGTCATCCAGGATCGCCACCCACCGGCGGCTGAGCTCTTCGGCGTACCGCGCCTGCCGCAGGTGCTCTTCGAGGCGGCATTCGAGGTTGACCAGCCGATCGATCTGTGGCTGAACCGCTCGTCTGATGTGCTCGTCGAGCCGGACGGCGACGTCCGGCGCGCAGCTGACCTCAAGGTCGCCGCGCTGGTAGCGCCAGGGGCCCTGCGCGGCGAGCGTCTGCTGCAGGTGCATCTCCAGCTCCGCCGCGCGGTGGGGGGCCAACTCCCGGGCGGCGTCGGCGGCGAGCCGGGTCAGCCGCTGGATCGCCTGCGGCATGAAGTAGTCGGCGTACCAGGTCAGCACCTCGGCGCGCAGGCTGACCGTCGACGACCAGGCGAACGTCGCGCGGATGTGGAAGGAGTACACGTAACCCTGGGCGGGCACCACGATCTGCCGGGGCGCGGTGCGCTGCTCGACGAGCGGGCCGGACGGTGTCGCGGGCGCGGCCAATCCGACCGGCTCCTCGTCCTGCAGGGCCGCCACCAGTCGGTCCCAGTTGCGCGCCCACCACCGCCAACTGCGGACGCTCGTGTCCCGGGTGGCGGTGAGGCTGCGGATTGCCCAGTGCCGCCGCGGCTCCGCCGGTCTCGGCCTGCCGTCGGGGGCGTCGGCCATACCACCCCTCCCTGGTCACGGATTCGCGTCCCACGCTAACAACGGGTAACCGATCTGGTCGCCGCCACGCCGACGTGACGCCGTGGCGAAGCGGTCACGCCCATTCAGGCCCGGGGGTACGACGGGGCCGGGCCTCCGGAGGGGAGAGGGTCGTCCGGGGTTCACCGAGCATTGTGGCGACGTTGGGGCGGCAGGGGCTGTCGCCGTCGACCGGCAACAATGAGACTGGTCCTGGTCCGACAATCACGCGGATCGATGGATCGGATGGTCTGGAGGCAGCCTGTGTCCACCCTCGTGTCCCCGCTGGCCACGCTCGGCGCGATCCGCCGGCGTACCACCAGCGTCGCCCTGCTCCTCGCCATGGTCGCCGCCGCGCTGGTCGGCCCGTCCGTGGTCGCCCCCCGGTTGACCGACTCGGCGTCGGCGGCGGTCTACAGCTCCTGCACCATGAGCCGCTGCGCGGACGCCCGCACCGCCCGCTCGGGCTGGTCCGCCAAGGGGTTCCCGACCAGCCGTGGCTGGTATTCCTGGAGCGGGGGGAAGTCCAACTTCGCCGGTGGCCAGTTCTACAACTACGAGGGTCAACTGCCCACCAACGCCACCTACTACGAGTACGACGTCTACCCGCGGACCCAGGGCGCCGCCCGGGACGCGTACCGGATCGTGGTGAACCGCAGCACCGGGGTCACCTGGTTCTCGCCCAACCACTACACGGACTTCTACCGGCTCTGACCGACTCGGGGCCGGCCCGTCGACCCACACCGCCCGCCCGGCCCCGCCCCCGCGCCCGCCCGGCCCAGCGGTTTCGATGCCTGACCACCGGGAGGCACGTGATGGCCGACGAGGACGACGGGCGGTGGCCCGACTGGTTGACCGTGTGCTGTGACAAGGCGCCAAACGTGTGGGGCGCAGTGGTGCTGGCCGGCGCGGCGACCCGGACCCGGCCCGCGCTCTTCGCCGCGATGGCCGAGGCACTGGCCCTGCCGGCCCACCTGGGGAGCACCTGGGACGCCCTCGCCGACGCTCTGCGGGACCGACTGGACGCCGGCCCGCTCACCCTGCTGGTCGGCGACGCCGGTCAGCTGCTCGTCGACGAGCCGGCGGGTCAGTACGCTCTGCTACTCACCGTGCTCGGCGACCTCGCCACGACCGCACCGCACCCGCTGCGCGTCGTCCTCCACGAAGTCCCGCCCGCCTGACCGCGCTCCGGGCCTGCGGTGAACCAGCTGCCGGTCGTAGGGCCGGCCCGACGACCCACACCCCCGACATCCGTCCTTTGCTCTGCACCCGCGGGCGCGACACGCACGCTCTGTAGCTGGTGCATGGGCGGGTGCAGAGCAAAGGACGCGCATGAGGCAGGTGAGGTGAGGGAGCGAGGCGCGGTGGGGTGGGGCGCGGTGGGGCCGGTCAGTGTGTTGCGGGCGGGATGCTCTGCTCGTACTGGAAGACGTTGTGCGGGTCGTACTTCGCCTTGATCTTGCGCAGTCGGGGGAAGTTGCGCCCCCAGTAGGCCTTCTCCCACTCGGCCATGCCGATGTTCGGCACGTTGACGTAGGCGCCGTCCACATAGGGGCGCAGCGCCTGGCTGAACTCGGCGATCCAGGTCTGCGCGATCGGGGTGACGGCGTCGTCGCTGTCGGGCTCGCCTCGGGTGCCCCAGCCGACGCCGGGCTCGGAGTAGAAGAGCGCGTCGCGGTGCGGGAAGGCCGCGCCGCCGAACGGCTCCTGCCGCTGCGCCCCGCGGCCGAAGGCCTGGGTGAAGAAGTTGCTGTCGGGAGAGGGTGCCTTCTCCATGAACGCCTTGACGATGCTGACCGCCTTCTCCGGGAACGGTTCCCGGGTGAACTGGGAGAAGAACTTCCACTTCGCCGGCTCGTCCTCGTTGGGGATCTGGAAGCCGGCGTAGACGTCGCCCCAGCCGCCGGTCTGCACGGTGACAGTGGGGTTGCCGATCGACAGGATCGGCGCCAGCAGCTTCCTGGCCTCTGCCTCGGAGCCCTCCGCGAGCACCGCGAACAGCAGGATCTCATCCGGGTGGACCTCGACCTGGCTGCCGAGCCGGGGGTCGGTGAACGGTGCGAGGCGTTGCCAGGCGTCGAAGACCTCGTGCAGGTCGCCGAGACCGGGCCAGGTCACCTGCAGGTAGGCGACGCTGGTCAGCGGAGCGACCTGGTAGGTCAGCGAGGTGACGATCCCGAAGTTGCCGTTGCCCGCGCCGCGCAGCGCCCAGAGCAGGTCCGGGTAATTCCACGGGTCCACCTCGAGCACCTTCGCCCCGTCGGCGCCCGCCGCCACGACGATCTCCGCGCCGATCAGGTTGTCGCAGGCCATCCCGAGGTAGCGGGTGAGGAAGCCGAAGCCGCCGCCGAGGGTGGCCCCGGAGAGGCCCACGGTCCCCTCCGTGCCGGTCGTCGCGGCGAGGTCGTGCTCCCCGAGGGCGGTCACCGCCTCCGACTGGTTGAGCCCCGCGCCGAGCTTCGCCGTGCGGCTGGCGGTGTCGATGTGGACGTCCTTCAGCTCACTGACGTCGATCACGATGCCGTTGTCGACGTTCGACCAGCCTTCCAAGTTGTGCCGGCCACTGCGTACCCGCAGCGCGACGTCGTGCTGCCGCGCCCAGGTGAGCGCGTTGACCACGTCCTGGGTCTCCTGAGCGAAGACGATGACCAGCGGATAGTGCACGAACAGCTCGTCCCAGCCGAGGCTGGCCTGCGCGTAGTCGGGGCTCTGCGGGCGGACGATACGGCCGGTCAGCTGCGCCGGCGGGTACTTCGTGTCCGCGGGCCACCCGGGACCGTCGGCCGCGTTCGCCGAGCTGCCAGCGATCACGCTCGGGATGGCGACCGCTCCGGCGCCGACGGCTGTGGCCCTGAGCAGATCACGACGGGAAAGGTCGCGCATGATCCGAATCCTCTCGATTGGTGGCGCGCCCGAAAGATGAACCACGAGGGGAGATATCGCTCATCTGGCGCAAACCAACCGTAATGCCCGAGGTTTCCCGGCAGACCTGAGAACTTGTCACGGAACCCGGTCGGGTGATCAGGGGGACGGGTCAGTTCGGCGCGGGCTGGTCCAGGATGGCGCTGAACCGCTCCTCGGCCAGGTCGAGCTGGCCGAAGATGTGCCGCTTCACCGCCAGCGACAACGGGGTGTCCGGTCGGCCGATCAGGTCCCGGAAGAGCGGCACCAGCGGGCGGTACTTCCGGGCCGACGAGATCACCTTCGGCCCCACCGTGTGGATCACGCCCACCCCGTTGTCGGTGAAGTCCGACACCTTGATCACCCGGGCCCAGGGCTCCCGCTCCAGGCTGACCGCCAGGTGCTCCCGGTACTGCGCGTTGCGGTCCCGCTCGGGGTCGTACACCGGATTGGTGACCGCGGCGACCAGCGTGGCCACCCGTGGCCCGAACCGCCCGGCGAGCGCGGCCAGCGCGGCCCAGGTCGGGTCGGCCCCCGGGTCACCGTCGGCCAGTTCCGCCGGATGGTCCTCGACAGCGTCGTGCAGCAGGCCGGCGACGATCACGTCCACGTCCCGCACCTGGTAGTGGTGCATCAACCGGATTGCCACCCGCAGCAGGTGGTTGAGGTACGGCTCGCGGACGCGTCGATCGTCGCGGTGCAGGTCGGCGGCGAGGTCGAGCGCGGCGGTCAACCGCGCCCGGGCAGCGTCGTCGAACTGCTGGACCTCCAACCGGAAACGTTCCAGCAGGCCCGGTTCGCCGTGGATCTCGGTGATCGCGTGCATCGGCATGCTGCCCAGGTGCGGCGGGAATTCCATGCGTCACTTATAGCCGATCTTCTCCGCATCGATGAGCCCCTAAGTCGCCGACCCGACCGCGAGTTGCCCGCGCGCCGAGCCGCTCAGATGGGCAGCCGGTCGGCGCCGGCGAGCGGGCCCACCAGGACGGGGACCAGCGGTGCTGGCAGGACGGGGTCGCGGCGCAGGGTGGGCGTCCAGCCCGCGTCCCCGGCCAGGTCGGGGTCATGGGCCGCGTTGTACGCCGCCAGCAGGTCGACAGGTCGCGCCACGCCACCGCCCTGGCGCACCCAGGAACCCCGCTCGGTCAACGCGGTGCCACCCCAGTCGTAGAGCAGGTCGGCCGGGTCCACCGGGGCGTCCAGTGCGAAGAAGTTGTTCTGCGCGTAGATCGCCGACTGGACACCCACGCCGAGCGCGTACTGAAAGTCGTCGCCACCGAGCCGGTAGTGGTTGTTGTAGACGTCGACCTGCCCGAAACGCACCCGGGGCAGTCGTTGCAGGACACCGTCGAAGAGGTTGTGGTGCAGGGTGACCCGCAGCCGGCCCACGTCCGGGCCCACAGTGTTGGACGATCCGATCAACAGCAGCTTGTCCCGACCGGAGAAGCGGTTCCAGGAGGCGGTGACCAGGCTCGCGGTGTGGGTGACGTCCAGCGACCCGTCGTGCACCTGGTAGGGCCGACCGAAGTACACCGGCTGGGCGCTGTCCGGGTTGTCACCGTCGGTGAAGGTGTTGTGGTCGACCCAGACGTTCTCGCTGCGGCGTACCGAGATCTGGTCGTACTGGCTGTTCCAGTTGCCGGCCTCGCCGTCGGTCGGTGACCAGGCCGGGAAGCAGTCCCGGGCGTCGACGAGGGTGAGGTTACGGACGATCACGTTCGACGCCCGGTCGATCATGAGGGTGAGCCCGGTCAGCCGTGCCCCGCGCAGCCCGACGATCGTGGTGTTCGGGCCGACGTTGATCTGGGTCTGCCGGGTCTGGTTGGCCACCGAACGCACCCGCGCCTCCTCCAGCGGCCCACTCGGCGTCACCCGACCCCACACCGCCGGGTCGTACGCGGCCAGGTAGGCGTCCAACCGGTACCCCGGGTCGGCCAGGTCGGCGCAGTCCAGGGTGGTGCCGTCCGGCCCTTCGAAGCCGTCGATGGTGCCGTCGACGTAGATCAGCTTCGGGGTGGCGTCGGTGGCGTTGCTGGCGTTGTCGCCACCCAACGCGGCGACCAGTTCGGCCCGGTTGTGGACCACCCGGCTCCGCTGGGGGGTGGCCGCCGAGCCGCCGGTGGTGCCCGGTCCGTCGGCCGCCCAGCCGTCCCGCGCGGGCAGCGCCTGCCGGCCGAGGTGCCGGGCCGTCCAGGAGAGCCGGTCGGCGGACGGGACGTCCGGGCTCGCCACGGCGACGGCCGGGGCGGCACCGAGGAGGACGGCGATCACGGTGGCGCCGCCGAGGATTCTGCGCATCGGCTCTCTCCGTTCGTTGTGGTGGAGGTCTATCCCGCCAGCTCGGCGCGGTACGCGGCGGACGCCCACGGCACCGCCAACTCGCTCGGCAGCGCCCCCCGCTCAGCCGACCGGCGCAACACGTCGACGACGCCCCGCAGGTGGCGGACCCGCTGCCCGCCCTCGCCGAGGGTGGTCACGAGATCGCCGTCGAGCAGCCGGGGCTCCGGCGCCGGCCGCAGCGCGTCCAGCAGCGCGGTGAACGGCGCGGTACGGGCCAGCGGCGCGATCAGCGGCACGCCCACCGGATCGACCCGATGGGCGAGCAGGTTCTCCAGCAGCCCCAGCCGCCCCGGCACCCGGCGGGTCACCACGTCCCCGGGCAGGCGCAACCGGTCGGTCGGGTACTCCAGCACCGCCTGCCCGGTCGTCCCGGTCACCACCACCTCGCCCGCCACGAACTCCTCCGCGGCCAGGGTCACCGCCACCAGCACCGGCGGCCCGACCCGGAACCGGACCCGCAGCACGGCGGTGTCCTCCACCTCGATCGGGCGGACCCGGTAGCGTTCCACCTCGATCGCGACCGGCCAGGGCGTCGCCCCGGCGAGCGCCTCGGCGATCGCCAGGCACTGCATCACCGCGTGCGCGAGCGGGTTGGCGAGCGCGCCGTCCAGCACCGGCCGGCCGTTCAGACTCCGGCGACCGGCCCAGGGGGAGCGGGCGTAGTAGGCGTCCGGCCGTTGCCAGGCGGCGATGGTGGAGATGCCGGTGACAGTGCCCAACCGGCCGGCGGCCAGCGCGTCGGTCAACGCGGTGAGCGCCGCCGAGCCGAGCGCCTGGAAACCGACCTGGGCCACCCGGCCGGCGGCGGTGAGCGCCCAGGCCAACTCCTCGTGCTCGGCCAGCGACAGCACCGGAGGTTTCTCCAGCAGCAGGTCCGCACCGGTGGCCAGGGCGTCGCGGGCGATCGTCAGGTGGGTGTGCGGCGGCGTGCAGATCACCACCACGTCCGGCCGGGTGGCGGCGAGCATCGCCCGGTGGTCGGTGAACACCGCCACCCCGGGCGGCACCGGGGCGGCCGGGTCGTCCTCCACCGGTCGTACGTCGACCAGGGCGACCAACCGCAGCCGACCGGCGTCGTGCAGGGGCGCGATCACCCGCCGGTGCCACCGACCGTGCCCGTTCGCCCCGATCACCGCCACCCGGGGCGGCGTCGCCCCGCTCACCGCCGACCGGCCGGTGTCGACCCGGTCACCGGGCACCGGCCAGGGTGGCCTCGACGCCGTGCCGTTGCAACGCGGTCAGCCAGGCGACCACGTCGGCGCGCACGTCGTCGTCCTCGGCCACCTCCGCCGGGATGACCTCGCGCAACGCGAAGACCGCGTCGACCGCGCCCGCCGGGGTCTGCACCCCGTCGTCCAGCGCGGCCCGGATCGGCCCGGCCAGGGGGTCCTGCAACGGCAACGGCCGGCCATCGTCGGCGTACCCCTGCGCGAAGCGCAACCAGGACGCCACGACCAGCGCGCCCCAGCGCGCGGACCGCCCGGTCGCGCGCAGGTCCGCGATGGTGTGCAGGACGCGCTGCGGCAGCTTCTGTGAGCCGTCGATCGCCACCTGCAGGGTGCGGTGGTGGATCGCCGGGTTGCCGAACCGGGCCAGGGCCTGCTCGCCGTAGTCGACCACCCGGACCCCGTCCGGCGGGGTGAAGCTGGCCGCCACGTCCTCGGCGATCAGCCGGCGCAGCACGTCGCGCAGGTGCGGGATCTCCAGCGCGTCGGCGATCGTCTCCCGACCGGCCAACGCCCCGAGGTACGCGATGGCCGAGTGCACACCGTTGAGGGTGCGCAGCTTCAGCCGCTCCCACGGGCCGGCGTCGTCGGTGAGCACCGCCCCGGCGAACTCCCAACCGGGCCGCCCACCGGGGAAGTCGTCCTCGATCACCCACTGCGCGTACGGTTCGGCGGCCACCGCGGCCAGGTCGGTCACGCCGAGCGCCCGACGGGCCGCCTCGATCGTGCCCGGGGTGCTGGCCGGCACGATCCGGTCCACCATGGTGCCCGGGCAGGTGACGTTGCCGGCCACCCACTCGACCAGCCCGGCGGGCACCCCGGCCGCCCGGCCGACCGCCTGGTCGAGCATGCCGCGCAGCCGTCGACCGTTGGCCGGCAGATTGTCACAGCTCACCACTGCCACCGGCCCGGCGTCCGCGGCGGCCCGGGCGGCCAGCCCGCGCAGCAGCAGACCCGGAACCGTGCTCGGCGGGCCGCCGCCGGCCAGGTCCGCGGCGAGCGCCGAGTCCGGGGACAGCTGGCCGGTCACCGGGTCGAGCTGGTACGCCTTCTCGGTGACGGTCAGGGTCACCACGCGTACCGCCGGGTCGGCGAGCAGCGCCACCACCGCGTCCGGGTCGCTGGGTGCGTGCCGCACGCCGCTCAGCGCGCCCACCACCTGGGTGGTGCTGCCGGCGGCGGAGAGGGTGCTGACGCTGAACAGGTTGTCCTGCGCGGCGAGCGCCTCGACCAGCGCGGTGCTGCGCGGGGCGACGGCCACGATGCCCCAGTCGCCGCCGGCCGCGCCGACCGCCGCCTCGGTGAAGACGGCCTGGTGCGCCCGGTGGAACGCGCCGAGCCCCAGGTGCACGACGCCGGTCGGCACGGTGCCCGGCCGGATCAGGGGTCGGGCCTCGGCGGGCAGTCGGCGCAGCGCACCCAGGCCGAGGCGGGAGGCGCCGACGGTCACCGCCATGCCGGACCGTCCGGGAAGCGGAACTGCGCGATCGACGTGGGCTTCATGGTGGCGCTGTAACCGGGCCGCTCGGGCAGCAGGTAGCGGCCGCCGCGGGTCCGCACCGGGTCGACGAAGTGTTCGTGCAGGTGGTCGACGTACTCGATCATCCGACCGTCCAGCCCGGTGCCCACCCGCAGGTAGTCGAAGATCGCCAGGTGCTGGACGTACTCGCAGAGGCCCACCCCGCCGGCGTGCGGGCAGACCGGGACGCCGAACTTCGCCGCCAGCAGCAGCTCGGCCAGGACCTCGTTGACGCCACCGACCCGGCAGGCGTCGACCTGCATCACGCCGATCGCCTCGGCCTGGAGCAACTGTTTGAAGATCACCCGGTTGGCGGCCACCTCACCGGTGGCGACCCGGCAGCGCCCGCCGGTCAGCTCGTGCACCGCGCGGGCGATCCGGGCGTGCCCGAGGATGTCGTCGGCGTGGGTGGGCTCCTCGATCCAGTACGGGTCGACCTCGGCCAGCGCCGCCATCGCGGTGATCGCCTCGTCGACGTCCCAGACCTGGTTGGCGTCCATCATCAACAGCGCGTCCGGGCCGATCTCCTCCCGGATGATCCGGGCCCGCCGCAGGTCGTCGGCGAGCGGGCCGCCGACCTTCATCTTCATCGCCCGCCAACCGTCGGCGTACGCCTGCCGGGTCAGCGCCCGCACCTTGTCGTCGGGGTAGCCGAGCCACCCGACCGACGTGGTGTACGACGGGAAGCCGTCCCGTTCCAGCGTCGCCAGGCGGTCGGCCAGCCCGTCGCGCCCTTTGTCGAGGATCGCCGCCGCGTCGTCGGGGGTGAGCGCGTCGCTGATGTGCTTGAAGTCGATGCTGGCCACGAGCTCGTCGGTGGGCAGCTCGGCGAGGAAACGCCACATCGGCTTGCCGGCCACTGTGGCCCGCAGGTCCCACACCGCGTTGACCAGCGCGCCGGTCGCCATGTGGATGACGCCCTTCTCCGGGCCCAGCCAGCGCAGCTGCACGTCGGCGCTGAGCGAGCGCCAGAACGCCACCGGCTCGGCGGTGATCTCCTCGATGGTGCGCCCCCGCACGTGGTGGGCCAGCGCCCGCACCGCCGCGCAGGTGATCTCGTTGCCCCGGCCGTTGGTGAAGGTGAACCCGGCGCCGGTCGGGCCGGTGTCGGTGCCCAGCTCGACGTACGTCGCCGAGTAGTCACCCCGGTTGATCGCGTCGGAGCCGTCGCCCCGGGCGGCGGTCGGGAACCGCACGTCGTGCACCTCGATGGAGGTGATGGTGACGGTCACTGCGCCTGCCCTTCGTTCGCGACTGCGGGGCTCCGCTGCGCTGCACTCCTCGCGCTCACTGGTGACCCCCTTTGAAGTTGAAGACCCGCCTGGGCAGCCGGTACGCCAGGTCGACGATGGTCTCGGCCGCCTCGTCCATCGGCAACCGGTGCTCGGCGACGAGGCGGGCCAGGAAGCCGGCGTCGACCCGACGGGCCACGTCGTGGCGGACCGGGATGGAGCAGAACGCCCGGGTGTCGTCGACGAAGCCGGCGGTGTTGTAGAACCCGGCGGTCTCGGTGACCGTCTCCCGGAACCGGCGCAGCACCTCGGGGGAGTCCAGGAACCACCAGGGCGCGCCGAGCAGCAGTGCGGCGTACCCGCCCGCGAGGGGCGCCAGTTCGCGGGTGAAGGTGTCCTCGTCGAGGGTGTAGAGGACCACCCGCAGCCGGGGGTCGTTGCCGTAGCGCTCCAGCAGCGGGGCGAGCGCGTGCACGTACTCGGTGGCCTGCGGGATGTCGCCGCCGACGTCACGGCCGTGCCGGGCGTGCAACCACCGGTTGTGGTTGCGCACCGCGCCGGGGTGCAGCTGCATGACCAGGCCGTCGTCGAGCGACATCCGGGCGAACTCCACGAGCATGTGCGCCCGGAACGCCTCCGCGTCGGCGGCGTCGGCCTCGCCGCGCCGACCCCGGTCGTAGAGCCGCTCGGCCTCGGCCGGGGTGAGGTCCAGGGTGCGCGCGGTGGGGTGGCCGTGGTCGGAGGAGGTCGCGCCGGCGGCGATGAACGCGGCGCGCCGGGCCCGCAGCGCGGCCAGGTAGCCGGTGTACGTGCCGGTGTCCTCGCCGGCCCGGTCGCCGAGCCGGTCCAGGTTCGTCGACCAGCCCTCGAACTCCATGTCCACCACGTCGTCGGGGCGGAACGTGGTGACCACCCGGCCGCCCGGCCCGCCCCACCCGTCGGCGGCGAGCTTGGCGTGCGCGGCGAGGTCGTCCAGCGGCGACTCGGTGGTCGCCAGGACCTCGATGCCGAACCGCTCGAACAGCGCCCGGGGCCGGAAGTCCGGCTCGGCGAGCCGGGCCGCGATCTCGTCGTAGACGGCGTCGGCGGTGGCCGGGCCGAACACGGTGTGCACCCCGAACACGGTGCGGAAGGTCTGCTCCAGCCAGAGCCGCGACGGGGTGCCCCGGAACAGGTGCCAGTGCGCGGCGAAGCGTCGCCAGATGACCCGGCCGTCGGCCTCCACCGGGCTGCCGTCGCGGGTGGGCACCCCCAGCTCCGCCGGGGGTACGCCCTGACTGAGCAGCATCCGGGTCAGGTAGTGGTCGGGCACGATGAGCAGCCGCGCCGGGTCCGGGAAGGGGCGGTCCTCGGCCAGCAGGGCCGGGTCGACGTGCCCGTGCGGCGAGATGATGGGTTGTTCCGCCGCCAGGGCGTACAGCTCCCGGGCCAGCGCCCGTTGGCCCGGCTCGGGCGGCAGGAGCAGGTCGGTGTGGTCGAGCGTGGGCACGGGGTGCGGCTCCTCGTCTGCGGTGTCAGCGGGGGGTGAGCAGGTCGGCGACGCGAACGGGTTGACCGGTCTCGAATGACCGGTTCGCGGCCAGCCCGGTGAGCAGGGCCAACGCGCCGTCGTCGGCGGTCGCGGCGCGGCCCAGCGGGTCGGGTTGACCGCCGAGGAGCACCCCGGTCATCCGGGCGTCCGCGCCACCGTGCCCGTGCCGACTGCGGCCCTCCACCGGGATCTGCCGGGGCGGGGCCCAGAACGGGCGCACCGTCAGCGTCGCACCCCCGCCCTCGGGCGGCGCCTCGGCGCCGTGCAGGGCCGCGCCCTTGACCGCGCCGGCGGTGCCCCGGTCGACGAAGTCGTTCTCGGCCACGTCCAGCTCCAGCCGGCCCCGGCTGCCGTTGACCATCACCCGGTAGCCCTCCCAGGGCGCGTACGCGGTGAGGTGGTAGGTCATGGTGGCGCCGGTGGAGTAGCGGGCCAGCACCGCCATGTCGTCCTCGATGCTCACGCCGGGCGCGAAGACGTTGCGGTCGCGCTGGTAGCCGTCCTCGGCCTCGGCGTCGAGGTACAGCTCACGCAACCGGGGGTGCGCGTCCAGGCGCAGCGCGAACGGGTCGTCGGCGGCGGCGGGGGAGCCGTGCGCCCGGTCGTAGTCGCGGGCGTAGCCGTGCCGGCGGCCCTCCTCGCCGTAGAAGAAGAGCCGGCCGGCCGCGTACACCTCGACGGGGGTGGCGGCCAGCCACCAGTTGACCAGGTCGAAGTGGTGGCTGGCCTTGTGCACCATCAGCCCACCGGAGGTGGCCTTGTCGCGGTGCCAGCGGCGGAAGTAGTCGGCGCCGTGGCGGACGTCCAGCAGCCACTCGAAGTGCACCGAGCCGATCTCGCCGACCGTGCCCTCGGCGAGCAGCCGCCGAACCTGTTCGTGCAGCGGGTTGTAGCGGTAGTTGAACGCGACGGTCACCCGGCCGCCGGTCTCGGTCACCGTGTCCAGGATGCGCCGGCAGCGTGCCGCGTCCACTGTCATCGGCTTCTCGGTGACGACGTCCCGGCCGGCGCGCAGCGCGGCCACCGCGTACTCGTCGTGGGTGACGTCCACGCTGGTGACCAGGACGACGTCGACACGCTCCTTGTCCAACATGGCCGGGAAGTCACCGGCCCGGTACGTGGGCACCGGGCGGTGGCCCAGCTCGGTTAGCCAGCGGTTGTGCGCGTCCATCCGGGCCTGGTTGGTGTCGGCGAAGGCGACCAGCTCGGTGGTGTCGGCGTGGTCGAGCACCAGCGCCCGGACGAACATCTCCGCCCGCGCGCCGGTGCCCACGACGGCGTACCGGACCCGTCCGGCGGCTCTCGGTGACATGAGGTGCGCCTCCCGTGCTGCTGCAAAGGTTTGCAATGAAGTAATCACGATCGATCCGATCGCGTCAACGACGGCGACGGGATCGGCGTTGTATGTCAGGTTTTGTGCGGCGGTAGCTCACCAAGGGGAGCGTGGGTGCAACAAAGCCGTAATCATTGACCGTTGACACTGGCGCAACCGTTTGCATTAATGGGCCACACCCGTGACCGCCACCACATCGGACGAAGGGGCCGCCGTGCCAGTCACCATCCGGGACGTCGCCCGGGCGTCGGGTGTGCACATCTCCACCGTGTCCCGCACCTTCTCCGCGCCACACCTGGTCAACCCGGAGACCCGGGTCCGGGTGCTGGCGTGCGCGGAGGATCTGGGCTACCGACCGAACCGGGCCGCCCGGGCACTGATCACCGGGCGGACGCACAACATCGGGCTGATCATCGCGGACATCGCGAACCCGTTCTTCCCACCGCTGATCAAGGCGGCGGAGAGTCAGGCCCGGCACCGCGACTACCACGTCTTCGTGGCCGACACCAACGAGGACCCGACCGCCGAGGAAGAGCTGGTCCACGCGCTGGCCAAGCAGGTCGACGGGGTGCTGCTGTGCAGCCCCCGGATGAGCAACAGCCTGATCGAACAGCTCAGCCGCGAGGTGCCACTGGTCGTGGTGAACCGCCAGGTGACCGGCCTGCCCTGCGTGCTGATGGACGTCGGTCAGGGTGCCCGCTCGGCGATCGAGCACCTGGTCGGCCTGGGGCACCGCAGCATCGCGCTGCTCGGTGGCCCGCGCAGCTCGTGGACCAACCGGGAGATGCGCCGTGCCGCCAGCGCGGCCGCCCGCGCCGGTGGCGCCGAGCTGACCGTGCTCGGCCCCAACGCGCCCACCGAGGTCGGCGGCTCGGCCATCGCCGAGCAGGTGCGACGCAGCGGCGTGTCGGCGGTGCTCGCCTACAACGACCTGATGGCGATCGGCCTGATCGAAGGGCTGGACGCGCTCGGGGTCCGGGTGCCGCAGGAGGTGAGCGTCGTCGGGGTCGACGACATCACCCTGAGCCGGCTCACCCGACCCAAGCTGACGACGGTGGCCACACCCACCGGGGCCGCCGGCCGGACGGCCGTCGACATGCTGCTGCAACAGGACATCGAATCACCGCGCGGTGCGCGGGGGTCCGGTGCCGGCACGGCGCTCGGCGTCCGTCGTACCACCGCACAGGTAATGCTCCAGACCGACCTGGTCATCCGCGACTCGACCGGCCCGGGCCCGTACGCCCGGCCGGCACGTCCCCTGGCCGCGCCGCGTGGCCCGGACCCGCATTGCCCTGCGGGCCCGGGCACCCCGACCGCGGCCACCGGTGACGCCGTCGCCTCCTAATGCCGAGGAGTGAGCGCACATGCACCCCGCAACGCCCCCCACCACTGGCACGCCCGTCGGGCGCGCCCACCGTACCCCGCTGCCCCGGCGGCGACTCCTGCGTGGCCTGCTCGCCGTGACGGTCGCCGCACCGCTGATGTTCGGCGCCGCCGCCTGCGGAGACGACGGCGGCGCCGCCGACCCGAACGCGCCGGTCAAGCTGTCCATCTTCTGGTGGGGCGGCGACGCCCGGGCCAAGCTGACCGAGGACGCGCTGGCCCTCTACACCCAGAAGCACCCCAACGTGACCTTCGAGAAGACCTGGCAGGCCAACCAGGGCTACTTCGACAAGCTGGCCACGCTCACCGCCGGTGGCAACCCGCCGGACCTGTTCCAGATCGACGACAACTACCTCGCCGAGTACGCGGCCCGCAACACCACGCTGGACCTGACCCCGTACCAGGAGTCCGGAAAGCTGGACACCTCCAAGTTCCCCAAGAGCCTCTGGCAGTACGGCGTCGTCGACGGCAAGCTCGCCGGCCTGGCCGCCGGGGAGAACACCCAGGGGCTGGTCTACAACAAGACGCTGCTGGCCAAGCACAACCTGCCCGAGCCGACCACCGGGATGACCTGGGAGCAGCACATCGCCTGGGCCGAGCAGGTCACCGCCAAGACGAAGGTGCCCGGCACCCAGGACCCGAGCGCCGACTACAAGGCGCTCTGGGTCTGGCTGCGTCAGCAGGGCAAGGACCTCTACAAGGGCAAGGAGTTGGGCTTCACCGCCGAGGACGTCACCAAGTGGTTCGACCTGTGGAAGGGCGCCCGGGACCGCAAGGCCACCCCGACCGCCGACGTCATCCACGAGGGCAACTCCAGCGACGTCACCAAGCAGTTGGTGGTCACCGGCAAGTCGGCGACCTCCTGGGTCTGGGCCAACCAGATGCCGGATCTGAAGAAGAACACCAAGGACGAGCTGGGCGTGATCGCCTACCCCGGTGACCCCAGCGCCCAGTGGGCCCGGGCGTCGATGTACTGGTCGGTGTTCAAGGGCAGCAAGAACAAGGACGTCGCGGTCGACGTGATCAACTTCCTGAACAACGACGTGGCGGCGGTCAAGCTGCTTGGCACCGACCGTGGCCTGCCGTCCAACCTGGACCTGCGCCGGGTGGTCAGCGACGACACCACCGACCCGGCCATGAAGCAGTCCATCGCCGTCGAGGCGGAGCTGACCCAGAAGTTCGGCGAGTCGCCGCAGGTCCCGATCAAGGGCCACAGCAAGGTGAAGTCCGAACTGATCAAGGCCGCCGAGAACGCGCAGTACGGCCGGGCCACCCCCGCCGAAGCCGCCGCCCAGTTCATCGAGGCGTGCAAGTCCGCCATCGCCTGACCGCCCCCGAGGCGAGGAGAGGAGCCGTTCGTGGCGTTGACCACGGCGCCCGACCCGACCCGACGCGGCCCCGGATCCGCCCGGGCCCACCCGCAGAGGCGTGGGCCCGGGCGCTTCCGGCACAGCGAAGGTCTGGCGGGGTACGTCTTCCTGTCGCCGTGGCTCATCGGTCTGATGGGTGTCACGGCGATCCCCATGCTGCTGTCGCTCTACCTGAGCTTCACCAACTACGACATCCTCACCCCCTTCTCCGAGGTGGAGTGGGTGGGGCTGGCCAACTACGAGCGGATGTTCACCGCCGACCCGTCGTACTGGCACGCGGTGCGGGTGACGCTGACCTTCGCGCTGATCGCCGTACCGCTGAAGCTGGCCGCGGCGCTCGGCGTGGCGCTGCTGCTCAACCGCGCCTGGCGCGGCGTCGGGCTGTTCCGGGGGTTGTTCTACCTGCCGTCCCTGCTCGGCGGCAGCGTGGCGCTGGCCATCGTCTGGGTCAACATGTTCAACCGCGACGGCGCGTTCAACTCGCTGCTGAGCCTCTTCGGCATCACCGGCAAGCCGTGGGTGAACGACCCCGACTGGGCCCTGGAGACGCTGATGGTGCTGGCCATCTGGCAGTTCGGCGCACCGATGGTGATCTTCCTGGCCGGGCTCAAGCAGGTGCCCACCGAGCTGTACGAGGCCGCCTCGGTCGACGGGGCCGGCCGGCTCCGCCAGTTCCGCGACGTCACCCTGCCGATGCTCTCCCCGGTCATCTTCTTCAACCTGGTGCTGGAGACCATCAACGGCTTCCAGGGCTTCACCGCCGCGTTCGTGCTCAGCAACGGCACCGGCGGCCCGGTCGACTCCACCCTGATGTACACGCTGAACCTGTACATCACCGGCTTCACCGACCTCAACATGGGCTACGCCTCGGCGATGGCCTGGGTCTTCCTGATCGCCATCGCGGTCATCACCGCGGTCTTCTTCAGCACCGGACGGTTCTGGGTGCACTACTCCGACGGGGAGGACCGGTGATGGTGGCGGTGACCCCGACGACCGCAGCACCGCCGACCGCGCGCCGACGACCCGGCGGACGCCCGGTGCTGCGACTGCTGATCCTGCTGGCGATCGTCGCCGTGGTGCTCTACCCGCTGATCTGGATGGTGGGCACCTCGCTGAAGTCCCAGGAGGAGATCGTCAACAACGTCGGGCTGCTGCCCGAGCGGTTCAGCCCGGGCAACTACACCGCCGGGTGGTCCAACTTCGACGTCAGCTTCGGCCGGTTCTTCCTCAACAGCACGATGGTCAGCCTGCTCACCGTCGTCGGCAACGGGCTGTCCTGCCTGCTGGCCGCGTACGCCTTCGCCCGGCTGCGGTTCCGGCTGCGCGGCATGTGGTTCGCCGTCATGATCGGTACGCTGCTGCTGCCCCAGCACGTGCTGATCGTTCCGCAGTACATCCTGTTCCGCACCCTCGGGCTGGTCGGCGGCGACTGGCCGTACCTGCCGCTGCTCATCCCGCAGTTCCTGGCCACCGAGGCGTTCTTCGTCTTCCTCATGGTGCAGTTCATGCGCGGCGTGCCCCGGGAACTGGACGAGGCGGCCCGCATCGACGGTGCCGGCCCGTTCGGCATCTTCCGGCACATCATCCTGCCGCTGAGCCGCCCCGCGTTGGTCACCACGGCGATCTTCTCGTTCATCTGGACCTGGAACGACTTCTTCCGCCAGTTGGTCTTCCTGTCCCAACTGGAGGACTACACGGTCCCGGTCGCGTTGACCCTGTTCATCGACTCGACGAGCCAGAGCGCTGTCGGTCCGATGTTCGCCATGTCGGTGCTGTCGCTGCTGCCGGTCTTCCTGTTCTTCGTCGCGTTCCAACGGATGCTCGTCGAGGGGATCAACACCAGTGGCATCAAGGGCTGAACCGACATCGCGGGCCGAACCCGCCGAACCCGACGACACCGCCGGGCGGCGGGACTGGCGCGACGTCGCCCGCGACGCCGCGGACCTCGCGCTGCTGGGCATCCTGCTCATCCTCGCGGCGGCACCAGTGCTCACCGCCGCCTCGGCGGCCGGCACGGCCAGCGCGGCGGTGCACGACTGGATGCGGACCGGCAGTTGGCCGTCGGCGCGTACGACGGTGCGCCGGTTCGGCCGCGCGGTACTGCCCGGTGTGCCGGTCAGCCTGCTCGGGCTCGGCGGCGCCGTGCTGCTCGCCGCCGACCTGGCGGCACTGGCCACCGGCCGGGTGCCGGGCGGCCCGGCGGCTCTGCTGGTGACCGCGCTGATCGCGGCCGGCCTGGCCGGGTACGCCGGGCTGGTCGTCGTCGAGGTGGGCGGCAACGGGGGCGGGCGGTGGCGGGCCTCGGCCCGCCGCGCCGCCCGCGCCTGCCTCGACGCGCCCACCCGCTGGGCCGCGCTCACCGGGGTCGTCGCGCTGGCCGGGCTGCTCGCCGTCCTGGTCACCCCGGTCGCGGTGCCGATCCTCGCCGGCTACACGGTGGCCGCCCTGCACGCCGTCACCGCCCGCCGACCGGTCCCGGCCGTCGGTCCGCCGAGCCCCGCCGAGCCGGTGCCGGTCGCCGGCGTCGGGCGTGGGGGACTGCGATGACCGGGGTGGGGGAGTCGGTGCGGCTGACCGTCGGGGCCACCGACGTGGCCGAGTACGTGCTCGACCCGGCGCTGGACGCGCGGCACGGGCCCCGACCGTACCTGCACCCGGTCCGCACGCTCGGCGGAACGGTGGTCACCGACGCGCTCCCCGCCGACCACGTGTGGCACCTCGGCGCGTCCCTCGCCGTGCAGGACGTCAACGGCAGCAACCTCTGGGGCGGGCGCACCTACGTCCGCGACGTCGGCTACACCTGGCGTGACGACCACGGCGTCATCGCGCACACCGGCGAGGTGGAGCGCTGCCCGAGCCGGTACGCGCACGACCTCCAGTGGCGCGACCGGGCCGGCGCGGTGCTGCTGACCGAGCGGAGGTGGCTCACCGCGTCGGTGATCGCGCCGCACGCCTGGCGGCTCGATGTGGAGTCCGTCCTCGTCGCCCCGGACGACCGGGCGGTGCGCCTGGGCAGCCCGGCCACGAACGGTCGCCCCGGTGGGGCCGGCTACGGCGGGTTCTTCTGGCGGGCCGTCGCCGACGGTGAACCGGCGGTGTTCACCGCCGACGCGGCCGGGGAGCAGGCGGTCAACGGCAGTGCGGCGCCGTGGCTGGCGCTGACCGGGTCCGGGCCGGGCGGCGGGGCGTACACACTGGTCTTCGCGGGCCTCGGCGGCGGCGACAGGTGGTTCGTGCGGACCGCGATGTATCCGGGGGTCTGCGTGGCGTTCGCGTTCGACCGCCCGGCGGTGGTGCCGGCCGGTGGGAGCCGGCACGGCCGGTACCAGGTGTGGGTGGCCGACGGGACCCTCGACCAGAACGAGGTGAGGGCCCTGGTCACGCTGATGCCGTGAGCGCGGATCAGCCGGATCGGTCGGTCAGCTCACGGATCGCCGCCTGGTACGCGGTCTGGGTGTGGTACGGCCAGTGCCCTTCGATCGGCGGCGGCACCGTGTCCGCCGGGTCGATGGTCAGGCTGCGGGGATCCCGTAGCCGGAGGTCGATGTCGACGCCAGCCGGTGGCCCGCCCGGGCCCGGGGGGAACACCGGCCCGCCGATCGGGTCGGTGTCGCGCCACAGGTTGCGCCACCGCCACCCGATCCGCTCACCCAGGTCGTGCAGCGTCCCTGGTCCGAGGTACGCCGGGTAGAGCCGGGCGTAGGTACGCCGCAGCGGTGAGCCGTAGGTCAACAGCGATACCCGGGCCAGTACGGACGGCGGAAGTTGCAGGATGGTGGCGGCGGCGAGCACCGAGCCGTGGCTGTGCCCGGAGATGACCACCGGCCCCCGTGCGGTGAGCCCAGTGACCCGCTTCGCCAGCTCCGGGACGGCGCGGGCGGCGTAGCAGGGCGGCGCGAACGGGTGGACCGTTCGGGGCCAGAAGGTGCCCAGGTCCCACAGCACCGCCACCACCCGCCGGGTCTGCGCCGACCGGTAGGCCCGGAAACCGAGAATCAGGAGGCTGATCACCAGCAGGCTGATCACCCACACACCGGCGTCGGTGACGTAGGCGGCGAGCACGGCGAAGGCGCCCCCGTGTCCGCCCAGGCGGGCCGCGAGCTGGGTGGGACCGATCCCGATCACGTCGAAGGCGACGGTGGCCAGCCCGAGCGACGCGATCACCAGGAACGCGACGAGCACCGGGCCCAACTCCTCGGCGACCCGGGACCGGGCGATCGTCTCCCGGACCAGGCGCAGCCGGTGCGCGTCCCGCGCCGACACGTCCGGGTAGTCCCGCTCGATGATCCGTGCCGCGAGTCGGCGTCGCCGCCCTCGCGTCAGCAGGAGGGTGGCCGAGGTCACCGCCCCGCCGATCAGCAGCGCGGCGAGCCCGGCGAGCGCGGCCCACCAGTAGGCCACCGGTGGTTCCAGCGGGCCGACGATCGGCGGGTTGGGCCGAATCGGATCGGGGATGTCGCCGCGGTCGAGGGCGTCCGCGACCCGGTAGACCAGGGTGGCGGTGAAGGCCGCGCCGACGCTCACCGCCGCCGCCGCCGCGATCGGGGTGCCGAGGCCGCGTAGGACGGGGCGCTCGTCGCCCCGGACGGCACGCTGTCGGACGTACGTGACGACGGTGAGCACCACGAGCAGGACGCCCTGCGCGGCGACCACCCCGGCGGCGGCACCCTCGTATCCGGGTAGCGTGCCCGACCCGGACGGTGCCGCTCCCGCGAGCGTCGCCGAGCTGAGGCACAGCACTGTCGCGACCACGGTGGCCGCCCAGAGGGGGCGCAGGATCCGTCGGGCCCTCACCGGGCTGGGCACGGGTAGGGCGAGCAGGGCCACGTCGGACCCGAGCAGCCCGACGGCGATCACGAACAGCGCGACGTGTCCGGTCGCGCCGATCCCACCCGGTGCGACGCTGGCGAGCAGGGCGACGTTCAGGGTTCCGACGCCGAGCAGCACGTGGATCTGTCGTAGCCAGCCGGTGGTGTGCGCGTCCTGCCAGAAGCCGGCGTCGGCGAGGCTCTCGGTCCCGTCGCCGGGCAGGGGTCGGGTCGACGACGGCCCGAACCCCTCGAAGGCCCGCGCCGACCGGGTGCCGATGGCCCATACGACCCGCAACGCCAGCAGGGGAACGACCGACAGCAGGGCCAGTCGGGGTCCGGCGGGGACGCTGTGCAGCCACGCCAGGTAGGGGCGACTGGCCCGACACCCGGGGTACGGCAGGCACTGCCACCCGATGAGGTCCAGGGTGACGCCCACCGCCGCCAGCACGAACGTGGCCGTGAGGGTGCCGGCGAGCAACCGGCACAGCAGGCCGAGCAGCCCCCACCTGTCGTGCCCCGCCGGCCGGAGCCAGATCGCCAGGTTGCTCAACATGAAGGGCAGCAGCAACAACATCGAGGCCGTCCGTACCGCAGCGCCGGCGGTCAGTGAACCCCAGCGGTACGCCTCGACGGCGACTCCCTCGGTGGCCCCGCCGGCGGTGCCGCTGCCGGGCCGGGGCCGGAAGAAGCCCGCGTGCGTGTCCCCGGCCACCCGGACCACGATCGGGTGGTCGAGGATCCGTTCGGCGGTCACGCCGGAAATGCCGTGCACGCGCAGCTCCACGGTGTCGCGCCCCGGCGTCTCGTCCACGCCGTCAGGGTCACAGACAATCCACCCGGCCGCTGCCGATCCCGCAAACGTCAACGGGCCGGCAGGGCGGCGGTTACCCGGAGGGCCTTGACGATCGCCGGGATGGAGCCGATGAGCAGCACCAGCCCCCAGATGATCGCGATGATCGCGAAGACCAGCGCCGCCACGTCGTCGACGATGCTGACCAGGATCACCGGCACCAGACCGTGCAGGAACTCCAGCACCACCGTGCACAGCAGTGTGGTGAGGATCAGCAGGACGAGGCCCTTGTTCTGCAGGAAGCGCGGCTGGGCCAGCACCAGCATCCCGGCCCACACCAGCTTGAGCAGCAGCACCAGCCCGAGCAGCACCGCCGCCTCGCCGACCGGGAAGAAGCCCCACAGCGCCAGGTACGCCAGGGTGCCGAAGGGGACGGCCAGGAAGAGCGACACCATGATGGACAGCTCCACGAACGCGATCACCAGCGCGACCAGCCCGACGATGATCAGGATGATCGAGAAGATCAGGCTGGCGACGCCCTGCACCCGACCCTGGATTCGTTCGGGCAGCAGCAGGCCCAGGCAGAACAGCCCGGTGCTCCAGACCGCCACCGCGTCGATCAGCGCGAGGTAACCGGTGCCCCGCCCGGACGGCTCGCTCACCCCGGACACGTCGTCGATCTCCACGTCCAACGCCCCGGCGCTGTCCGCGAGGGCCGCACCGGCGTCGGCGCCGCCGAGCAGCAGCCCCGCCCCCACCTCCACCCCGATCGCCAGGACGATGGCGAGCATCGCCATCAGCAGGAACGGCTTGCGCAGGTCACCCACGGCGACACCTTCCTCTCAGCCCGGGTCAGGATGTGGCCACGACGACAGTGCAGCCGCCCAGGCCTGGGCAGACCAGGCCCACCTCGGTGGCCTGGTCGACGGCGATCTTCGCCACCGCGCCGGTGCCGTCCGCCGCCGGTTCCACCTCGTCGCGGATGGTGAGGTCGGCGTCCCCGGGCGCCGGGGCGACGACAGTGAACGGCGCCGCGCTGCGCAACACCAGCGTGCGCAGCCCGCCCGGGTCGGCGACCCGCAGCACGCAGGTGCCGGAGAAGACCAGCCGACCGGGCTCCTCGAAGCAGTCGGCGTCGACCGTCGCCGGGTCCACCGCCGCACGCTCGCCGCCCAGCGCGGCCAACCGGTCGACCAACCCGTGTCGGGCCGCCGGATCACCCCGGTCGCCGCGGCCCGCCGCGACCGCGACCACGAACAGCGCCACCAGCAGGACGGCGAGCAACCCCAGCAGCGCCTTCTGTCGACCGCTCATCGGGCCACGGGTTGCGCCACGACCTCGGTGAACCGGATCTCGTCGACCCCCGCGAAGTAGCGGTTCGTGCCCTGCGTCTTGCCCACCACCAGCAGCGTGACCTGGTGCGGGCCCTTGCTGAGCCGCACCGTCCCGACGTCCAGCATCTCGGTCCTGCGCACCGTCGGCGTGAAGCCGAGGAACGTGCCCCCGACCTGGGTGCCGTCGATCGTGAACACGGTGTTGGCGTAGTCGAGGGACGTGGTGCGTACCGCGGCGAACCGCCAGGTGCCGTCGGCCGGGATCTGCACCGTCACGGTGACCCGGTCGCCGATGGCCAACCCCTGGAAGAACAACTGCGTGTCCCCGGACCAGGTCACCCCGCAGCAGTTGGGTTGCGCCTCCACCTTCGCCCCGCTCTTCGCCGGGGAGTCCACCACCGCGCCCGGCACCAGGCTCTCCGCCTCGACCGTGACCACCCGCGGCTCGCCGAGGGCCGGCTCGCCGCCGCGGGTCAGCAACACCACCCCCACGGCGACGACCACCAGCACCAGCGCCGCCGCGGCGGCGATCCACAACCATGGGGTACGCCGTGGCGGCGCGACCGCCCGCACCTCGTACGTGACCCGGCCGCTGGAACGGGAACTCTCCTCCGGCGCGGTGCTCGCCGAGTACGCGAACCCGGTCATGTCGTAGCGCCGGGGCGCGGTGCCGGCCGGCACGGCGAGCTTGACCAGGAACGACACCGAGCCCTGGCCGGGTACCACCCGCTGCGGCTCGGCGACGGTGAACCACGCCCGTTGGGAGCCGTCACCGGGTGCCACGTCGAACACCACCGTGTCCGGCGCGGTGCCCGGGTTGAAGACGGTGAAGGTCAACTCGCCGCAGTTGCGCGGGTCGACTGTGAACTGTTCGGCGGCGGCGACGACCGCCCACTCGGTGGTCATGACGACTCCTCCTCCAGGACGATCTCGACGGTGGCCGAGGCGGGTTTCTCCGCCTCGACGATGCGGGTGATCACGGCGAGCTGGCCGGCGGCGTCGACCGGCACCCGCACCACGACGTGGAAGGGCCGCTCGGCGGGTTCGTCGATGGCGAAGCCCGACGTCCCGGTGGCCAGCTCCAGGGCCCGGCGCAGCCCGTACGGGGTGCCGCGCCAGCGGGCCAGCAGGGCGGCGTTGGCCACCAGGTCCCGCAGCCGCCCCACCGGCAGCGGCAGCGGGGCGTCCGGGCGGGGCGAGGCGACCACGTGGTCCATCGCCACCCAGCGGGTCAACCGCACGACCAGCCTGTCCGGCGCCCGGTACGGGTCGAACAGCGCGTCCACCTCGGCGAGGATCGCCTCGTCCGGGGCGTGCAGCCCCTCCATCACGTCCAGCAGCGCCCAGAGCACGCTGCCCGGCACACAGGCCCGCTGGTAGGCGGCGGGCAGCAACCGTTCAATCGCCGAGCGTCGCATCCTGGCGCACCACCTCGATGTCGTGCTCGCCGGAGCAGAGCAGCCAGGTATCCGGGACGGTCACCACGTCGGCGGTGGCCTGGTTGGCGCTGGGCGTCCAGGTGACGGCGTCGGCGCTGCGGTGCACGCCGCGTTCCCCGCCGGCCAGGATCAGCCGCTCCGCCGCGCCGGTGCCGCCGGCCGCCGCGCCCGGCGCGCCCGCGCCGCCGGATGTCGGGCCGCTGATCGCGATGGCGTCGACCGGCACGAACCGGGTCCGGTCCCGCAACGGCAACCCCGAGTTGACCGACACCGCCTGCCACTGCGGTTGGGCGGCCAGGGTGTCCAACCGCAGCACCCCGCCGCTCTGGGTGGCCGCCACCGCCTGCTGGCCGGCGAACGCGAGGCCCCGGCAGGTGCCGCCGATCCACCCGGCCTGCATCGACTGCCACTTCACGTCGGACTCGAACAGCCGGGTGCGGTGGCAACCCTGGCCGGGTTTCTTCGGGTCCGGCTCGCCGGCGCCGCTCCACAGCAGGGTGGCCGGGCCGTCGTACTGCACGGCGAGCACCCGGTTGTCCACGTTGGCCAGTCCGACGTGGGTGAAGCTGCCGGGTCGGCCGCCGCTGGTCGACAGGTACACCCCGAAGCCGGCCTGGGCGGCCACCGCCACACCCGGCGCGCCCCGCTCCGAGACGAACGTGCGGACCGCGTAGAAGCCCCGGTCGGCGTCGGACGGGTCGACCAGGATCTGCAACGGCACCGCGCCGGGCAGCAGCGACACCTCGTACAGGCCGGTGTCGGTGGCCACCAGCAGCGCGCCCGCGCCGTCGCGGTCCAGCCACGCCACATCGGAGATCCGCGAGTCCAGGTCGGTGAGCAGCGACCACGTCTCGCCCAGGTCGGCGCTCAGGTGCACCCGGGAGCCGCCCGAGGCCCGCAGCGTCACCACCGCCACCGAACCGGGGCGGGCGACGATGCCCGGCCGCACCGGTGCGGGCGCGGGCGCCACCCGCAGCACCGTCTCGTCGTCGAAACGACCGGCCGGTTCCCACCCCGCGCCGCCGTTGCTGGAGCGGAACAGCACCGCCCCGCGCCCGGCGTACCAGGTGCGCGGCTGGTACTGGTCGACGGCGAGGGCGCGCACGTCGGCGTCGGGCGCCTCGTCGACCACGAACCGCACCGACTCGACGTAGCGCACCCCCGGCTCGGCGTGCTCCAGCAGCCGGTACACGTTGGACGCCCGCAGCGGCTCACCGAACGGCCAACCGGTCGGGTTGAGCGCGGTCGGCAGCGGGCTCAACGTCTGGTGCAACCGGTCGTGGATGCGGCGACGGACCGCGTCCACGTCCTCCTCGCGGCGGACCACCACCCGGGCGCGTACCGACACCGCCTTGAACCGCGCCCAGGTGGCCCGGGAGCGGATGCCGACCATCCGGCGTTCCTCCAGGTCCGCCTCGACCCGGTGGCGCGCCTCGGGCACCTCGTGCTCCCGCAGCACCGCCACCGGCAGTCGACCACCCGGACGGGCCGCCTCCGGCACGTACGGCACCAGCACCACCTCGACCTCGCCCGGCCGGGCGAAGCTGTACACCGCCGCGCGGGTGAACGCCCGTGCCCGCGCCACCGCCCCGGAGCTGGTCGCGAGGATCTCGAAGTCGCGGGCGGTGACCGCCCGCTGCTGGGCGAAGAACTCGTACGGGCCGCGCAGCAGCACCGATTCCAGCGCCTCCATCTCCCGGCCGCCGGCCGCCGGGGCGGGGTTGTCGACGCGTACCCCGGGCAGTGGGTCGCGCAGGGTGCTCAGCGTGCCCGCCGCCACGTTGCCGGTGGGCCCGCCACCGGCGCGGTACCAGAGCCGGACCTGCCGCCCGGCCGGCGGCACGGCCGCGACGGTGACCGATGTCGGCGCGGGCTCGGCCACCGGGGTCGCCCCGGTGGCGGGTCGCAGGTCGAGGGCCGGGGCGAAGGTGACGGTGCCCGAGCAGCGGTCGACCAGGTACGCCTTGGCGTGCGGGCCGAGACCGGCGAAGCTCTCCACCGGCTGCCAGATCTCGAACGTGCGACCGTCGTGCTCGCGGGCCGCCGCGCCCAGCTCGACGGTGCCGGCCGGCACCTCCACCCCGAGCAGCAGGTCCAGCGCCTCGGCGGTGCGCGTCAGCGGCGCGTGCGCCGCGCGCAGCACCTGCCCCGGCTGGCCGGTGCCCACGCCGAGCAGTTCCGCCTCGACCGGTTCGCAGTGGTGCATCCGGACCGTCACCGACGTCTCGTCGACCGGCAGCACCGTCGGCTCGGTGGTGACGAACACGACCGGCCGGGGGTCCGCGCCGCGGGCCGCCGCGACCCGCAGACCGGCCGGGATCCGCACCGCCGCGCGGTCGGTGCCGGTGCGGGTGAACCGGACGTCCGCCCAGGCGGCGGTCGGCGCGTGCCGGGTGACGCCGAGCAGGTTCAGGAACGAGACGTACGCCTTCTCCGGCAACTGGTTCAACCGGTAGATCATCACCTCGGTGAGGTGCGCGAACGTCTCCACCAGCGCCATCCCGGGGTCGTGCGCCGACAGGTCGGTCCACGCCGGGCAGGACTGCCGGATCCGTTCCCGGGCCTCGGTGACCAGGTCGAGGAAGCCGCGATCGTCCAGGTGCGGCACGGGCAGCGTCATGACGCTCCTTCCTGGGTGGGCTCGTCGGCCGGGAGTAGGTCGACGGAGAAGACCAGTTGCCCCGGTGTCAGGCTGGCCCGCACCCGGTAGTCCAACCGGATCACCAACCGCCACGCGTCGTCCGGGTCCGGCCCGGCATCGGTGTCGATCACCTCCACCCGGGGCTCCCACCGGGCGATGGCCTGCCGGACGTAGTGGATGGCCAGACCGGCGGTGGTGTCGTCGTTGGGCGCGAAGACCAACCGGTGCAGCCGGGAGCCGTACCCGGGTCGCATCAGCCGCTCACCCGGTGTGGTCGACAGGAGCAGGAACAACGCCTGCCGTACGCTCTCGTCGCCGTCGGTCATCGCCAGGCCGCCGGCCGCGGTCAGCGCCAACCCACCCGTACGGCCGGCGTCGAAGCCGGCGCCGACGAACCGGAACGCCCTCATCGGTCCGCCCCCAGGAACCCCTGAGCCGGGTCGCGCACGGTGTGCTTGACCAGCCCCGGCGGTGTGCCGTTGGTGAAACCCTCCAGGTGCGACAGCACCACCCGGTGCCCGTCCACGCGCACCCAGTCGCTGTAGCCCACCCGGACCGTCAACGTCTGCGTGCACGGCTTGATGGTCGGGCCGTAGTTCGGGCAGGCGACGATGGTGCGTCCCTGCGGGTCGTCGTCGACGAGCACGGGCACGCCGGAGACTGTCACCCACTGCCGCGAGGGTCGGTTCTCGACCCGGCCGTCGTGATCGCAGGTGATCACGGAGTCCCGGTGGATCCACCGCATCATCCGCCTCCTTGCTGATGGGCGCGGGCGAGCGAGCGGGCCTGCTCCGCCGCGGTGCTCGGGTCCTCGGTCGACTCGGCGTGCAGGAAGTCCACGCTGCGGGCGCGCACCACCATGGCCCGACCGGGTGCGGAGATCACCAGGTCGGACGCCGCGTGCAGGGTGGCCAGGTCGGGGGTCAGCTCCAGGAAGCTGCCGCCCTCGGCGGCCAGCCGCAGGCTGCGCCGCACGTCGTCGACGACTATCGACTGCCCGCCGGCGGTGCGCATCGTCCAGCGGCGGGCCCTTCCGCCGTCGATGCCCGCGTCGTACGGCTCGACGGCGCCGAACAGCGAACCGAGCACGATGCCCGAGGCCGGCTCCCCGCCGGGCAGCACCACCAGCACGGTGTCGGCCGGGTCGGGGAGCGCCACCAGACCCTTGCCCGGCCCGGCACCGGGGCAGAGCACGGCGAGCCAGCCGGCGTCCAGGTCCCCGTACGCCGGCAGGGTCAACCGGACCCGGCCCAACCCGTCCGGGTCGGCGACGTCGGTGACCGTGCCGAGGGTGACCACCGCGCCGCCGGTCAGGCCCGCCGGGATGGCCGGCGGCACCGTGGAGAACCGGGTCAGGTGCCCGTTGCCGTCCACCGTGTGCACCACCTCGGTCAGCACGTACGCCCCGGCGACCGGGTCGGGCACCCCGCCCAGGTCGACGCGGCGGCCCGGACGCAGCGCCGGATCGCCCTCGGCCACCCCCTCGGCGGTGACCAGCGTCGCCGCCCGGGTGTCCAGTCGGGCCTGGGCCAGCGCCGCCAACTCGTCGTCGCTGCGGCCGGGCTGGTCCACGGCGGTGCGGACCCCGCCGGCACCCACGTCGGCCGGGTCCGGGCGGTCGTCGGCGGGCCTGCCGCAGCGCGCCTCGTCGACCTGCTGGCTGATCACCTCGGCCCGCTGCGGATGCCAGCCCAGCGCGGCGCTGGCACCGCTGGCCTGATCGGTGTTGGTGGACAGCCGCAGGGTGTGCACCCCCGCGCCGAGCGTCAACGCGACCGGTTCCCCGTAACCGGCGAGGGTGACCAGCCGGACCCCGTCACCGTCGGCGGCCAGGTGCAGGCCGGCCCGGCCGGCCACCTCGCGCAGCAACTCCAGATCGCTGTGCCGGTGCTGGAGCAGCCGCTCCAACCGGGGGCCGTCATCCTCGGCGGTCACCGTCAGCCCCACCGCGTCGCACAGCTCCCGGGCCAGCTCGACGGCGGTCACCGAGGTGAACACCCGCAACCCCTGCCGTTTGCGCAACCGGTGCAGCGGGTCGTACGCCCGCATCCGCAGCACCGCCGCCCCGTCGGCCGCGTACTCCACCTCCACGCCGGTGACCTCACCGGTGAACAGGGCGTCCGCGTGGTCGGCGAGCCGTACGTCGAGCGCCGTGCCGGGGCGTACCGCCGGGTCGAACGCGCCGGCCCCGGCGGTGGTGGCGAGCACCAGCTCGGCCTGGGTGGGCTGGTCGAGGCGGGCCGCCACCCGCAGTGACCGGATCCGCTGACGAGCGGTGCCGACCAGCTCGGCACCGTCCAGACGGACGATCAACGCCCGGGGCGCGACGCTGGTCACGACGCACCCCCGGGGCTCGGGTGTGTGCTGGTCGGGGTGGGCCTGGTCGACGATCCCGCCGTCGGACCCCAGGCGGCGGGCGCGGTGGCGATGGAGGCGCCCACGAACGACGCGCCGGCGCCGACCGCGCCGGCCACCGCCCGCGCGACTCCGGTCACCGCACCCGCCAGTGTCGGCCCACCGCCCGGCGGGCCGGCTGGTGGGACGGCGAGGGTGGTGCCGGCCGGCACGGCGAGGGGGTCGGTGATCCGGTTGTGTTCGGCCAGCAGCCGCCAGCGCAGCGGCGAGCCGAGCGCGTCGTTGGCCAGCAGGTCGAACCGTACGCCGGAGCGACCCGGCTCGGCCGCGCCGTCACCGGCGGCGATCACCGCGCTGCCCGGCGCGGCGGTCGGGGTGCTCGCGGCGGCCAACTCCTCGGCGAAGCCGGCCTCGGCCTGGTCTGCCGTCTCGGCGGCGCGGACCAGCTTCAGCCGCAGCCAGGACCGTCGCGGTGACCCGGTGCCGGTGAACGCGTCGAAGCGTTCCGCCACCGCGACGATCACACCGGGCACGTTCCAGGTCTTCCCCCAGACCAACCGGACCAGCGGCGGCCGCAACCAACCGTGGTCGGCGGTGGAGTTCTCCGCCAGCATCCACAGCGGACGGGTGAGCACCCGCACGTCGGCCGGACGCAGTTGCGCCTCCACGAAGTCGACGTCGAAGAGCAGGTCGAGCACCAGCTCGGTGCGACCGCCGCCGGTGAAGACCAGCGGGTCGTCGGCCAGGCCGGACCCGGTGAGCTGCCCACCGCCGGCACCCCGCTGACGGACCCCGGCGAGCCGGGTCACCTGCACGGTCTCCGGGTTGAGCAGGCAGTCCACCCGCACCCCCGTGGAGTCGATGAGGAAGGCGACGCGTTCCATCAGTCACCCGCCTGTTCCCGGTCCAGCCGGGTCAGCTGGGCGGTGTCCAGCGCCGGCCCGGCGACCGACCACAGTGCGCTGTCGTCGGGCAGCGCCGGCCACGGGTCGATCTCCGCCGCGTCGGCCTGAAACACAGCGTCGGCCTGGAACGTCGTGCTCGCCGGCCCTCGTCCGCCGCCCGGCTCGCGGTACGCCGAGCCGATCCGGGCCACTCTCGCGGCCCCGGCGGCCGGACCGTTCCGGCGTCCGGTGTGGTGTCCAGCTCGTTCGCCAACCCGCTGCCCCGACCGGGCCCGATCCTCTGGAAGGGCCGGCCACCGGTCACCGCCAGCCGCCGCCCGGTCCGGCCCCGCCCCGCCCGCGTCGGCGTCGGCGTCGGCCGTCGTGGACCTTGGAAGGAAAGTGCCCCTGGAAGGGCCGAACTCTTCCAAGATCTCGCCAGGAGCGAGGTGTGGGGTCGGGGGGTGGGCTGGCTCTCCGATTCGGGGCAGCCCTCTCGGGTCGGCGGTCGTGGGGTCGTCGCCCGCCGGTCTCGTCGCCGCGAGCGGTCGGGATGACGCGCGTAGACGCCACCCGTCCGGCGGACGTCGAGCCGGATCCGCCGCGGAGGGCGCCTCAGTGGTCCTCGCGACGTCGGAGGCGCCGCTGCCGCCCCGTGGGCTGGCACCGCTGATCCCCGGGCTGCCGGACCGGTCGGCTGCGCCCGACGCGTGTGCCGACCTCACGGTCTCGCCCGTGGAGGGTGGACCGTCCGGCCGTCCGACTCCGCTCAGCGCCTCGGGGCCGTCGGCGCCGTACCCCGCGCCCACCGTCGCGTCGTCACCCACCCTGTGGTGCGTGGCGGACGCCGCGCGGCCCCGCCCGTCGGAGTGCACGGCCAGGTCAGGGCCGCTCGTGCTGGTCGAGCGGTCGCGCCCACCACCAGTGTCGGGGGCACGTCGACCCACCGTGTCGGGGGCACGTCGACCCACCGTGTCGGCAGGGGGCCCGGCGCCCTCTCCGGTGGGCCGAGCCGGTCGGGTCACCGCGGTCCACGGGTCCGGCCCGTCCTGAGCGGTCCGATCGCCGAGGCCGGACCCGACGGCGGGGTCATCGCGCCCCTGCGCCGGTTCCGCGGCGGGTGGGTCGAGGTCCAGGTCGTGCAGGAGGCCGGGCGCGTGGGCGGCGACCAGGTCCAGCCAGTGCTGCGGGGGTTCCCCGAAGCGGCGCGGTGGCGTCACCGGCGTGTCCGCCGGCGGCTGCGGTGGCAGGTGCCCGTCTGGTGCGAGGTGCCCGTCCGGCTCGACCCGCCCGGCGAGGCGCTGCACCGCCCCGGCCGCCGAACGCAGTCGGCCGGCCAGCCAGCTACGCGGGCGTCGGCGCGGTGGCACCGCCGGTCTCCAGCTCCAGGCCCTCGTAACGCAGGGTCAGCGAGGCGATGGCGATCTCGTGGCTGAGGGTGTTGAGGTGCGCGCCGCGCCACCGGGTCGGCCACGCGTCGATCAGGTTCCAGCGCAGCACCTCGGCGGTGCCCACCGAGTCGAGCAGCACCACGGAGACGTTGCGCCGGTTGAGGGTGCCCTGGGCGGTGGCGTTCACCCAGTCCCACAGCTCGCGGGAGGCGGTGAGGCCGAAGTGCAGCGTCACCGGCTCGTACTCGGCCTGGCCGGGCACCATCCGCATCCGGCCCAGGCCGTGCTCCCGGTACGGCTGCCCGGGGATGTTCACCTCCAACCCGGTCATCTCGGTGAAGTGGCCGTTGGTGACACCGTTGATGAGCAGGCGGAAGTTGTACGCCCGGTACGGGTCGACCGGGGCGCCGGGCTGCGGGGTCGCGGTGGTGGGCATGTCAGCCTCCGATCGTCTCGGTCTCGGTGCCGCCGGCCCACTGGCTCAGCTTGAACACCACGAATTCGGCGGGCTTGACGACCGCGATGCCGATGTGGGCGATCACCATGCCGGCGTCGCGGACCTCCGGCGGGTTGGTCTCCTCGTCGCACTTGACGAAGAACGCCTCCTCGGGGCTGCGCCCCAGCAGCGCGCCGTCGCGCCACACCCGGGTCAGGAACGCCCCGATGTCGCGGCGGATCGAACGCCAGAGGGTGAAGTCGTTGGGCTCGAACACCATCCACCGGGTGCCGTTGGCGATGGCCTGCTCGATGGCGATGCTGAGCCGCCGGACGTTGAGGTAGCGCCACTCGCTGGCCTCGGCGGCGAGCGTACGGGCGCCCCAGACGCGGATGCCCTCACCGGCGAAGTAGCGGATCACGTTGACGCCCTTGGGGTTGAGCACGTCGTGCTCGGGTCGGGTGACCAGGTAGCCCAGGTCGACGGCGCCGCGCACCGGTTCGTTGGCCGGGGCCTTGTGCACCCCGCGCAGTGCGTCGGTGCGGGCCCAGATGCCGGCCAGGTGCCCGCTCGGCGGGGTGAGTTCCAACTCGCCGCTGATCGGGTCGCGGACCCGCAACCAGGGGTAGTAGAACGCGCCGAACTCGGACTGTCGCGGCCGGTACGCGGCCCCCTCGTGGCCGCCGGAGCCGCCCGGCTGGGCGGAGCCGCCGCCAGGGCCGCCGCCCGTACCGTCGGCGGGCTTGGGGGGTTTGCCGGCGGACGGCGTGGCGACCCGGGTCAACGCGGAGATGTCGTCGATGTCCGGCGCCGGGTCGCAGATCGCGACCATGGTGCGGGTGCGTTCGGCCATGCTGAGCAGCGCCTCGTGGGACACGACGTCGTGGAAGCCGGGCGCGGCGATGATGGAGATCTCGTCGACGGCTTCCAACAGTTGCAGACCGCCGCGCCGCTGCCCGGTGCCGGTGATCGCACCGCCCTCGCCGACGTTGACGACCCAGCAGCGGGCGCCCCCGTTGTCCAGGAACCCGAAGACCGCCCGGGCCAGTGGGGTGCTCTCCACCCGCTCGCCGCCGGCGAAGAGCCGCAGGAACTCCGTCCAGTTGTTGACCGGCACCGCCTTGCCCAGGTGGGCGGAGCGGTCCGGGGCGACGCCGACGAAGGCGGCGATGCTGGTGCTCGCCGGCCCGATCGGTCGGGCGCCGCTGGGGACCTCCTCGACGTAGATGCCGGGGGAGAAGTAACTGGGCATCGGCCCTCCTTAGCGGGTGGGTGTCAGTGGGTCGGTGGCGCGCAGACGATGACGATGTCGTCCTCGCCCGCGTCGACGTCGGCGGTGAGGACGAGCCCGCGTCCGGTCAGCCGCAGCCGGACCGGGCCCGGGTGCTCGGGGTCGTGCGGCACACCGGCGATCAGGAACCGGCCCTGCGGGTCGGTGCGGGTGACGGACCCGGTGCCGGGCAGCTCGACCCGCATCGCGGCCAGTGGCTGGTGCTCCGGGCCGACGACCCGCCCACGGAGGCTGCGCACGTCGAGTTGCCGCAACCGCAGCGGTTGCCGTACCGGCGGCGCGGCCGGGGTCGGGTGGTCCACCTGGGCTGCCACGTCGATCAGCAGCGCCGGTCGGGGCGCCGCACCGAACGCCGTCCACAGTGGTGCGTCGCCGGCCTCCAGCACGACCGGGTACCTGCCGTCGCTGGTCGCGGCGGTGAGCACCCGATCCAGCCGGGGCAACCCGGCGGGCCCGGTCACGCAGAGCAGGTGGCGGACCGTGAACCGGTACGGTTCCCGGACCGCGCCGCTGGAGCGGGTCTGCCGGGCCGGGCGCAGGTCGAGGGGCCAGAGGGTGAGCCCGTCGGCGTCGTCGCACGCGCGGGGCGGGCCGACCGGGACGGGTTCCCCCGCCGCGCTGGTCACCCAGGCGACCAGCTCGGCGGTGGCGGTCTCGATCGGTCCGCGCCCGTGGCTGTTCATCGCGGTGGCGTCCCCTGGATCCGGTACGCGATGGCCTCGTTCCAGACGTGCGGGTAGACGCCGATCTCGAAGTACCGGGTGAAGCGGTTGATCGGCGCGTTGGTGTGGTCGTGGTAGAGCAGCCACACCGGCGCGATGGTGAACAGGACGTAGTTGGCCAGCACGAGGGGGATGTAGAGCGGCCCGAGCAGGCGACCCTGGAAGATGTGCACGTCCTCGTGCCGCTGGATGCCGGAACTGGAGCCGGCGCAGACCGTGCCGATGGTGGTGGCGTACCGGGGCGAGACCCCCTCCACCACGCTGACCCGTCCACTGCCCAGCGAGGTGGGCCGGTCCAGGGAGTGCCCGAAGATCAGGTGCACGGTCAGGTAGATGGCGCCGACGACGGTGTTGAGCAGACTCCAGGTGTGGTCGACGACGAAGAGGAAGATGCCGCGGGCGTCCGAGGCGTACACCCCGGCGGAGGCCACCGACCAGCCGAAGACCGCGCCGACCACCAGGCCCACGACGGCGCCGATCAGCAGCCCGATCGGGCCACCGGCGAGGAAGCCGAGCAGGGCCCCGAAGCCGACCTGGATGACGGCGCTGAGGATTCCGAAGACCATGACGACACCCCTCTCAGACCCAGGAACGGAAGACTCGGGGCTCGCGACCGCTGGCGACCTGCGTCGGCGTCGCCTGCCGGTTGCCGGGCGGGAACTGGTTGACGCCGAGCGCGGCGGAGAAGATGACCAGCGCGTTGAAGAACGCGATGACCCACTTCTCGCCGCCGGCGTCGTCGGCGAACGCCGCCGTCACGTAGGACAGCAGCAGCGCGATGGCGATGGCGATCCACTTGCGGAGCTTGTCGCCGCTCGGGCCGATCAGCCCGCCGATGACGTTGGTGGCCAGCAGGGTGGCGGCGCTCGCGCCGGCGATGGTCCCCAGAGCTGCCCAGGTGAAGAGATCGTTCATGACGATCCCCCTTTTCTGCGATGGTGCGACCGGGATGTGGTGGTGGTGAGGTTCGGTGCGCCCGCGGGGGGAGCACCGGGGCCGGTCGCCATCGGTTCGGGGGCGGCCGGGGCCGGGCGTGGCCGGCTGGGGCCGGCCACCAGATGGATCAGCCGGGCCCCGGGGCGCCGGCGGGCGGGCCCGGCGGCGGGGTCGGACCGGGCGCGGCCGGCGTCGCGGGGAGGCGTCGGCGCACCAGGAGTACGCCCACCGCGGTGATCACCAGCAGGAGGAGGACACCGCCGACGACCAGCAGCCAGGGGAATCCGCCGTCGTCGTCAGCGCCGGCGGCGGCCGGTGAGGTGGACGGGCGGGGCGGGGCCTCGGCCACGGCCCGCAGTTCGGCCGGTTTCTCCTGGTTGGGGTCGACCTTCCAACTGACCGAACGGCCGTTGACGGTGCCATTGCTGTCGATCACCCGGCCGGGAAATGTCACCGAGATCTCGAACGACATGAGCTTGAGGAACGCCTGTTGGTTCTGCGGATTCTGCTCCGCGACCTTTCCGCCATATTTCTTGGGGTCGAGCGGGAGCGTGAAGCGGTACAGATCGCCGTCCCGGACCAGTTTCACGCTCTCGGTGTCGAAACCGGCGAGCGGGGCCTTGCGGTAACTGATCTGGGATCCGTAGAAAGTGTCGTCCTGGTAAAGGGTTTCCTCGCCGGCCGGCAGGGCGGGGATGTTCTGCCGCAACTCCGCGAAGGCGACCGGGAGGTTCTTGTTGCGCCCGCTCAGCACGGACTTCTGGGCCGTCAGCAGGAGCTGGCCGTCGACAGTGTCGTCGGCGTTGACCGTCAACCCCATGTTGAGTTGCATGCAGCCGCTCAGCGCGGCGAGAAGGAGGAGGCACACCGCGACGCGGAGTGCCCTGCCGCGGTTGACTCTCCTGGTCATGGGCTCAGTGTGTGTGATCGCTTTCATCATCAGCAGTCAGCGATCGGTCACAACGAAGTCGCCGATTGTACCGACGCGCTGTCGTCTTTGATTAGCCCGGACGACGACCCGAATGACTATTCTGGAGTTTTGGGGCGACGACGGTTCATCGGCGGCGGTGCGCTGATCGGAAGAGAATTGTCCCGGGTATCCTCAGCCCGCCGGCGGTCGCCAGTCGGCGTACCGGGCCATGCTGCGCAGCGCGACCCGCCCCGGGGTGAGCCGCAACGCGGTGTCGCGCACCGCGACGGCGATCGGATGGCGCAGCTGCTGTCCGAACCGGCCGGCGGTGACGGAGGCCCTGGCGACGGTCTGACTGCGCGGTCGGCGCTGCTCGTCGTACGCGCCCAGGGCGGCCGGCAGCCCTTCGGCGCCGTTGGCACAGACCGCGCCGAGCACCACCGCGTCCTCGATGGCCTGTCCGGCCCCCTGGCCGAGGTTGGGTGTCATCGCGTGGGCGGCGTCGCCGAGCAGCGCCACCCGCCCCCGCACGTACGACGGCAGCGGCACGGCCAGGTGGTGGATGTCGTTGCGCAGCACGACGCCGGGCGGCGTGGCCGCGAGCAGCGCCGGAATGGGGTCGTGCCAGTCACCGAAGCGCTCCCGCAGGGCCGCGAGTTCGTCGGGGGCGTGGCCGCCCGGCGGGGCGTTCAGTGCGGCGTACCAGTAGAGCTGACCGTCGCCGATCGGCACCATGCCGAACTCGGCCCCCGGTCCCCAGGTGATGGCGGCCGGGACCGGGTCCGCACACGCGATGGCCGCCCGCCACGCCGTCGATCCGGCGTACACCGGGCCGGGGTGTTGCGGCCACAGCTGGGCGCGGACCCGGCTGCGCAGGCCGTCGGCGCCGACCACCAGATCGGCGGTGAGGGTGCGCGGGCCGTTCGGGGTCCGGTAACACACCGACGCCCGGTCCGGGTCGGACTCGACGTGCTCCACGGTGGCCGAGGTGTGCAGGGACGAGGCGGGCAGCGCCTCGCGCAGGGTGCGGTGCAGCGTGGCCCGGTGCACGCCGAGCGCGGTGGTGCCCAGCTGCCGGACCATCTCCGTGGCGTCCACCCGGGACAGCCACCGGCCGTGCCGGTTACGGATGCCGCCGGGTGCCTCGCCGTGCCCACCTCGGTGCAGGCTCGGGCCGAGGCCGAGGGTGTCCAGCGCGCGCACCGCGTTGGCCATCAGGCTCAGGCCGGCGCCGACCTCGCGCAGCTCGGGGGCGCGCTCCAGCACGGTGACCCGCCATCCGTGCCGGTGCAGGGCGAGCGCCGCGCTCAACCCGCCGATGCCGCCGCCCACCACCACCGCGTGCGAGTCGTTCATGCCGATCCTCCTTCTACACCTGTACACCGGCAGGGCGACCAGTTCGTGGCGTTCGTGGACGGGCTGCTCTTCGACCGGCTGGCCGGCGCGGGCGCGCTCACCGCCCCGCCGCCGGGCAGCGCGGCCAGCCGCGCCGACCTGAGCTCCGCCGTCCGGACACTGCTGCGCGCCCTCACCGGAAACTGACCCGACCGGCCCGCCGGCCATCGAGCGTCGAAGCGGACCTGGTGGGCGGACCTGGCGGTGGCCGGGCCTCGCGGTGGGCGGGCCTGCCTGGTGGGCGGGCCTGCCTGGTGGGCGGGCCTGGCGGGTCCATCGGGAACGTGGGCGCGCTGGCACCGGGCGGGGCTCGGCGGCAGTCCGGTAAGCAGGCCCGACGGGTGACGGGAGACGATCATCTCGGGATATCGTGGGCCGTCGACGTGGTGCCGTGGGTGGGCCCTTTGGAGCTGAATCGTTTACGACATCGAGCCAGCTCCGCTCGCGATATCAATCCGGATCGTCTTGCGACTCGGGCCAGGTCAGCTTTCGACATCGGGCCGGCTCAGCTTGCACCATCGAGCCAGGCCGGTTGCGACATCGGGCCAGCTCAGCTCGCACCATCGAGCCAGGCCGGTTGCGACATCGGGCCAGCTCAGCTCGCACCATCGAGGTAGACCGGGTTGCGACATCGAGCCAGTTCAGCTTGCGACATCGAGCCAGCTCAGCTTGCGGCATCGGGCCAGGCCGGTTTCGACATCGAGTCAGGCCCGTTTGCGATATCCGGCTCGATCCGACTACGACCGCGAGCGCGATCCGTTCGCGACATCGCGGTTGATTCGTCTACGACATCGGACTCGACACGGTCAGGGCCGCCAGTGTGAACCGTGCACGGGAGGGCGCCTGATTCGTTGACGGCATCAGCTCCAAAGGGGCCGCGAACGACGTATGCGGGTGGGCCGGCGGTGTCGTGGCGCACTCAGATGGGCTGGCGGTGCGGTGACCTGGTCGGTGGTGTGGTGACCTGGTTGGCGGCGGGGCCACGACCCGGGTTTCGCCTCGGCCTCGCGGTGCGATGAGCTGGTGACGTGCGGCCGGGCCGGCCCGACGCGCGTCGGGGCTTGCGGCGCGGCGAGCCCGGCATGTGGCGAGCCCGGCATGCGGCGAGCCCGGCATGCGGCGAGCCCGGTGCGGCGGGCCCGGCATGCGGCGGGCCTTGGGGCGGGGCGGGGCGGGGGCGCGGCAGGCGACCGGCGTGGGTGGGAGAGGTTGGGCGATGGTGCGGATCAGCGGGCTGCGGACGGCTGCTGGGCGGCTGCGGCGTGGCTGGCGGCCGGTGCTGGAGGCGACGGTCGCGGCGACAGTGGCCTGGCTGCTGGCCACCCGGTTGCTCGGGCACCCGCAGCCCTTCTTCGCGCCGGCCGCTGCGCTGATCGTTCTCGGTCAGGCCCGGGGGCAGCGCATCCGCCGCGCCGTCGAGGTCGTCCTCGGGGTCGCCGCCGGGGTGCTCGTCGCGGACCTGGTGGTGCAGGCGCTCGGCCCGGGCAGCACCTGGACGGTGTTCACCGTCATCCTGCTCACCGTCCTGCTCGCGGTGGCCTTCGGCGCCACCGGCGTGACCCTGGTGCAGGCGGCGGTCTCCGCGCTCTACCTGGTGGTGGTCGCGCCGCCGGACGGGTCACTGGTGCCGTTCCGTTTCGTCGACGCGCTGGTCGGCGGCGTCGTCGCGCTCGCGGCCAGCCTGCTGGTCGACGCCCGGCACCCGCTCGCCCCGCTGGTCGCCGAGGTGCGGCGGACCTTCGACGAGTTGGCCGGGTTGCTGGGCGGGATCGCCGACGCGCTGGACGACCGCGACGAGCCGGCGGCGGTCGCCGCGCTGCGGCAGGCGCGCGGGATGGACGCCCGGGTGGACGGGCTGCGCGACGGAGTGCTGGCCGCCGGTGAGGCGCTGCGGCTCAACGTCCGCCGACGTCAGCACCTCGGTCGGCTGCGCTCGGTGGACGAGTCGATCCGGCAGACCGACTACGCGGTCCGCAACGTCCGGGTGCTGGCCCGTGCGGGGGTGACCCTCAGCCGGATGCAGACGCCGGCCCCGGCCGAGCTGGGCGCCGCCCTGCGGTCCCTGGCCGAGGCGGTCCGGCAGGCCGGTGCCGCCCTCGCCGCCGACCTGAACGGGCGGGAGGAGACCGCCGACCGGCACGCCACCCGGGCCGACGAGTCGGCGTTGGCCGCGGTGCACGCCGCCGGGCAGCTCTTCGGCTCCACCCAGACCCTTCCCCTGGCAATGATCATCGGTCAGGTCCGGGCCACGGCCATCGACCTGCTGCGCGGCGTCAACCCGGGCGACGACGCCGCCGTCCTCGCCCGCGTCGACGACGCCCTCGGCCTTCCCCCGGTCTGACGCCCGCCCCGATCAGGGGCGGGCCCCGGCCCGTGGGGGATGGCCGGTGAGCCAGCTGACGGCCGAGTCGCGAACCGGCACGGGGATGTCGTGGCCGCCGGGGAACTCCTCGTAGGTCACGTCGTAACCGAGGTCACGCAGATGGGGGACGAGGCGGCGGCTGCAGACGTCGATGGGCAGCACCCGGTCCTCGACGCCGTGCGAGATGAAGACCCGTGGCCGGCCGTGCGTGACCGGCGGCGCGGCGAAACCGGGGGAGAACGCCACCACCGCGTCGATCAGATCCCCGTTCGCCAGGCCCAACGACAGCGCGTACGAGGCGCCGTCGGAGAAGCCGCCGACTGTCACGTCGGCGACCGGGTAGCCGTCGAAGACGGTCGCCAACAGCGCGTCGATGCGCCGCACGTCCGCCCCGAAACCGCCGGCGATCAGATCCCAACTGGCCGCCGACGAGTCCGGGGCGACCAGCAGCAGGTGCTGCGCGTCCGCGACCGGCAACAGCAGATCCAGGCCCTGTCGCGCCGAGCCGCCGGCACCGTGCAGGAGCAGCACCAACCGGTACGCCGAACCGTCGCCCGCCGGCTCCGGGACGTACCCCACTGCCAGCCGGTCCCCGTCGCGGCCGGTCATCGGCACCAGCCCGGTGCGCCTCGGCGCCACCGGTGGGTGGTGGCGGGCGGTCAACCGGCCGTCGCGCGGGCTCGGCGCCGGATCCCAGTGCGACGGCGCGGAGTCGGACACGGGTCGGCGCTCCTCGCGGTGGACGAAAGGTCCGCCCCGGTTACCCGGCCCGTGCGGGGTTAACCGTCGACGGTCCCCGGGGTCGACTCAGGCGCTGGCCCGCGCCACCAGCGCCGACGGGAAGAGGGTCACCGGGGCCGCCGGGCGCCCGTCGAGCACAGCGGTGGCCGCGGCGACGGCGATCCGCCCCACCGGGTGACTCGCCGTGGTCAGCGCCGGGGCGGTCATCCCGGCCAACGGAATGTCGTCGAAGCCGGCCACCGCGACGTCGCCCGGCACCCGCACACCGGCGTCCCGCAGGCCCGCGATCACCCCGAGCGCGGTGTCGTCGCTGATCGCGTAGACCGCGTCGATGTCCGGCCAGCGGTGCAGCGCCTCGCCGGCCGCCGTCCGGCCGCGCGCCGCCCGGAAGTCCCCGGGCAGGATCCGCTCCGGCAGGCCCGCCTCGGCCATCAGCCGGCGGTACGTCTGCACCGGGCGTTGCGCGCAGGGCAGCCATCGGGGGCCGGTCACCATGGCGATACGGCGGCGACCCGCGGCGTACAGGTGGCGCAGCACCGCTTCGGAGCCGGCGGCGTTGTCGACGTCGAACGACGGCACGGTGGCCGAGCCGACGCCGATCGAGACCACCCGACCGCGTAGCGACTGGGGAACCGCCGCCAGCAGCTCCTCGGTGGTGTTGACCAGGATCACCCCGCACACGCTGCGATCCCGGCCGATCTGGTCGAGGCTGCGGGGGTCGCCGAACGGCAGCCAGTGCAGCGCCACCCCGACACCGGCGGGCGTGCACACCCGGGCGGCCGAGCCGACCACCTGGTGCACGTACGGGTCGTCCAGCACCGCGGCGCTGGTTCCCAGGACGGCCACCACCAGTCGGACGCCGCCGCCGCGGACCAGCGCCCGGGCGGCCGGGTTGGGCACGTAGCCGAGCTGGTCGACGGCAGCGGTGACCTGTTCCCGGGCGGCCGGTGACGCGAACCCCGTGCCGGCGATCACCCGCGAGGCGGTGGACCGGGACACCCCGGCGGCCCGGGCCACGTCCTCAAGAGTGGCCGGTCGCTGTGCCGCTGTCGTCATCGTCGCCTCCCGCGGCGGCCCGTCCGGTCGGACCAGCGCCTGCGCCCATCATGCCCCGGCCCCACCAGCTGCGGTAAGGGGCGGTCCCGGGTTGTGGTGGTAGCGCTCTCAGGTGTGCGATCGTGCCAGGAGATCACCCCGAGAAAGAGGACCCACCCTCGTGAGCGCCCCCACCAGTCGACCCCTGGCCCCGGACACCGCCGCGCCGAACCTGCGGACGGTGCGGCTCGCCCGCAATGGTGTCGCTGCCACCTTCACCCTCAACGGGCTGGCCGTCGGCAGCTGGTTCTCCCGCGTTCCGGCGGTCCGTGAGGCGTTGGACCTCTCCGCCGGCCGACTCGGGCTGCTGCTGCTGGCGATGAGCGTCGGCGCGCTGCTCGCCATGCCCACCTCCGGCCTGCTTGCCCAGCGCTTCGGTGCGGCCCGCACCGTGACGATGGCCACCGTGTTGGTCGCGGTCGGCCTGAGCGTGGCGGGGCTGGGCGCCACGATGACCGGGTCGTTCGCCCTCGTCGCCCTGGGGTTGGTTGCCCTCGGTTACGGCTCCGGCGCCTGCGACGTGGCGATGAACATCGAGGGCGCGGCGGTGGAGCGGCGGCTCGGCCGGACGATCATGCCCCGTTTCCACGCGGGGTGGAGCCTCGGTTCGGTCGCCGGCGCGGCGCTCGGCGCAGGGGCGGCCCGCTTCGACGTGTCAGTCGGCGCGCACCTCGTCGCGGTGGCGGTGGTCGTGCTGACCGGCACCGCGCTCGCCGCCCGGACGTACCTGCCGGTGGGCAGCGACCACACCGGCGACCCGGCGGACGCCACCCCGGCGGCCCGCCGCCGGGCGCAGCTCGCCGCCTGGCGGGAGCCGCGCACCCTGCTGATCGGGCTGTTCGTGCTGGTGGCCGCGTTCACCGAGGGCGCTGCCAACGACTGGTTGGCGGTGGCGTTCATCGACGGACGGGACCTGAGCGAGGCCGCCGGCGCGGCCGTCTTCGCGGTCTTCGTGGTGGGCATGACCATCGGGCGTACCGCCGGCACCATCGCGCTGGACCGCTGGGGTCGGGTACCGGTGATCAGCGGCACCATCGGCCTCGCCGCGCTCGGCGCGGGCCTGGCCGTGCTGGCGGGTTCCGGGCCGGTGGCCGTCGTCGGCGTGGCCCTGTGGGGTCTCGGTGCGTCGCTGGGCTTCCCGGTCGGGATGAGCGCGGCGGCCGACGACGAGGCGCACGCGGCGGTGCGGGTGAGCGTGGTCGCGGTGATCGGCTACACCGCGTTCCTCGGCGGCCCGCCGTTGCTGGGGCTGGTCGGCGATCAGGTCGGCACCCTGCGCGCGCTGCTGGTGGTGCCACTGCTGCTGCTGCCGACACTGCTGCTGGTGCCGGTGCTGCGCCCGCCGCACGCCGTCTCGTCCGCCCCTAAAAACTAACCCACTCCGCCGTCGGGCGGTATCGGGTGCGTGGCCGACTGCGTCACGTACCCGGGCTGGTTAGGGTCGCCCGATGCCAACCGACGAGATCACCGCCGCAGCGGCGGGCACCTGGACACTGGGCGACCGCACCGTGCGCCGGATGGGCTTCGGCTCCATGCGGATCACCGCCGACCCCGACCCGGCCCGGGCCGTCGCAGTGCTGCGTCGGGCCGTGGAGTTGGGCGTCAACCACATCGACACGGCCGCGTTCTACGTCTCGCCCGGCGGAACCCTGCGGGTCGGCACCGGCCCGGCCCGCTACGCCACCGAGCTGATCCGCGCGGCGCTCGCCCCGTACCCCCAGGACCTGGTCATCACCACCAAGGTCGGCTTCGGGTACGACCCGGAGGCGGGCTTCACCGAGGCGTTCACCCCGGCGCAGTTGCGCGCTCAGGTGGAGGAGAACCTGCGTCGGCTCGGCCGCGACCACCTCGACGTGGTGAACCTGCGCCTCGGCCGAGGGCCCGGCGAGGTGCCGCTGACCGAGCGGTTCGGCGCGCTCGCCGAGCTGCGTGCCGCCGGGCTGATCCGGCACCTCGGGCTCTCCAACGTCGGGCCGGAGCAGCTGGACGAGGTGGCGGGCATCGCGCCGGTGGTCTGTGTGCAGAACAACTACGGCGTGGACGCCTACCGGGAGCAGGACCCGTTCGTCCGGCTCTGCGGTGAGCGGGGTATCGCCTACGTGCCGTTCTTCGCTCTCGCCGGCACCGGTCGGGAGGCGGGCGCGAGCGCCGCGCAGGGCGAGACCGTCGAGGCGGTCGCCCGCGCGCACGGCGTCACCGGGCACCAGGTGCGCCTGGCGTGGACCCTGCACCAGGGCCCTCACGTGCTGGCCATCCCCGGCACCGCAGACCCACACCACCTGGAACAGAACATCGCCGCCGGAGCCCTCCGCCTGACCGCCGACGACCTGACCCGTCTCCACACGCCGTAGGGCCTAGGTTCTGTCTTGTAGATCTTGGTGGTCGGGGACGGCGCGTAGCCAGTCAAGGGTTTCGACCAGGTCGGGGTCTGTCACTTCTAGGGCAGGTCGATATGGCGCCGCAACCTGCCAGCGATACGCGTCAACGCGCGCTGGTCAGCCGGGCTAAGGGCGTCAAGCACGAACTGCCGCACCGAGCGTACGTGGGTGGGTGCGGCCGCGACGACGACGCCGTAGCCCGTGTCCGTGAGAGCGGCGATCGTGTAGCGACCGTCCGCGGGGTCGGGGAAGCGCTGCACCCACCCGCGCTGTTCAAATCGCTTCACGACGTTGGACAGGCGGGATAGCGAGCCGTTGGTCAGGTAGGCCAGTTCACTCATCCGCAGGCGGCGCTCCGGTGCCTCCGACATGTGGCTGAGCGTCAGATAATCGAAGAGGGTCAGGCCGGCCGCGTGTTGCAGTGGCGCCTCCAGTCGGCCAGGCAGCAGCAGGACCAGCGAGACCAACCCACTCCAGGCGTCCTTCTCGTCCGGCGTCAGCCAGGGCGTCCGGTCAGGGACGTCCTTACCGGGATTCGGGGTCGCGGTGCTGGCCATGGTGCCACCATACCGGGATGCATGGACTTCACGGTTGAAATCACGTTGCGCTACGGTCAACTTCACCCATGAAGCACTACCTGGAAGCACTCCTCGATCGCCCACCGGCTTCGGCGATGCGGACGAAATCGACGGGACCGGTACGGCGGGGTCCGTCTGCCCGGTGGTCATGCGGCGCAGCGCTCGCGCCCGGCCGAAACGCGACCCGATCACGCTCGGCGGTGGCTGCTCCATGCCCACGGACAAAACCACACCGTCGCGACAGGTCAGAACGGATCTCCTGCTGGAGTACTAGCCGAGGATCGCGGCGACGCGAATCTCGATGCGCATTCCCGGTGCCCCGAGGGCCGCGACACCGACCTCGGTCCAAATTGGAGCGCGGTCGCCCATGCGCTTGCGAAACTGCTCCACCATGACCCGGTTGTGGTCATTCCAGTCAAAGTCAGAGGAATCGACGACGTGGAACGAGTCCACCGAGACGACATCACGCCACGTGGCGCCGGCTTCGGCGAGGGTTCGCGCGACGTTGTCGAAAGCTCGAACGATCTCGTCTTCGAGGGCTTCGGGGAAGGCAAAGTTGTCGTCCCAGCCTCCCTGACCCGAGATCTCCACACGGTTGTCGATCCGAACCGCCTGGCTGTAGTGCAGGTTTGCTAGCTGCGTGTCGCCGTACCCAGGGGTGGCGAAAAACTCTGGCTTGCTCATATCGATCTCCTCTTCGTGCGTCTGAATCTTGCGGGGTTCGATGGATCTCAAGCATCGATAGCACTGTCCTTGCAGTTAACTCTGATGCCGAGGTCCCCAATGTATTTATGGGCGATTTGTTCCCTCGCCTTGTAGAGTCACCACGACTGACAGTGAATGGCCGATTGGCCCGACGCGTCGCTTGGTGCTCCCACCTCCTGGCTTCAAGCGTGAAGTTACTGTACCACGATTTTTGTTCATGCATGAAGCGACCGGCTGATGCGGCCGGCCCGGCGCACTGTGTCGGGTGCCGTTGGGGGCGCTAGGGATGGTTCAGCTGCTGCGCTCAGTCACTGCGGCGAGCCGCGATGGAATAGGTCAGAGCCTTGCGCAGACCCGGCATTTCCTGGTCGATCCGACCAGCCAGCGCGCGAATGGCGCGCTTGTGCGTTCTCAGATCGCGCCACCGGAACATGGTGCCGACCAGCCCGTCGACCGCCAGGGTGGCGAGCACGGCCTCCTGGTGGCCCGATCCGGGTTCGGAGCCCGCCCGTACCGCGTCGCGGACTCGCTCTCGCAGCGCCTCGACCTGCGGGGGATCGGTGGCGACGATCCTCGTCCGCCGGATCGGGCCGATGATCTGACGGTGCTCGATCGCGATGTGCCCCGCCTCGGCGAGGTGGTCGCGAACGGTACCTTCGGCTTTGCTCCATCGGCTCTCCAGCACCTCGAACCAGCTTCGCGGACGGCTCGGTGAAACGTCGCCGAGCACCTCCGCGAGGAACGGATCGAGTGCCGCTGGTGTCCCGGCGTTGGTCCGCTCGGCCTTGCCGTCGCGGCTGTGCACCAGCCCGGCGAGGCAAAGCTCGGCGAGCGCGGCGGCGGAGAGCAGCGTTCCCCGTACCGATTCGCTGTCGTCGTCGAGGCGGCCCTTCTCGGCCTGAATGCTGAGGAGGAAAAGCTGGTGCGGCATCGGTAGGTGGTCGACGGTCGGCCTCGACCCGCTCTGGTGGGAGGTCGGCATCATGTGGATCTTCCTCATTGAAGGGGTACGGCGAAGGGCAACGCGCGTTCTGCGGGAGAGACGCGACGGCGCCGAGCTAGGTCACGATGCCACTGTCCGGGCTTGACGCACCGACGAACAGTGACGCTGCGTCATGTGTCGGACGTGAAGCGTGCGCCACTGCCGGACGGCCGCTCCGGTGCGCGCGGTTGGTCAGGGTTGGAGTGAGCGCAGCGCCAGGGAGAGAAAGCGTTAGGAGTCCGCAGCGACGTCGGGTCCGGCGGCTAGGACGACGCCGTGGTGGGCGGCGATCAGCAGTCGGAAGTCGGCGACGGTCAGGTCGGCCCGGACGGTGCCCATCGACTGCGCCTGCTCCAGCAGCCGGGCGATGACCCGTTCGGTCTCCTGGCGCTCGTGGTCGGTCCGTGCCCGGCGACCACCGCGTCGACGTACGCCCTGGTGAAGCCCCGGCCCGGCACCTGGTAGACGCAGAGAGTACGGGTCAGTTCCCGCAGCCCGAGCGCCGGATCCGGGTCGCGCAGGGCTGCGGCGTGCATGGCCGCGCAGTCGTCCCACCGGTCGGCGTAGTCGTCGGCGAGCAGGCGATCCCGGGTAAAAAGGCGCCGTTAGACGGTGGCGGTGGGCACACCGGCACGGCGGGCGATCCGCGCCATGGTGACGTCCTCGCCCTGCTCGGCGAAGGCGCGCCGGGCCGCGGCCAGGATTCGCTGTCGCTTCTCCTCGGCGTCCGAGCACACCGATGAGGCGTACGCGTGCCGCCTTGCCAGCAGGAGGAAGTGCGGCAACCGAACGCCGCGTTCGCGCTCGGCGTCGCAGACGACGCCGAGCGGCTCGGGGCCGGCGTGGACGCCGGGTCGGCCGAACGGAGCGTTGACCCGGCATCGACATACTGGTGAACAACGCGGCGATCGGCCACGCCGACGCTGACCACCGCCCGAAGGGCTAGGCCCGCACGACGTGGACGACGATCTCGTGGCCGTTGCCCACGGTGCCGGGGAAACCCTCCGACAACGCGTCCACCACTGTCAGCTGGAGCGCGAGGGTCTCGTGCGCGATGAGCAACTGATGCGTGGAGATCGCCGCCACCACCTCCGGGGGCGCGGCGATCGACACGGTGACCCGGTCGGATACCGCGAAGTCGGCGTCGCGGCGGGCCTGCTGGACGATGCGCACGACGTCGCGGGCGACGCCCTCGGCCGCCAGTTCGGGGGTGATCTCGGTGTCCAGCGCGATGGTCGCGCCGCGCTGGGTCTCCACCACCCAACCGGTGCGCGGCACCTCCGTGATCAGGATGTCGTCCGGGCCGACCTCGACCGGTGCGCCGTCGACCGACAGCGGGTACGTCCCGTTCGCCCGGACGCCGTCGACCAACTCCCGGGGGGCCACAGCGGCGATGGCCTTCGCGACGTGCTGGGTGCGGTTGCCGAACCGGCGGCCCAGGGTCCGGAAGTTCGCCTTGACCTGCACGTCGATGACGCCGCTCTGTGGATCGAGCGGTTCGAGGACCTTGACGTTCAACTCGTCGCCGATGTCGTCCAGCAACGCCTGCGGGAGAACCGTGCCGGCCGGCAGCCCCACCAGCGCCCGGCTCAACGGCTGCCGGATCCGCAGACCGCTCGCCTTACGCGCGGAGCGGCCCGCCTCCGCCAACGCCCGCGCCGTGGCCACCTGGGCCGACAACTCCGTGCTGATCAGTGTGGGGTCGGGGGTGGGCCAGGTCGCCAGGTGCACCGACTCCGGGGCTGACGCCGACCCCCGCCGGACGACCTGCTGCCACACCTCCTCCGTGACGAACGGAATGAACGGCGCGAGGAGCCGGGTGAGGATGTCGAGGCACTCGTACAGGGTGGTGAGCGCGTCGGGGTCGCCCTCCCAGAAGCGCTGCCGCGACCGCCGCACGTACCAGTTGGACAGGTCGTCGATGAAGTCGGCGAGCAGTCGGCCGGCGCGCGCCGTGTCGTAGTTCTGCAGTCGTTCGTCCACGGCGGCCGTGAGGGCGTGGACCTCGCCGACGATCCACCGGTCCAGCACCGGCCGCTGGGCGACCGGCTGCGCCAGGTGCGGCGCCCACGTCGTGTTCGCCGCGTAGAGGGAGAAGAACGCCGCGGTGTTCCAGTAGGTCATCAGCACCTTGCGGACGATCTCGTCGAGCGGGCCGGGCCCGACCCGGCGCGGCGACCACGGTGAGCCGGAGCAGGCCATGAACCAGCGCACCGCGTCCGCGCCGTGGGTGTCCATCAACGGGATCGGCAGCAGGATGTTGCCCAGGTGTTTGCTCATCTTGCGGCCGTCCTCGGCCAGGATGTGCCCGAGGCAGACGACGTTCTCGTACGGGGACCGGTCGAAGACCAGCGTGCCCACCGCCATCAGCGTGTAGAACCAGCCCCGCGTCTGGTCGATCGCCTCGCAGATGTACTGGGCCGGGTAGCTGCGCTCGAAGAGTTCCTTGCTGCCGGGCACGTGCGGGTAGCCCAACGACGCGAACGGCATCGCGCCGGAGTCGTACCAGGCGTCGATCACCTCGGGGACCCGGGTGGCGGTCCGGCCGCAGTCCGGGCAGGCGAGGGTGATCTCGTCGACGTACGGGCGGTGCGGGTCCAGCTCGGACAGGTCGGCGCCGGCCAGCTCGCCGAGCTCCGCGCGGGAACCGACAGCGGTCACGTGGTTGTCGGGGCAGCGCCACAGCGGCAGCGGGGTGCCCCAGTACCGGGAACGGGACACCGCCCAGTCGATGTTGTTCTTCAGCCAGTCGCCGTACCGGCCGTGTTTGATGTGCTCCGGGAACCAGTTGGTCTTCTCGTTCTCCCGGGTCAGCTCGTCGCGTACCTCGGTGGTCCGGATGTACCAGGACGGCTGCGCGTAGTACATCAGCGGGGTGTGGCACCGCCAGCAGTGCGGGTAGGGGTGCTCGAACGGCTCGTGCCGCAACAGTCGACCCGAGGTCCGGAGCCGGTCGATGAGCAACGCGTCGGCGTCCTTGAAGAACACGCCACCGACCAGCTCGATGTCGTCGTTGAACCGCCCGTTCGGCGCGACCGGGTTGACCAGCGGCAACCCGTACGCGCGGCAGACGGCGAGGTCGTCGGCGCCGAAGGCCGGCGCCTGGTGCACCAGGCCGGTGCCGTCCTCGGTCGTGACGTACTCCGCGAGGACCACCCGGTGCGCGTCTGGGATGTCCACCAGGTCGAACGGCCGCTCGTACCGCAACCCCTCCAGGGCCGACCCCGCGACGGTCGCCAGGATCTCCGCCTCGTCGCCGAGGACCCGCTGGGCCAGCGGTTCGGCGACGACGAAGGTGCCCTGCCCGGTGCGGGCGACCGCGTACGTCACGCCGGGATGGACGGCGACGGCGGTGTTGGACACCAGGGTCCACGGGGTGGTGGTCCAGATCAGCAGGTCGACGCCGCTGTGCCCGGCCACCTCCCCGCGCACCGGGAACCGGACGTACACGGAGGGGTCGACGACTGTCTCGTACCCCTGCGCCACCTCGTGGTCGGAGAGCGTCGTGCCGTCGCGGGTGCAGTACGGGGCGACCCGGAAATCCTCCACCAGGCGCCCACCGTCGTGGATCTGCTTCAGTGACCACCAGACGCTGTCCACGTACTCCGGTGACATCGTCTGGTACGGGTGCTCCAGGTCGATCCAGTAACCCATCCGCTCACTGAGCTGGACGAACTCGTCGACGTGCCGAAGCACCGAGGTGCGGCAGCGGGCGTTGAACTCCGCGATGCCCATCTTCTCGATGTCGGGCTTGCCGCCGAGCCCCAGTTCCTTCTCGACCGCCAGCTCGACCGGCAGGCCGTGACAGTCCCAGCCGGCGCGGCGCGGCACCGAGAAGCCGCGCATCGTCCGGTACCGGGGAAAGAGGTCCTTGAAGACCCGCGCCTCGATGTGGTGGGTGCCCGGCGTGCCGTTGGCGGTCGGTGGTCCCTCGTAGAACACCCACGGGGTGCCGTCGGCCGTCTGCTCCAGACTCCGGCTGAACACCGAGTTGGCCTGCCACCACTCGATGACCGCACGGTCCAGCACCGCGAAGTCGATCTTGGTGGGTAGTGGCACGAATGGCGACTTCGACGGACCGTCCGGCACCGACGCTCTCCCTACACTCCACATCCGCTCACGCGGGCATCAGCTCACTGCCCACGCGGGGACGAAGCGCCGGGCGTATGGCCAGGACTCCGCGGTACCACCCCGCTTGCGCCTCGATGGTGCGGGCGCCGCTCAATTCTGCGACGTGACGTGCCGCTGCGTCCGGTTCTACTGAGGCGGTCAGGCTGCCCGTTCTTCCGGAGGCTCCCCGGTGATGGCCGGATCGGTGCCGATGCCGCCCAGCATAGCTGTCCGTGCGCGGGGCTCGGGGCCGGAGTGCTAGCCGTGCCACCAGACGCGCAGCGGACCGGTGGTGGTGAAGCCCGCGCGAAGCGCCGGTGACAGGTCCTGGGTGGTTTCGTAGCCGACCAGCGGCGCGTCGGGCACCGTGGCGCACACCGCGCGCCAGACGTCGTGGGCGGTGCCGGTGCGGGTGAACAGGTTGGAGACGCCGTACGGGCCGTCGCCGCTGAGCACCGCCCCGCCGGTGAGCACCCCCCGATCGTCGTGGCGAGCGAGCACCAGCACCCGGGGGTCGGCCAGCAGCGCGGGGCGGAAGAGGGCCCCACCGCCGTGTGCCGCCGCCCAGGACGCCAGCTCGTCGGGGGTGCTGACCCGGTCGAGGGGGGCGTCGACCGGTGGCGGGGCCGGTTGCCGCTGGATCCACTGCGCGTCGAAGAGCACCCGGAACCCGTACCCGGACAGGTCGAGATCGGCGAAGCTGTCCTTCACCGACGCGCCGGGCCCCGCGTCCAACCGCGCCAGCAGAGCCTCGACGTCGACGCCCGGTCGCAGGGTGACCGCGTCCGGGTACCACTGCGGCGACCGGCGCGGAACCGACCAGGCGTCGGCGTCGGTACGGCCGGGCAGCCCGTGGCTGCCGCAGACGATGTCGCACCACTCGGCGTTGTTGCGGGCCGCCGCCACCCGCTCGTCGTCCCGCACGCCAGGCAGCCTAGGCGGCCCGCGTGCCGCTCACCGCGCGTAGGTCAGGTCCATCGTGTCGGTGTGCCCGGACCAGCTCAGGTCGAGACGCCAGCACCCGGCCCGGGGCAGGTCGATGATCGACGGACCGGGGCCGCCGGGGACCTCCCGGATCACCTGCGTGTCGGTGCCGTCCAACCTCGCGGTGATCACCAGGGTTGCCGGTGCGACCGGGTCGGGCGAGGTCGTGGCGGCGCGGGCCACCCAGAGGATCTTGTTGTTCGACCCGTCGTCGCGGACCTGCCGCAGCGGATGGGCGAACAGCACCGCCACGATGTCGCCCTTCGCGCCGAAGACGTGCGGAACCCGCGCGTCCCCGCTGAATCCGGCGTCCGCCCAGTCCGGCAGCGGCCCGGTCTCGACCCGCGAGCCGCAGCCCGTCGCGGCGCTCGCCGTGGTGGCGGTCGTGGCAGCCGGTGCGGCCGACCCGCCGCTGGTCGTGGCCGTGCACCCCGCCACCAGGACCACCGATGACACCAGCGTCAACGTACCCCGTGAACCCATCCGTGCTCCTCCGGTACACCGGCCGCCACCTCGGGCTGGAACAGACCGGGCGACGGCGAATCGTCGTGTCTTCAGGACACCGCCCGGGCCGGCCCGGTTCCCTCAGCGCAGCGAGCGGGCGATCTCGATGGCCTCGGACCTGGTGAGGTGGCCCTCCAGCCGGTAGCTCACCTCGTTGTCCTGCCAGATCAGGGTGGCGGCGGCGAGTCGGGCGGTCTCCCGGCGGATCCCGCCCGCCCGGTCCACGTAGGACAGCACGTGCGGGCCGTCGACCCACACGGCGAAGTCGCCGTTGACCTGGACCCAGTTCGCGCCCGGCGGGGTGACCTCCTTGTGGAAGGCCAGGTCGAGGTGACCGTCGAACGCGTCGACGCGCAGCGCGCCCCCCTCGTAGAGCAGCGTCGCCACCCGGTACCTGCCGGTCGCGTCCGGGTCGGCGACCAGCACCCGCTCGGGTGGTCCCAGCTTCGCCGGCAGGCGGATCGGAAACCGTACCGCCCGCTGAGCCTCGTCCAGGGCGACGACCCGCTGCCCGGGTATCGGCGACGCGGTCGCACCGGGTGGCGTCGGGGCGGGCGAGGTGGCGATGCTGACACCGGCGAAGCGCAACAGCCCGGTGACGACGTCGGCGATGGCGGCCCGGGTCGGCGGCAGCACCGCCACCAGCACTGTGACGAGCGCCACCGCGGCGAGCGAACGCCACCGGCGCCGCCGGGGCGCGGGCGTGCTGAGTCGGACGCGGACGCGGGCGCCCACGTCGGGCGGGTCGGGTGTGTCCAGCCAGGTGGACAGGTCCCGCAGTTCCCGTTCGAGGTCACCCATGTCGGACCTCCTCCCGGTCGAGCAGGGTGCGAAGCTTCGCCAGCGCCCTGGAGGTGCGCGACTTCACAGTGCCCCGGGGCCAGCCCAGCGTCGCCACCGTCTCCTCCTCGCTGAGATCGAGGAAGAACCGGCAGACGATCACCTCGCGGTCGCGTACCGGCAGTTGCCGTAGGGCCCGCACCAGCGACGCCCGGCGCTCCCCGGCGAGGACCGCGCCGACCGCGTCATCCTCGGCGACCTCGGACGTGGGGTCCGCTGCCGCCGCCCGCAGCACGAGCCCGTCGCGCCGGCCCCGGGAGCGGTGCAGGTTGCGGGTCTCGTTGGCGACGATCGCCAGCAGCCACGACCGGAAGGCCGCCTCGCCCCGGTAACGGGACAGCTTCCGGTACGCCTTCACGAACGCCTCCTGGATGACGTCCTCGGAGTCCGAGCCGGCGCCGAGCAGCACCGCCGTCCGGTACGCGGACGCGGTGTGCCGGGCGACCAGGAGGTCGTACGCCTCCAGGTCACCGCCGCGAGCGCGGGTGACGAGCGCCTCGTCGTCCAGGGCAGCCTCCGTTCGCATCACCCACATGACACCGCCCACCCGCCGCGGGTTCCACCCGGACTTCCGCCCCGGGTCAGCTCTCTCCCACCGGGCGTGCAGGGTTTTGCCAGGAATCGGTGCTGCACTGGAGGGGCGTCGAGGAGAGGGGCGGGGCATGAGCTGGTTCAATCGCCGGTCACGGGGTGCCGAGACGACCCCGACGAAGCTGGACCGGGAGGCGACCCGCGACGACCTCGCGGCGCTGGAGGAGTTCGTCGCCAGCCGGCGCGGGGTGGAGTTCTACCTGGAGCCGGAGACGACCGCCACGGACACCACGGTCGTGGCGATCGCCCACGACGGCGAGTGGATCCGTCGCCGTACCGGAACGCCCCGCGCGGCCGGGGCCATCGCCCGCAAGCACGCGGTGCCGTTGTACGAGGCGGCGCGCACCGGCTACCCGGAGCGGATGCGGACCTGGAGTCGAGCCCACCCGGAACGTCACGCCCGCTGAGGTCAGGCGGCCTCGACGGCTGACCGGGCCTGCTCGGCCGTCATCGGTTCGGCGTGGCTGGAGACGTACCACAGGTAGTCGTCCTGGAGCAGTCGGCGGACCAGGCCCAGGTCGGGGCCGTCGTCGGGTCGGCGCAGGTGTGCCGGCGGCGGGTAGAAGCAGTCGCCCAGCAGCATGACGCCCGAGTCCGGCACCAGCACGACGGTCGAGTCCGGCGCGTGCCCACCGCCGACGTGGCGTAGCCCGACTCCGGCCGGCAGTTCGTCGACGTCGGCGAAGGTCCGGGTCGGCGGCAGGACGACGAAGTCCGTCCAGGAGTCGATCGCGCGTGCGCGGGCCCGGAAGCTCGGGCCGAGGCGAGGATCGGCGCGTATCTGTTCGTCCAGGTAGCGGTGACTCCACGGCCGGGCGGCTTCGGCGCGCAGCAACGGCACGGCCGCATCGTGCGCGACGATCTCCACCGCGGGCCAGGCGCAGGCGCCCCAGACGTGGTCCCAGTGGTGATGGGTGTAGACCAGCCAGCGCGGCTGCGGCAGGCCGGCGGCGGTCAACGCGGCCCGGATCTCGCGGGCGTGCGCGGGGCTCTGCCCGGCGTCGATCATCACACTGCCGCGTTCGTCGGCGACGAAGGCGACGCCAGCCTGGACCGCCTCCGGGTCGGGATCGCCCGGGCAGAGCCAGACCCGGCCGGCCAGGTGGTGGAACTGCGGGGCGACCATGGTGATCGACCTCCGAGATTGATCACGGACACTGGTGTGGCGTTCGCCGATCCTAGGCCAGGGCGCCGTCTGCCAACGCCCGCCGGACGATCGGCGCAGGCCAGGGTAGGTGCGTCATCCCTTTGCTCTGCTTACCTATGGGCACCGGGCACGGAGAGTGACTGGTGCACATAGGTAAGCAGAGCAAAGGGAGAGTGGCATTGATGCGGGGCATTGCGACGTGCGGGTGGGAGGTCGCACCAATCGGTGAAACTCGATGAACAGCACCCGCCTGGCGGCGCTGGAGCCGGCGTTGACCGGCGGCGCGGGGGTGTGGCAGCATTCGCAGCCTGACGGCAGTGAAGGAAGTCGGTGCGAATCCGACGCGGTCCCGCCACTGTCACCGGGGAGCGATCCCCCCTCGTGAGTCACGGCCGTGTGTCTGCGGTTGGAAGGCCGGGGGAGAGCGTCGATCCGGAAGCCAGGATACTTCGGCCGTCGGGACGTACCCCAGGGCGTGGACACCCGAGGAGGACCCGATGACGCATGGCGTCTCTGTGACCGACGATCACCGTCGCGAACCGAGCGGCGGACGCCCCGCCGCGCCCCGACCCGGCCGCACCGACGCGCCGGCATCCGCACGCTCCCGCGCCGTTCACCGCTGAGTTCCCCACCGCGCCACCCGTCGCCGTCGGCCCCGCGCCGGTGAGCCGCCCGGGTCGCGGTGCCTGCTGAACCCCGCGCCCATCCCACGTCGCCAGTTCGCCTCGGCGAGCGCGTCGACGTCACTTTCCGGAGCCTGCCGTGCGCATCCTGCTGCTCTCCACCGCCGACACCGACCTGCTGGCCGCCCGCGCCAGCGGCGCCGACTACCGGTTGGCCAACCCCGCGCGGGTCACCCTCGAGGAGGTGCCCGCCCTGCTCGACGGGGTCGCCCTCGTCGTCGTACGCCTGCTCGGCGGCCGGCAGGCGTGGCCCGACGGCCTCGCCACGGTGCTCGCCACCGGCGTGCCCACGGTGGTGCTCGGCGGCGAGGCGACACCCGACGCGGAGCTGATGGCCAGTTCCACAGTGCCGTCCGGTGTCGCGACCCAGGCGCTGGCGTACCTGGTCGAGGGCGGCCCGGACAACCTGGGACAGTTGGCGCGGTTCCTCTCCGACACGGTGCTGCTCACCGGCGAGGGGTTCGCCCCGCCCGCGCGTACCCCGGCGTACGGGGTGCACGGCGCGCACCTGGCCGACCCGTACCGGCCCACAGTGGGAATCGTCTTCTACCGGGCACACGCCCTCGCCGGCAACACCGGCTTCATCGACGTGCTGGTCGAGGCGGTCCGGGCGGCCGGCGGCAACCCGCTGCCGATCTTCTGCGGCTCCCTGCGCGGGCTGACCGCCGACGCCGGCCCGCTCGGGCTCTTCGCCCGCTGTGACGCGCTGCTGGTCACCGTGCTCGCGGCCGGCGGTGCGGTCGCCGCCGACGCCTCCGGCGGCGGCGACGAGGATGCCTGGGACGTCGGCGCACTGGCCGCCCTGGACGTGCCGGTCATCCAGGCGCTCTGCCTCACCAGCACCCGGGCGCAGTGGGCCGACAGCGACGCCGGGCTGTCCCCGTTGGACGCCGCCATGCAGGTGGCCATCCCCGAGTTCGACGGCCGGATCGTCACCGTGCCGTTCTCGTTCAAGCAGATCGACGCCGACGGGCTCTCGGTCTACGCCGCCGACCCCGAGCGGGCCGCCCGGGTCGCCGGGATCGCGGTGCGCCACGCCCGGCTGCGGTACGTGCCGGCCGCCGACAAGCGTGTCGCGGTGGTGCTCAGCTCGTACCCGACGAAGCACTCCCGGGTCGGCAACGCGGTCGGCCTGGACACCCCGGCGTCGGCGGTGCGGCTGTTCGCCGCGCTCGCGGACGCCGGCTACCACCTGGGCGACGGCCCGGTGCCCACCGACGGCGACGCGCTCATCCACGCGCTGATCGCCGCCGGTGGCCACGACGTGGAGTGGCTCACCCCCGAGCAGCTGGCCGGCGCCGAGGCGCGGGTACCGGGGCAGACCTACCGGCGCTGGTTCGACCAGGTCCCGGCCGAGCTGCGCGAGCGGATCACTGAACACTGGGGTGAGCCGCCCGGCGAGCTGTACACCGACGGCGGCGACGTCGTGCTCGCCGGGCTGCGCTTCGGCAACGTGGTGCTGCTGATCCAGCCGCCGCGCGGCTTCGGGGAGAACCCGATCGCCATCTACCACGACCCGGACCTGCCACCGAGTCACCACTACCTGGCCGCGTACCGCTGGTTGACCGCGCCGGTCGCGGACGGCGGCTTCGGCGCGGACGCCGTGGTGCACCTCGGCAAGCACGGCACCCTGGAGTGGCTGCCCGGCAAGGGCCTCGGCCTGGCCGCCGACTGCGCGCCCGACGCGGTCCTCGGCGACCTGCCGCTGGTGTACCCGTTCATCGTCAACGACCCCGGCGAGGGCACCCAGGCCAAACGGCGGGCGCACGCCGTGGTCGTCGACCACCTGGTCCCGCCGATGGCCCGCGCCGAAACCTACGGCGACCTGGCCAAACTGGAGCAACTGCTCGACGAGTACGCCACCGTGCAGGCCCTCGACCCGGCCAAGGTGCCCACCGTACGGGCCCAGATCTGGGACCTGGTGCGCGCCGCCGAGCTGCACCACGACCTGCACGCCGAGGCGATGCCCGACCCGGACGACTTCGACGACTTCGTGCTGCACCTCGACGGGTACCTCTGCGAGGTCAAGGACGTGCAGATCCGCGACGGACTGCACATCCTCGCCGACGCGCCCACCGGCGAGGCACGGGTCAACCTGGTCCTCGCGGTGCTGCGCGCCCCGCAGATCTGGGGCGGCGCCCGCGCACTGCCCGGCCTGCGGCAGGCCCTCGCCGTCGCGTTCGGGCTCGACGAGCAGGAACTGCTCGCGACGCCGGGACAGCGACTGGCGCTGCCCACGGCGCTGACCGATGTGGTGGACGGGCCGGCCGGCACCGCCGCCGACGCGGTCGACCTCATCGAAGCCCTCGCGCGGCGGCTGGTCGTCGGCATGGAGACCCGGGGCTGGGCAGCGGACACCGCCGACGCCGTGGTGGCGGAGGTGACCGGGCAACCGATCCCGGACGCCGCCGCGGTACTGCGCTTCGCCGCCACCGAACTGGTGCCCCGCCTCGACCGGACCACCGACGAGCTGACCCACACCCTCGGCGCGCTCGACGGGAGGTTCGTGCCGCCCGGCCCGTCCGGCTCACCCACCCGGGGCCTGGTCAACGTGCTGCCCACCGGCCGTAACTTCTACTCCGTCGACCCGAAGGCCATCCCCAGCCGCAACGCCTGGGACGTCGGGGTGGCCCTCGCCGACTCGCTGCTGGCCCGGCACCTCGCCGACACCGGCGGGTACCCCCGGTCGGTGGGGTTGACGGTGTGGGGCACCAGCGCCATGCGGACCCAGGGTGACGACATCGCCGAGGTGCTCGCGTTGCTGGGCTGCCGGCCGGTCTGGGACGACAGGTCCCGGCGGGTCACCGGCATCGAGGTGGTGCCGACCGCCGAGCTGGGCCGGCCGCGCGTCGACGTCACGGTGCGCATCTCCGGTTTCTTCCGCGACGCGTTCCCGCACGTCGTGGCGCTGCTCGACGACGCCGTCCGGCGGGTCGCCGCCCTGGAGGAGCCGGACGAGGAGAACTACCTGCGCGCGCACGTCGCCGCCGACCTCGCCGAGCACGGCGACGAGCGGCGGGCCACCGCCCGGATCTTCGGCTCCAAGCCGGGCGCGTACGGCGCGGGGCTGCTGCCCCTGATCGACGCCCGGACCTGGCGCAGCGACGCCGACCTGGCCGAGGTGTACGCGGTGTGGGGCGGCTACGCGTACGGCCGGGGCCTGGACGGGCGGGAGGCGCGCGCCGACATGGAACGCTCGTTCGCCCGGATCGCGGTGGCGGTGAAGAACCAGGACACCCGCGAGCACGACATCGTCGACTCCGACGACTACTTCCAGTACCACGGCGGGATGGTGGCGATGGTCCGCCACCTCACCGGCACGTCACCGGCGGCGTACGTGGGTGACTCGGCGATGCCGCACGACGTGCGCACCCGCACGTTGGGCGAGGAGACCCGGCGGGTGTTCCGGGCCCGGGTGGTCAACCCGAAGTGGATCGCCGCGATGCGCCGGCACGGCTACAAGGGCGCGTTCGAGCTGGCGGCCACAGTGGACTACCTGTTCGGCTACGACGCCACCGCCGGTGTCGTCGACGACTGGATGTACGAGCACCTCGCCGCCGCGTATCTCTTCGACGACACCACCCGGGAGTTCCTGGAGCGGTCCAACCCGTGGGCGCTGCGTGGCATCACCGAGCGGCTGTTGGAGGCCGCCGACCGGGGGCTGTGGGCTGCACCGGAGCCGAGCACCCTCGACCGGCTGCGCGACACGTACCTGGCCAGCGAGGGCGACCTGGAGGAGCGGGTGTGAGCGCGAGGAGTGAGCCGTTCTTGCGAGCCCCGCAGTCGCGAACGAAAGAAGGCGCAGTGACGACGTATCCGTTCAGTGCGGTGCTCGGCATGGCCGACATGCGACTGGCGTTGCTGCTCAACGCGGTTTCCCCGGCGATCGGCGGGGTCCTCGTGCGCGGCGAGAAGGGCACCGCCAAGTCCACCGCCGTCAGGGCCCTCGCCGCGCTGCTGCCCCCGGTGCGCCAGGTGGCCGGTTGCCGGTTCGGCTGTGACCCGGCCGGGCCCGACCCGGCCTGCCCGGACGGCCCGCACCCGGCCGACGCCCCCGCCGAGACCCGCCCGGCCCGCCTGGTCGAGCTGCCGGTGGGCGCCGCCGAGGACCGGGTGGTCGGCGCGCTGGACCTGGAGAAGGCGATCGGTGAGGGGGTCCGCGCGTTCGAGCCGGGTCTGCTCGCCGCCGCGCACCGGGGGGTGCTCTACGTCGACGAGGTGAACCTGCTGCACGACCACCTGGTCGACCTGCTGCTCGACGCGGCGGCGATGGGCCGCAGCCACGTGGAGCGGGAGGGCGTCTCGGTCAGTCACGCGGCCCGGTTCCTGCTCGTCGGCACGATGAACCCGGAGGAGGGCGAGCTGCGCCCGCAGTTGCTCGACCGGTTCGGGCTCACCGTGGAGGTGAACGCCAGCCGGGACCCGGAGATCCGGGTCGAGGTGGTCCGCCGCCGGTTGGCCGCCGACGCCGACCCGGTCGGCTTCGCCGCCGGCTGGGCCGGCGCGGACGCCCAGGTCGCCGCCCAGGTGGCCGCCGCCCGCCGCCGGCTGCCCGGGGTACGACTGCCGGACGCCGCGTTGCGGCAGATCGCCGAGGTGTGCGCGGCGTTCGACGTGGACGGGATGCGCGCCGACATCGTGACCGCCCGTACCGCCCTCGCCCACGCCGCCTGGCACGGCCGGGACCGGGTCACCATGGACGACGTCCGGGTGGCCGCCCGGCTGGCCCTGCCGCACCGCCGCCGCCGCGATCCGTTCGACACCCCCGGCCTGGACGAGAAGCGCCTCGACGAGGCGTTGCAACGCGCCCAGGACGCCCACCCCGACGACCCGGACGACGACGGACCGCACGACGGTGGTCCGTCCGGGCCGCGCCCCGACGACCCGGACGACGGCGGCCCGCGAGGCGGCGGCCCGGCCGATGGTGGCCCACCGGGTGGTGGCCCGGCGAACGATGGCGGCCCGAACAGTGGCCCGCCGGGCGGCGATGGTCTCGACCGGGGCGCGTCCGAGTCGGCCGGGCAACCCGCATCGGGTGAGGATGGCCCGACTCGGCGCGGCGAAGGGGGATCGCAGCCGGTGGCCGTACCTCAAGGTGGGTTGACGGCGCGGCTGCTCACCGCGCCCGGCGTCGGTGACGGGGTGCCGGGCCGGCGGTCGCGCGCCCGGACCGGGCGTGGGCGGACGACCGGCGCGCGCCTGCCTGCGGGCCGGGTCGGCACGCTGCACCTGCCGGCCACCGTGCGCGCCGCCGCACCGCACCAGGTGGCCCGGGGACGGCTGGCGGGCCCGCTGCGCCTGCGCCCGGACGACGTGCGCGAGGTGGTCCGGGAGGGCCGCGAGGGCAACCTGGTGCTGTTCGTGGTGGACGCCAGTGGGTCGATGGGCGCCCGGCAGCGGATGACCGCCGTGAAGGACGCGGTGCTGGCGCTGCTCACCGACGCGTACCAGCGGCGGGACAAGGTCGCGGTGATCGCCTTTCGGGGCACCGGAGCACGGACGCTGCTGCCGGCCACCTCCTCGGTGCTGGCGGCCTCGACCCGGTTGGCCGAGTTGCCGACCGGCGGGCGGACGCCACTGGCCGAGGGCCTGCTCGCCGCCGCCGATCTGCTGCGGGTGGAGCGCCTACGCGATCCGAAGCGCCGCCCCCTGGTCCTGGTCGTCACCGACGGCCGGGCCACCGCCGGGCCACGTCCGCTGGATCGGGCGGCGTCGGCGGCGAGTGTCCTGGCGGCAACCGGAGCCGCGTGTGCGGTCGTGGACTGCGAGGCCGGCGCGATACGCCTGAACCTGGCAGATCGCCTGGCCGCCCAGCTGGGTGCTCCTCGCCACCACCTCAACGACGTCGCCTCGACCCATGGAGATCTTGGAAGGAAAACGCCCTCCCAGGGGCATCTTCTTTCCAAGATCTTGACCGGCAGCGCCACCGCAGACAGGGGGAACCACTGATGCCGCAGGGACGACCGAGCGTGGTGCCCGCTGACGGGTTGACGACCCGGCAGCGGCGGCACCGGCCGCTGTTGATGGTCCACACCGGGCAGATGAAGGGGAAGTCGACGGCGGCCTTCGGGCTGGCGTTGCGGGCCTGGACGGCCGGCCTGCCGGTCGGGGTGTTCCAGTTCGTCAAGAGCGCCAAGTGGCGGGTGGGGGAGGAGAGCGCCTTCCGGGCCCTCGGCGACGTGCACGAGCGCACCGGCCAGGGCGCGCCGGTGGCCTGGCACAAGATGGGCGAGGGCTGGTCCTGGATCCAGCGCGGCGGCGACGCCGACCACGCCGCCGACGCCCTGGAGGGCTGGCGGCAGATCCAGCGTGACCTGGCCGCCGAACGCTACGGGCTGTACGTGCTGGACGAGTTCACCTACCCGATGAAATGGGGCTGGGTGGACGTCGACGAGGTGGTCGCCACGCTGGCCGACCGGCCCGGCTTCCAACACGTCGTGATCACCGGTCGGGACGCCGACCCGCGCCTGCTGGCCGCCGCCGACCTGGTCGCCGAGCTGACCAAGGTCAAGCACCCGATGGACGCCGGCCAGAAGGGCCAGAAGGGCATCGAATGGTGAGCGGGCACTGGGCGCTGCCCCGGGTGGTGGTCGCCGCCCCGGCCAGTGGCCACGGCAAGACGACGGTGGCCACCGGGCTGCTCGCCGCGCTGCGCCGGCGGGGACTCGCCGTCAGCCCGCACAAGGTCGGCCCCGACTACATCGACCCCGGCTACCACGCCCTCGCCGCCGGGCGAGCCGGCCGCAACCTCGACCCGTTCCTGGTCGGGCCCGACCTGATCGCCCCCCTGCTGCGGCACGGCGCGAGCGTCCCCACGCCCGCCGACGTCGCCGTGGTCGAGGGCGTCATGGGTCTGCACGACGGCGCGGTGGGCCGGCGTGACTTCGCCTCCACCGCGCACGTCGCCCGGCTGATCGCGGCACCGGTGCTGCTGGTGCTGGACACCACCGCGCAGGGCCGTTCGGCCGCCGCGCTCACCCTCGGCATGGCCGCGTTCGACCCGGCGGTACGGATCGGCGGGGTGATCCTCAACCGGGTCGGCTCACCCCGGCACGAGACACTGCTGCGCGACGCCCTGGCCGAGGTGGGCGTACCGGTGCTCGGGGCGGTCACCCGCGCCGCCGAGGTGGCCGCGCCGGCCCGGCACCTCGGCCTGGTGCCGGTCGCCGAGCGGGCACCCGAGTCGCTCGCCATCGTCACCGCCCTGGCCGAACTGGTCGAGGCCACAGTGGACGTCGACGCCGTGCTCGACCTGGCCCGCACCGCCGCACCGTTGACCACTCCGGCGTGGGACCCGGTCGCCGCCGTCGGCGGCCCGGCCGGCGTCGAGCGACCACGGGTCGCGCTCGCCGGTGGTCCGGCCTTCACCTTCTCGTACGCGGAGACCGCCGAACTGCTCGCCGCGGCGGGCGCGGACGTCGTCACCGTCGATCCGTTGCGCGACCCGGCGCTGCCCACCGGCACCCGCGCGGTGGTGATCGGCGGCGGCTTCCCCGAGGCGTACGCCCAGACGCTTGCCGACAACACCGCGCTACGCGCCGAGCTGGCCGACTTCGACGGGCCGATCGTGGCCGAGTGCGCCGGGCTGCTCTACCTCGGGCGGTCCCTGGACGGTGTACCGATGTGCGGCCGGCTGGACCTGACCGCCCGGATGACCGACCGGCTCACCCTCGGCTACCGGGAGGCAGTGGCGAGCACCGACTCCCCGGTGGCCCGCGCCGGTGAGCAGGTACGCGGCCACGAGTTCCACCGCACCACCACCGACCCGGGGCACGGCGACGCACCGGCGTGGCGGTGGAACGACGCCGAGCACGGTTTCGTCGCCGGCCGGGTGCACGCGTCCTACCTGCACACCCACTGGGCCGGTCACCCGGACGCGGCCCGCCGACTGGTCGAGGCGGCCCGATGACCGCCACGCTCACCGGGGTCGGTGTCGGCCCCGGCGACCCGGAGCTGCTCACCGTCAAGGCGGTGCGGCTGCTGGGTGAGGCCGACCTGGTCTTCGTACCCGTGATGGCGGACCGGGCCGAACCCGGCGCGACCGCCGCTCCCACGCCGCCGGGCGCGCAGGCCGGGCGGGCCGAGGCGACAGTGCGGCAGCACGTCGCCACGGACCGGCTGCGTCGGCTGCCGTTCGCGCTGGACGACCGGGGAGGGGTGACCGCCCGGCGCACGGCGGCCTGGGACGACGCCGCCCGGGTGGTGGTCGAGGCGATCGACGCGGGCGCGCGGTCCCTCGCCTTCGCCACCATCGGCGACCCCAACGTCTACTCCACCTTCGGCTACCTGGCCCAGAGCGTCCGCGCGCTGCGCCCGGCGGTGCGGGTGGCGACAGTGCCCGGCGTCACCGCCATGCAGGAGCTGGCGGCCCGCAGCGGCACCCCGCTCTGCGAGGGACGCGAACCGCTCACCCTGCTGCCGGCCACCGCGGGCCTGGCGCTCTTCGCCGACGCCCTCGCCGGGCCGGGCACCGTGGTCGCCTACAAGGGCTGGCGGCGGCACCCGGAGCTGCTCGCCGAACTGCGCCGGCAGGGCCGCCTCGCCGACGCGGTCCTCGGCCGCAGCCTGGGGTTGCCCGGTGAACGCGTCGGGCCGGTCGACGACACCGGGGACGACCTGCCGTACCTGTCGACGCTGCTGGTTCCGGCCCGCCGTGAGCACCGAGGAGGAAAGCTGTGACCAGCGAGGCGAAGGTGTGGTTCGTCGGCGCCGGCCCCGGGGCGGCGGACCTGCTGACCCTGCGGGCCGCCCGGGTGATCGCCGAGGCGGACATCGTGATCTGGGCGGCCAGCCTGGTGCACGCCGACGTGCTGGCGCACGCCCGCCCCGGCGCGGAGATCGTCGACTCGTCGCAGCTGCCCATCGAGGGTGTGCTGCCGCTCTACCGGCGCGCCGCCGAACAGGGGCTGACGGTGGCCCGGATCCACTCCGGAGACCCGGCGCTGTGGGGCGCCGTGCAGGAGCAGCTGGACCTGTGCCGGGCGCTCGGCCTGGCCGTCGAGATCGTGCCCGGGGTGTCCTCGTTCACCGCCGTCGCGGCGATCGTCGGACGGGAACTGACGGTGCCCGAGGTGGCCCAGTCGGTGATCCTCACCCGCCTCGAAGGCGGCAAGACCCCGATGCCGCCCGGCGAGCGGGTCCGCGACTTCGCCCGGCACGGCACCACCATGGCCCTGTTCCTCTCCGCCGCCCGCTCCGGGCAGGTGCAGGCCGAACTGCTGGCCGGCGGCTACCCGCCGGACACCCCGGCCGTCGTGGCGTACCAGGCGACCTGGCCCGACGAGCTGGTGGTCCGCTGCACCGTCGGCACCCTGGAGGCGACCGTCAAGCAGCACAAGCTGTGGAAGCACACCCTGTTCCTGGTCGGGCCGGCGCTCGCCGCCGAGGGCACCCGCTCGCACCTCTACCACCCCGGGCACTTCCACACCTTCCGCCGGGCCGAGCCGGCCGCCCGCGCCGAGCTGCGCCGCGCCCGCGCCGGAGAAACAGAAACCCCGTGACGTACGCCGAGCCGCCGCTGCGCGAGCCGGACCTGCCGCGTACCGCGAAGGTCCGGCCCACCGCGCTGCGCACCGGCTGGACCACCGGGGCGTGCGCGACGGCGGCGGCCAAGGCGGCGGTCACCGCGCTGGTCACCGGCGCGACCCAACAGGAGGTGGAGATCGGGCTGCCGGCCGGGCGCCGGGTGCGCTTCCCTGTCGAACGCTGCGAGGTGAGCGGCACCCCACCGGTGCGCGCCGAGGCGGTGGTGGTCAAGGACGCCGGGGACGACCCGGACGTCACCCACGGCGCCGAGCTGACCGCCACAGTGAACTGGACCGACGTCCCCGGGCTGCGGCTGGCCGGCGGTGCCGGCGTCGGCACTGTCACCAAACCCGGCCTCGGGCTGGCGGTCGGCGGCCCGGCGATCAACGACACGCCCCGCCGGATGATCGGCGAGGCGGTCGCCGAGGTGGTCGACCTCGGCGAGGTCGGGGTGCGGGTGGTGATCAGCGTGCCGCGGGGCGAGATCATGGCCCGCAAGACCACCAACCGCCGCCTCGGCATCCTCGGCGGGATCTCGATTCTCGGCAGCACCGGGATCGTCCGGCCCTTCTCCACCGCGTCGTGGCGGGCCAGCGTCGTGCAGGCCGTGCACGTGATGGCCGCCCAGGGCGAGCGCACAGTGGTGCTCTGCACCGGTGGGCGTACCGAGCGGGCCGCCCGTGCGCTGCTGCCGGACCTGCCCGAGGTGTGCTTCGTCGAGGTCGGCGACTTCACCGGCGCCGCGGTCACCGCCGCTGTCGAGGACGCGATGACCGGGGTGGTGTTCGTCGGTATGGCCGGCAAGCTCGCCAAACTCGCGGCGGGCATCCTGATGACCCACTACACCCGCTCCAAGGTGGATCTCTCCCTGCTCGGCGCGGTGACCGCGGAGGCCGGTGGCGACCCGTCGCTCGTCGCCGCCGTGACCGAGGCGAACACCGGGCGGCACGCGTACGAGCTGTGGGAGGCCGCCGGGCTGCTCGCCCCGGCCGGTGACCTGCTGTGCCAGCGGGTCCAGGCGGTGCTGCGGCGCTTCGCCGGGCCGACGGTCACAGTGGACGTGGCGATGGTCGACTTCGCCGGTGCGCACGTCGTCGCCTCGTCCGGCCGGTGGTCCGGATGAGGCGGGCTGAGCCGGTGACCCGGGCGGAACCGATGCCACCGACGACCCGGGCGAACCCGGTGGTCCCGACGACCCAGGCGGGCCCGGTGGCCCCGGTGACCGTGGTCGGCCTGGACGCGGCCGGCGCCCCGCCGCACCCCGCTCTCGCGCCGGTGCTGGCCGCCGCCGGGCTGGTGGTCGGGGCCGCCCGGCACCTGGCCGCCGTGCCCGTACCGGCCGACGCGGACACCATCACCCTCGGGCCGCTCGCCCCCGCCCTGCGCCGCCTCGCCGAGGCCGTCGACGCCGGGGTGCCGGCCGTGGTGCTGGCCAGCGGCGACCCCGGCCTGTTCGGCATCGTCCGGCGGCTGCGCGCGGCCGGGCTGCCGCTGCGGGTGGTGCCGGCGGTGTCCAGTGTGGCCGCCGCGTTCGCCCGCGCCGGGCTGCCCTGGGACGGTGCGGCAGTGGTCACCGCGCACGGGCGTGACCCCCGAACCGCAGTGAACGCCTGCCGGGCGCTGCCACTGGTCGCGGTGCTCACCGCGCCCGGCGCCGGGGCGGCCGAGCTGGGTGCCGGCCTGATCGGCTGGTCCCGTCGCCTGCTGGTCGCCGAGCACCTGGGCACCGCCGAGGAACGGATCCGCGCGGTGACCCCCGAGCAGGCCACCGCCGAGACCTGGGCCGACCCGCACGTCCTCCTCAGCCTCGCCGACACCGGGTCCGCCGGGTCCGGGCCCACCGACGCCGGGTCCGCCGACGCCGATCTGGGCACGGTCGGCGGGATGCGGGTCGACAACCAGCCGGCCGCCGCGCCGGCCGGCGGGTGGGCGCTGCCGGAGAGCCGGTACGTCCACCGCGACTCCATGATCACCAAGTCGGAGGTGCGGGCCCTCGTCGTCGCCCGGCTGCGCCCCCGACTGGGCCGCCTCGTCTGGGACGTCGGCGCGGGCAGCGGCTCGGTCGGCATCGAGTGCGCGCTGCTCGGCGCGGCGGTGCTCGCCGTCGAGCAGGACCCGACGTCCGCCGCGACGATCTGGGACAACGCCGCCACGCACGCCGTCGACGTCCGGATCGTCGTCGGGCGCGCCCCGGCGGCGCTGGACGGGCTGCCCGAACCGGATGCGGTCTTCGTCGGTGGTGGCGGCGTCGACGTCCTGACCGCCGTGCTGGCCCGTCGACCCGAGCGGGTGGTGCTCACCCTGGCCGCGCTGGACCGCGTCGCGCCGGCAGTGGGTCTGCTGCGCGCCGCCGGCTACGCGGTCGAGGGCAGCCAACTCTTCGCCGCCCGCCTCGCCGACCTGCCCGGCGGGTCGATCCGTCTCGCGGCCACCAACCCGGTGGTCGTCCTCACCGGGGAGCGCCAGTGACCGACCAGAACCCGCCCGCCCGGATCGGCCTGGTGGCGGCCACCGCCGCCGGCCGCCGGCACGCCGACATCCTGGCCGCCGCGTGGCCGCACGCCCGGCTCATCGAGGGCGGGACCGTCGCCGACGCGCTGCGCGCCGCCTGGGCCGGTTGTGACGCGGTGGTCGCGTTCCTGGCCACCGGAGCGGTGGTGCGGATCGTCGCGCCGCTGCTCGACGACAAGCGCACCGACCCGGCCGTGGTGGTCGTGGACGAGGCGGCCCGACACGCGGTGGCGCTGCTGGGCGGGCACGCCGGTGGCGCCAACGACCTCGCCGAGCAGGTCGCTGCCCTGCTGGACGCCCGAGCGGTGATCACCACCGCCACCGACGCGGTCGGGTTGCCCGGGCTGGACACCCTCGGCTGGCCGGTCCACGGCGCGGTGGCCGCGGTGTCCCGGGCCATCCTGGACGGTGAACCGGTCCGGCTGGTCGCCGACGCCGACTGGCCGCTGCCCGCCCTGCCCCCGAGCGTGCGTGCCACCGACGAGGACACCCCGGACGACGGGTACCGGCTGCTGGTCACCGACCGGGTGGTGCCGACCGACGGGCGGACCGCCGTGCTGCGGCCGCCGTCGCTGGTCGCCGGGGTGGGCGCGAGTCGGGGCGTACCCGCCGCCGAGGTGGTGGAGCTGCTGCACCGGGTGCTGGCCGAGGCCGGCCTCGACCCGGCGAGCCTGCGTTGCCTGGCCAGCGCCGACGTCAAGGCCGATGAGGCGGGCATCCGCAGCACCGCCGACGCGCTCGGCGTACCCCTGGTGACCTGGCCGGCGACGCGGCTGGCGGCGGTCGACGTGCCGCATCCCAGCGAGGTGGTCCGCGCCGCGGTCGGCACGCCGAGCGTGGCGGAGGCCGCAGCCCTGCTCGGCCCGGACGGCCGGGCCGGCGACGCGACGCTGCTGGTGGGCAAGACCGCGACGGCGATGGCCACCGTGGCGGTGGCCCGGCACGCGCCACGCGGCCGGCTGGCCGTCGTCGGCCTCGGGCCCGGCGCCGCCGACCTGCGCACCCCCCGCGCGGTCACCGAACTGCGTCGCGCCGCCGTGGTGGTCGGCCTCGACCAGTACCTCGACCAGGTCCGCGACGTGCTGCGCCCCGGCACCCGGGTGCTCTCCAGCGGGCTGGGCGCGGAGGAGGCGCGGGCCCGCGCCGCCGTCGCCGAGGCCACCGCCGGCCGGGCGGTCGCGCTGATCGGCTCCGGCGACGCCGGGGTGTACGCGATGGCCAGCCCCGCCCTGGAGTACGCCGACGAGCGCATCGACGTGGTGGGCGTGCCCGGCGTCACCGCCGCCCTCGCGGCCGGGGCGCTGCTCGGCGCGCCGCTCGGGCACGACCACGCCTACCTGAGCCTGTCCGACCTGCACACCCCGTGGGACGTCATCGAACGACGGGTGACCGCCGCCGCCGAGGGTGACTTCGTGACCATCTTCTACAACCCGCGCAGCCGGGCCCGCGACTGGCAGCTCGGCAAGGCGCTCGGCATCCTCGCCGGGCACCGGCCACCGGACACCCCGGTGGGGGTGGTGCGCAACGCCAGCCGCCCCGGCGAACAGGTCCACCTCGCCACGGTGGCCACGCTCGACCCGGCGATCGTCGACATGTACAGCGTGGTGGTCGTCGGCAACAGCGACACACGGCTGGTCGCCGGCCGGATGGTCACCCCCCGGGGGTACCGGTGGCGCTCGTGACCATCGACGCCTGCCAGGGCTGCGGAGCCTGCCTGCGCACCTGCCCCACGCACGCCATCACACCAATCGCCGGTGGCCTCACCGTCCGCGCCGACCGGTGCACCGGCTGCCTGGAGTGCCTGGAGATCTGCCCTGTCGACGCGATCCGCGTCGTCGAGCCGTCGGAAGGAGCCCGATGAGCCGGGTGGTGCACCCCATCGAGGTCGAGTCGTACCGCATCCTGCGCGAGCGCGTCGACCTGTCGCACCTGCCGCGGCTGAGCCGCGCGGTGACCGAACGGGTGGTGCACGCCAGCGCCGACCTCGCCTACGTCGACGACCTCGTCTGCGACGAGACCGCCCTGCGGTCCGGGCTGGCCGCGCTGCGCGCGGGCGTACCCGTGGTGACGGACGTGGCGATGGTCGCCGCCGGCATCACCCGCACCGGCCTGGAACTGGTCTGCCCGGTCGCCGAGCCGGCCGCCGCCGACCTGGGCCGCTCGGCCGGCATCACCCGATCGGCGGCGGCCGTCCGGATCGCCCTGGACCGGGTCGGGCCCGGCGCGGTCTGGGTGGTCGGCTGCGCGCCCACCGCGCTCGTCGAACTGCTCACACTGCACGCCGCACCGGCGCTGGTCGTCGGCCTGCCGGTCGGCTTCGTGGGCGCCGCCGAATCGAAGGCGGCGCTGCGGGCCAGCGGCCTGCCCGCCGTGTCCAACGTGGGCGAGAAGGGCGGATCGGCGGTCGCCGCCGCCGCCCTCAACGCCCTGCTCTACGTCGAGGAGAAGTCATGACCGGATTGGTCATCGTCGGGCACGGTACGCGCAGCGCGGCCGGTGTCGAACAGTTCGCCGCTCTCGTCGAGCGGGTCCGTCGTCGCGGTGACCTCGGCGACGTCGAGGGCGGCTTCATCGAGCTGTCCCGCCCACCGCTGACCGACGCGGTGGGCGCGCTGGTCGCGCGCGGGCACCGGGCCCTCGTGGCGCTGCCGCTGGTGCTCACCGGCGCCGGCCACGGCAAGGGCGACATCCCCGCCGCGATGGCCCGGGAACAGCAGCGTCACCCGGGGCTCAGCTACCGATACGGCCGTCCGCTCGGCCCCCACCCGCTGCTGCACGACGCCCTCGAACAGCGCATCGACGCGGCACTGACGGGTGCCTCCACGGCCGGTGCCGACCGGGCCGGCACGGAACTGTCCGGTGCCGACGCCGGCACGGAACTGTCCGGTGCCGACCGGGCCGGCACGTGGGTGGCGTTGATCGGGCGAGGGTCCACCGACCCGGACGCCAACGCCGAGGTCGCCAAGGTCGCCCGGCTGCTCTGGGAGGGGCGCGGCTACGCGGGCGTGGAACCCGGGTTCATCTCCCTCGCCCAGCCGTCGGTGCCGGCCGTGCTGGAGCGGCTGCGCCGCCTCGGCGCGCGGCGGATCGTCGTCGCGCCGTACTTCCTGTTCGCCGGGGTGCTGCCGGAGCGCATCGTCGCCCAGTCGGCGGAGTTCGCCGCCGCCCACCCCGACCTGGACGTGCGCGTCGCCGAGGTGATCGGCGACTGCGACGCGCTCGCCGAGCTGGTGCGGGAACGCTACGCCGAGGCGCTGGGCGGTGACATCCGGATGAACTGCGACACCTGCGCGTACCGGGTGCTGATGCCCGGCTTCGCCGACAAGGTGGGCCGGCCGCAACGCCCGCACGACCACCCCGACGACCCGGTCGGCCACCACCATCACCACGGGCACGACCACCACCATGACCACGACCACGGGTCGGTGGCGGTGGTCGGCGGCGGGCCCGGACCCGACGACCTGATCACGGTACGCGGACAAGCCCTGCTCGACGCCGCGGACGTGGTGGTGGTCGACCGGTTGGCCCCGCAGGGACTGCTCGCCGGGCTGCGCCCCGACGTGCTGGTGCTCGACGCCGCCAAGGTGCCGCGCGGCCCGTCGATGGCCCAGGAGGCGATCAACGCGGCCCTGGTGTCGCACGCCAAGGCCGGTCGCCGGGTGGTCCGGCTCAAGGGTGGTGACCCGTACGTCTTCGGGCGCGGCCACGAGGAGGTGCAGGCCTGCACGGCCGCCGGTGTGCCGGTGACGGTGGTTCCCGGGGTGAGCAGCGCGCTCGCCGCACCGGCCCTGGCCGGCGTGCCGGTCACCCACCGGGGCGTGGCGCACGACGTCACCGTCGTGTCCGGACACCTGCCGCCCGGGCACCCCGACTCGCTCGTCGACTGGGCGGCGCTGGCCCGGGCCCGGGGCACCGTCGTGCTGCTGATGGCAGTCGACACCATCGCCAAGATCGCGTCGGTGCTGATCGAGCACGGTCGCGCCCCGCAGACTCCGGTGCTCGCGGTGCAGGACGCCGGGCTGCCCGAGCAGCGGTCGGTGTCCGCCCGGCTGGACGAGATCGGCGCGTCGGCCGCCCGGGAGGGCATCCACCCGCCCGCTGTCTTCGTCGTCGGCCCGGTGGTCGCGCTGCCGACCACCGGGCCCACGGTCTGACGGTCACTCGCTGCGGGCGGTCTCCGGACCGGTGATCCGTTCCAGCAGCGGCAGGGTGGACGCGATGACGGCGAGGCAGGCCGCCAACCCGACGACGATGATCACGTAGAAACCCGGCTGCGGCGCGACGAGCGTGTAACCCATCTGCGCCCGGAGGAACAGGTGGGCGGCGAGCAGACCCATCCCGATGGCGACCGCGGCGACGGCGAGCATCGGTACGGCGCTCTCCAACGCCACCACCCGGCGCAGGACCCGCACCGGTGCGCCGCTGAGCCGCAGCAGGCTGAACGGGCGTCGGCGTTCGGTGAGACCGCCGATCACGCTGACCGCGAGGCTGCACCCGCCGAGCGCGAGGCTGGCCACGATGATGACGTTGGCCAGTTGTTCCCAGCCGCGCAGCGTGTTGGCGAAGTCCGACTCGAAGTCGCCGGGCACGTTCGGCCCCACCCAGAAGCTCGGGAAGGCGACCTCCAGCACGGTGCGGACGCGCTCGATGGCGGCGGCGGAGCCGTCGGTGCCGACGACCATCGCCCCGACCGGCAGCCGCTGGAGTTCGTCGAGGGTGAACGACGCGGCCGGCCAGACCGTCGCGGGCGAGGCCGACTCCCGCCAGCGGCTGAGACCGATCGGCACCTCGATGACGCTCGCGCCGTCGGCGCACCGGCCGTACGCGCTCGGGAGGTCGGTGCACGCGATCAACCCGCCCTCGCCGCCGTTCATGATGTCCGGGTCTTCCCGGATGGCGGTCGCGGACCGTACGCCGCTGATCGCCCGCAACTCGGCGAAGAGTGGGTCGGGCACCGACGGCACCTTCTCGTCGAAGACGGTGGTCACCGTGCCCGCGTCGGTCGAGCCGACCGGTGCCGGGCCGCGGTTGTCGACGATCGTGGTGATCACGCCGACGGCCACGCTCGTCACGAAGAGCGCCAGCATGATGCCGCTGATCGCCCGGAACCCGGCCTTCGGGTTGTCGGCGAGACGCCGCGCGGCGATGAGGGTGGCGGTGCGGCTGGCGTACCGGGCCATGACCCGGGCACCGACCATCGTCAACCACGGGCCGGCGAAGACCAGGCCGGCCATGATGAGCAGCAGGGCGGGCAGGAACACCGCGGTCTGGCCGTCGGACGTGGCGGGCCGGAAGCCGATGGCGAAGAACAGCACCGCCACGCCGATCGCGATCGGGATCAGCCGGTACGCGCGCGGCGCACGGGGGGTGACCCGTCGGGTGACGCCCAGCGGCGAGATCCGTACCCGGCGCAGCGAGACCTGGGCGGCCACCGCCGCGCCCACCGGGACGCCGAGCGCCACCATGAGGGCGTCCAGCACGCCCAGCGACATGTCACTGGGGAAGAACGGCATGCCGGTGAACGGGATGCCCGCCATCCGGCCGCGGAAGGCGTAGAACAGGGCGAAGCCGACGGCGGTGCCGGCGACGGCGGCGGCGCCCGCCTCCACCGCGGCGACCGTCGAGATCTGCCGGGGCGTCGCGCCGACCAGGCGCAACGCGGCGAAACGCTGCTCTCGGCGGGCGGCGTTGAGCCGGGTGGCGGTGCCGATGAAGATCAACACCGGGAACAGCAGTCCACCGGCGATCACGCCCAGGATGAGGTTCACAGTGGTCTCGGGAAGCGCTGGTTTGTCACCGACGTCGCTGACCTGCCTGGCGTTGGGCAGCTCGCCGACGCTGTCCGGGGTGCCGCCGACGATGGCGAGCAGGGTGTTCGGTGAGGTCAGCCCGGCGGGGGCGACGGTGCCGACGTCACGGCCCGGGTAACGGTCGCTCAGCTGGTCTGCCGGGTGCGCGGCCAGCAGTTCCCGCAGCGCGGGCGAGGCGTAGAACTCACCGGGGCCGGGAGTGGTCGGGATGCCGGCCGGGGTGGGCGTGTTCGAGCCGGTGGCGGCCACGTCGATCCGGATGATCTGCTCGCCGTGGAAGTAGTCGTTTCGGGTCGACCACCACAGCGGGTCGGCGTCGCCGCCGGTCGAGGCGCTGGGATAGATGGAGGCGTAGCGGGTGAGCTGTGCGTCGACGGCGTTGACCCCGGCGAGGGTGGTCAGCAGCAGCCCGCTGCCGACCGCGACGGCGGCGGCGATGACGAGCAGGCGGGTGAGCGCCTCACGGCCGCCGGCCACGGCGAGGCGGAGCCCGAAGCGGATCATGAGGCGATCCGGTCCGGCGCGTTCACGCGCCCGTCGCGGACCATGACCTCGCGGTCGGCGTACGCCGCGATCCTGGGCTCGTGGGTGACCAGGATGACAGTGGTGCCCTGCTCGCGGGCGGCGCTGACCAGCAGGTCCATCACCTGCTCGCCGGTGAGCGAGTCGAGCGCGCCGGTCGGCTCGTCGGCGAAGAGCACCTGCGGCTCGGCGACCAGGCCGCGGGCCAGTGCGACCCTCTGCGCCTGCCCGCCGGAGAGCTCACCCGAGCGGCGTTGCTCCAGGCCGTCCAGGCCGAGGCGCGTGAACCAGGCTCTCGCCTTCGACAGCGCCGTTGTCCGGCGTACGCCGCTGAGCAGCAGCGGCAGCGCGACGTTCTCGGCCGCCGTCAGCTCGGGGACGAGCTGGCCGAACTGGAACACGAAACCGAACCGGTCCCGGCGCAGGCTGCTGCGCTCGGTCTCGGCCATGGCGTGCACGCTGGCCCCGTCGAAGAGGATCTCGCCGGAGTCGGGCACCAGGATGCCGGCCAGGCAGTGCAACAGGGTGGACTTGCCCGAGCCGCTGGGCCCCATGACGGCGAGGATCTCGCCCGCCTCCACGGCGACGCTGGCGCCGCGCAGGGCGGGGGTCTGACCGAAGGAGAACTCGACGTCACGCGCTTCGATCACGACGCTCACGGCCGCACCTCTTTCCGCAGGGCGTCCAGTCGGGCGCCGGTCATCTCGATCCATCGGAGGTCCGCCTCCAGGTGGTAGAGGCCGTGGTCGGCGAGGAGCGCGTCGACCAGGCCGCCGGCGCGCTTGATCTCGGTCAGCTCTCGCATCCGGCGCAGGTGCGCGCTGCGCTGCGTGTCGAGGTACTCGGCGGCCGGACGGTCCAGCATCAGCGCGAGCACGACCTTGGCGAAGAGCACCGTCTGCAGGTGCGGCTCCGGGTCGACCGGCTGGGTCAGCCACTGTTCGACCTCGGTCGCGCCGACATCGGTGATGATGTAGCGCTTGCGGTCGGGGCCGGAGCCGGGGGCGACGTCGCTGATCACCACCTTGCCGTCGCGGGCCAGTCGGCTGAGGGTGGAGTAGACCTGGCCGAACGGCAACGGCTTGCCCCGGCCGAAGAAGGCGTCGTAGTCGCGTTTCAGGTCGTAACCGTGGCTGGGCTCCCGTTCGAGGAGGCCGAGAAGAGTCAGTGGCACGCTCATGCCAGCAGACTACACCGAGGGTATACCTCGCGTATATACCCTCGGTGTGTGGTGAGTCGACGCCTGGTCGAGGCGTTGATGGCGAGGCGATCGGGCGGGCGGGGTCAGCCGGTCAGGGCGCGGGCCACCGCGTACCCGGCGGTGGCCGCGGCGAGTCCGGCGGCCACGCTGCCCAGCACGTTGGCCAGGGCGAGCAGCCGGTGCCCGCCCCTGGTCAGCCGCAGCGTCTCGTAGCTGAACGTGGAGTAGGTGGTCAGCGCGCCGCAGAAGCCGGTGCCGAGCAGGGTGCTGACCGCCGGGCCGACCGGCCACCCGACCAGGGCGCCGAGCAGCAGCGACCCGGTCACGTTGACGAGCAGGGTGCCCCAGGGGAACACCGAGCCGTGCCGGGACTGCACGGCCCGGTCGGCGAGGTAGCGCAGCGGCGCGCCGACGGCCGCGCCCAGGACGATGAGCAGGATGGTCACCGGTTCGCCCGCCGTAGCAGCCCGGCGGTGACGGCATCGCCCACCCCGACCGCGGCGAGCGCCCCGAGCACCGTGGCGGCGAGGTACGCCAGCGCGGTGCCCGGTGCGCCCGCGACGATCGCCTGCTGGACGTCGACCGTGTAGGTGGAGAAGGTGGTGAACCCGCCGAGCACCCCGACCCCGAGGAACGGGCGAGCCAGCGGATGCCCACCGTCGAGGTGCCCGAGCACCGCCATCAGGACGCCGATCAGCAGGCAACCGGACGTGTTGATGGTGAAGGTGGCCCAGCCGAAGCCGGTCGGCGCGTGGGGAACGGCGTGTTGCAGGCCGGCCCGGGCCAGCGCGCCGAGCGCCCCGCCGGCCGCGATCGTGGCGAGGATCGTCGCGGGGCGCGCGGTCAGCTCGCGGCGGTCGGCGGGGACGCGCAGATCGACGTCGGGGTCGGTACGCGGCTCGAACGGCTCTGGCACGGCTCCTCAGCGTAGTGCCGGCGTCAGCGGCGTCAGCGGGCTGCCGGCGTCAGCGGCGTCAGCGCGTTGCCAGCGGACGGCGGCGGTGGCGTGCCGCCGGTGGAGGGTGGCGTCAGCGGACTGCCACCACCGCGGCGTCCGGGCCGCCGCGCCAGAGCGTGCCGACCTCGCGGAAACCGGCGGCGGTGAGCGCGGCCAGGTGCCAGGAGACCGGCGGGTTCCACTCGGGGCTGTGCCCGGTCGGGTAGATCGCGTGACGCCGGGCGACCAGCGGGGCGAGCGCCGGGTCGGCGCCGGCCCGCTCCCACCAGTCCGACCAGGACAGCATCGAGCCGGCGGCGTACCGGGCGTTGCGCCGGCTCCGGGCCCGGTCCATCAGCCGCTTGGTCAGCTCCGGCAGGGTGTCGTCCGGCATGTGGTCGGCGTTGACGAAGACGCCGCCCGGCCGCAGCACGTCGCGCACCTCGGTGTAGAGCTGGCCGAGCCGGTCGGCCGGCAGCCAGTGCAGGGCGGTGGCGGTGAGGACGGCGTCGTACTCCCGGTGGGGGAGCGCGGAGTGCCATTCGGGGGTGCCGAGGTCGGCCGTGATGATGGTGGCCCGGTCGGCCAGCGAGGCGCTGGCGATGGCGAGCAACGCCGGGTCGAGGTCGACGAGGGTCGTCTGCGCGGTGGGGAAGCGGGCGAGGGTCCGCAGCGAGATGGTGCCGGTGCCGCCGGCCAGGTCGAGCACGCGCGGGGCCCGGCCGTCGATGACCGCGTCGACGGTGTCGAGCATCGCGGCGAACCGGTGTTCCCGGTCCGGGAGGTAGGCCTCCTGCTGGCGGTCCCAGCTTTCCTGCCAGGCCCAGGGATCCTCGATGTAAGGAGTCATAGCGATCAGGCTAGTTACGCCACGAGCGCGTTGTCCAGACCTTGTTGCACATCTTTTGCAATTGCGAGAAGATGGCGGGGCGATGATCAGAGCGACGCCGGGCCGGCGCTTTCGCCCGGCCCGGCGTCCTCGTCCCGCGCCGTCAGACCGCGGCGTCCACCAGGCTCTCGTCGGCCCGGGCCGGCTGGTCGCGACGGGCCAACCGCAGTGCGCCGAGCAGGACGCCCAGGCCGGCCAGAGTGAGCGCGGCACCGGCCCAGATCGGTGAGGTGTAGCCGAGTCCGGCGGCGATGGTCACACCGCCGATCCAGGCGCCCAGCGCGTTGCCGAGGTTGAACGCGGCGATGTTCGCCCCGGAGGCCAGGGTCGGCGCCTGCTGGGCGTACCGCATGATCCGCATTTGCAGCGGCGGCACGGTGGCGAAGCCGAACCCGCCCATCAGCACCAGCGCGACGATGGTCAGCACCGGGTTGGTGGCGGTCAGCGCGAAGCCGACGAGCACCACGGTGAGCAGCGCCAGGACGGTGACCAGGGTGCGCGACAGGGACCGGTCCGCCGCCCGGCCGCCGAGCAGGTTGCCCGCGAAGAGCCCGGCTCCGAAGAGGACCAGCAGCCACGGCACGGTGCTGGTGGCGAAGCCGCTGACCTCGGTGAGCGTGTAGGCGATGTAGGTGAACGCGCCGAACATCCCGCCGAAGCCGAGGACGGTGATCACCAGGGAGAGCCAGACCTGCGCGTGGGTGAAGGCCCGCAACTCGCCGCGCAGCCCGCCGGCCGGGCGGTCGGCGGTGGCGGTGTCGCGACCCGGGATGAGCAGGGCCAGCCCGACCAGGGCGACCACGCCGATGGCGGTGATCGCCCAGAACGTCGACCGCCAGCCGAAGTGCTGTCCGAGGAAGGTGCCGAAGGGCACGCCGAGCACGTTGGCGATGGTCAGGCCGGCGAACATCATGGCGATGGCGCCCGCCTTGCGCGCCGGTGCGACCAGGCCGGCGGCGACCACCGCGCCGATGCCGAAGAACGCGCCGTGGCAGAGCGCGGCGACGATCCGGCCGGCCATCATCACGGCGTAGTCGCCGGCGACTGCGGAGAGCAGGTTGCCGATGATGAAGAGCACCATCAGGCCGAGCAGGACCGGTTTGCGTGGCAGTCGGGTGACCGCCGCGGTGAGGGCGACCCCGCCGACGGCCACGCTGAGCGCGTAGCCGGAGATCAACCAGCCGGCCACCGGTTCGGTGACCGCGAAGTCGGCGGCCACCTCGGGCAGCAGCCCCATGATGACGAACTCGGTGAGCCCGATGCCGAAGGCGCCGATGGCCAGCGCGATCAGGCCGGGCGGCAGGGACGTGTGGCGTACGGACATGGTCTTCCCGTCGAGAGGGGGCAGATATAAGGCGTGTGCAACTACACGCGTCAGCAACGAGATACTTGCACACGCGTTATACCGGCGCAAGCGTGGTAGCCTGGGGCCCGTTCAGATCACACCGAGGAGGCAGCCATGGGCATCGCGGACGACGCGGTCGAGATCCGCGCCCAGGGTTGGCGCACCCTCGCCGCCCTGCATGGGCTGATCGAGACGTCCCTGGAACGCGCCCTACAGGCCGGCCACGACCTCTCCGTCGTCGAATACACGGTGCTCGACGCGCTGTCCCGCCAAGACGGCTGGCACATGCGGATGAGCCAGCTCGCCCGCGCCGCCGCGCTCTCCGGCAGCGCCACCACCCGGCTGGTCACCCGCCTCGAACAGCGGGGGCTGCTCACCCGGATCCTCTGCGCCGACGACCGGCGCGGCATCTACACCGAACTGACCCCAGCCGGCTCCGAGCTGCTCGCCCAGACCCGACCGACCCACGACCGGGTGCTCACCGACGCGCTTGCCCAGGCGGAGGCCACCCCCGAGCTGGCACCACTGGTCGACGCCCTGCACCGGCTGCCCGCCGCCCGCTGACCGTCCCGCCGGCCGGCGCGACGGCGGGCGTACGGTACCCGCAGCCCCACCGGGACCGCGCCAAGGAGGCAGCCGATGCAGGACCGCACCCCTCGTCCGGAGGAGCTGGAGCCGATCGAGCGCGCCGGCATCGACGAGCTGCGCGCCCTGCAACGCGACCGACTGCGCTGGTCGTTGCGGCACGCGTACGACAACGTTCCGCACTACCGGCGGGCGTTCGACGCGGCCGGGGTGCACCCCGACGACTGCCGGGATCTCGACGACCTGGCCCGCTTCCCGTTCACCGGCAAGGCCGAGCTGCGGGAGAACTACCCGTTCGGCATGTTCGCCGTGCCCCGGGAGCGGGTGGCCCGCCTGCACGCCTCCTCCGGCACCACCGGCCGCCCGACGGTGGTCGGCTACACCCGCGACGACCTGCGCACCTGGGCGCGCCTGATGGCCCGCTCGATCCGCGCCTCCGGCGGCCGTCCGGGTGACCGGGTGCACGTCGCGTACGGCTACGGGCTCTTCACCGGGGGTCTCGGCGCGCACTACGGGGCCGAGGAGCTGGGCTGCACCGTCATCCCGGTCTCCGGTGGCATGACCGAGCGTCAGGTCATGCTGATCCGCGACTTCGAACCCGAGGTCATCATGGTCACACCCAGCTACCTGCTGGCCATCGTGGACGAGATGCGCCGCCAGGGCATCGACCCGCGGTCCACCTCGCTGCGGGTGGGCATCTTCGGGGCCGAGCCGTGGACCGAGGACATGCGCCGGGAGATCGAGCAGCAGCTGGACATCCACGCCGTCGACATCTATGGGCTCTCCGAGGTGATGGGTCCCGGTGTGGCGACCGAGTGCGTCGAGACCAAGGACGGGCTGCACCTCTGGGAGGACCACTTCTACCCGGAGATCATCGACCCGGTCACCGGGGCCGTGCTCCCCGACGGCGAGCGCGGTGAGCTGGTGTTGACCTCGCTGAGCAAGGAGGCGATGCCGGTCGTGCGCTACCGCACCCGCGACCTGACCCGGCTGCTGCCCGGCACCGCCCGGCCGATGCGCCGGATCGAGAAGATCACCGGCCGGACCGACGACATGATGATCCTGCGCGGGGTGAACATCTTCCCCACCCAGATCGAGGAGCTGATCCTGCGGATCCCGCAGTTGTCGCCGCACTTCCAGTGCGTCCTCGACCGGCACGGCCGGCTGGACACCCTCACGGTGCGGGTCGAGCGGCGCGCCGGCGTCGCCGTGGACGCCGCCGAGCGGGCCGGCGGCACGCTGGTGCAGCTGGTGAAGAACACCATCGGCGTGAGCGTGGCGGTCGACGTCCTCGCCCCGGACACCGTGGAACGGTCGATGGGCAAGATGCGCCGCATCGTCGACCAGCGGCCCACCTCGACGTCGAGCCCGACATAGAATCCCACGCATGCGTGTGCTGGTGGTCTCCGCCCCGCTCGTCGGGCACGTCTTCCCACTGGTGCCGCTCGCGGTCGCGCTGCGCGACGCCGGCCACGACGTGCTGGTGGCCACCGGCGGCGGGGGCCTGGCCGCCGCCGAGGCCGGTCTGTCGGTGCACGACATCGCGCCCGGCTTCGACTTCGGGCCGATCGCGCTGCGGGTCTTTCCCCGCCATCCGCTGATCGCCCGCGCGGAGCTGGCCGGCACCGCCGGCACCCGAGGCGCCGGCCTGCTGTTCGGCGCGCTCAACGACCAGCTCACCGACCCGGTGGTCGCGCTGGCAACCGACTGGCGGCCGCATCTGGTGGTGTACGAGCCGTTCGCGGTCGCCGGTGCGGTCGCCGCCGCGCGCCTCGACGTGCCGGCCGTACGCCAGGAGAACGCCCTCTTCGACGGTCGGGACCTGGTCCGCGCCACCGTCGCCCGACTCGGCGGCGCGCTGCGCCGCCACGGCCTCACCGGGCTGCCCGCGCCGGCCGCCGCCCTGGCCGTGGCCCCGCCCAGCGTTGCCACGCAGGGCGGCTGGCCGATGCGCTACTCGTCCTACGTGGGCGGTGGCGAGCTGCCGGACTGGCTGCGCGAGCCGGGTGACCGCCAGCGGATCCTGGTCACCCGCAGCACCCTGACCGGGCCCGGCGACCGGGGGCCGATGCCCGCCGTGGTGGCCGCCGCCGCCGAGGTGGACGCGGAGATCGTGCTGGTCCGTCCCGACGAGCGGTCGGCCCGCTCGGTGCCCGGCAACGTCCGGGTGGTCGACTGGATCCCTCTCGACGAGGCGTTGCCGGCCAGCACGGCGCTGGTGCACCACGGCGGGGCGGGCAGCGCCCTCGGCGCCCTCGCCGCCGGCCTGCCCCAACTGGCCACCATGGGTCCGGGGGACCGGCGGCACAACGCCGAGCTGGTGGCCCGCCGGGGCGCCGGTCTGGCGCTGCGCCCGCGCGACATCACCGCGCGGGCGCTCACCCAGCTGCTCACCGACGAGCGCCTGCGTACCGCCGCCGTACAGGTCAGCCGCGAGATCGCCGGGATGCCGCCACCGACCGACCTGGTCGCGCGACTGACGGCACTGGTCTGACACCGGCTCCGCGTGGCCACCCCGGATCGTCGGTCGTCTGCGGCAGGATGACCGGATGCGACACGTCGTGCTGTTCCACTCCGTGTACGGGCTGCGGCCCGCCGTGCGCGCCGCCGCCGACCGGTTGCGCGCCGCCGGGCACCAGGTCAGCGCCCCCGACCTGTACGGCGTCCCGGCCGCCGACACCGTCGAGGAGGGCTTCGCGCTGCTCGACAAGATCGGCCAGGAGGTGGTGCTGGACCGGGCCCGGGCGGCGCTGCGTGACCTGCCACCGGAGACCGTGCTCGCCGGTTTCTCGATGGGCGCCGGGGTGGCCGGGGCGCTGCTGACCGAGCGCCCCGACGCCGCCGGTCTGCTCTTGCTGCACGGCACCGGTGGGGCCCCGGACGCGGTCCGCGCCGGATTGCCGGTGCAGCTGCACCTCGCCGACCCCGATCCGTACGACGCGCCGGACGAGGTCGACGAGTGGCAGCGGGCCATGACCGGCGCCGGCGCCGACCTGACGGTGTTCCGCTATCCCGGGGTGGGCCACCTGTTCACCGATCCGGAGGTGGCTGAATACTCTCCGGACGCCAGCGCGGCGGCCTGGCCGCGCGTGCTGGCCTTCCTGGCCGATTGTTGAGCACCAGGCCGGGGCCGCTTGCTGAGCACCAGGCCGGCGGCGTGACCTCGTCGCCCTGGCCGGTCGGCTGAGCCGCCGGCCCTGCTCAGCTGGCGGTGGCGCCGATGCGTGGGGGCGTGGCGGTGCCGTGCACCCGCCGGGCGTGGTTGGCGAACAGCCGGGGCGCGATGATCGGCATGAGCAACCGGGCCGGCAGCGGGGCGTGCGCCAGCACCGCCTTGACCACTGCCGGGTCGCCCTCGTACATGGCCAGGCCGAAGGCCAACGGCAGCTGCTTCTTCGGGGACTTGCTCATCCCGTGCTCGCCGAGCCGCATCCACTCCCGGGCGGTGACGTGCCGTTCCGCCAGGGGCAGGATCTCCTTCTCCTCCAGGGCCATGTGCTCGATCAGCGCCTCGCGGAGCTGCTCCAGGGCGTCGGCGAGCTGCTCGCCGTCGCGCCCGGTGCGACGCCACCGGGGGAGCAGGGTGACCACCGCCGCGTGGGCGTCCTCGATGGCGTGGTGCTGCGCCTCCATGGTGGGGACGATCGCCGTCGCCTGCGCGCCGCCACGCTCCAGCAGCAGCGGCCACAGCAGCAGGTCCTCACCCTCGTGGTGCAGGTGCAGGATGTGGCAGAGCATCTCGGCGTGGGCGCCGACGACCTCCGCGCGCCTGGTGTCGCCCGGTGTGACGTCCCGGACGAGCTGCGGCAGCAGGCTGAATTCGCGACGGAGCGCGGAGTGCGCCATGTACATGTCGCGCACGTCGGCCATGGCTTCGCGGTGGTTCTGGTTCACGGTGACCTTTCCGAGGGATCAACTGGCACAGATCTGTTGATCATGCTCGGTGTCACTTGGAACCGGCTTGGAATCCACCAACCGTGCCGGTCAGCCGGCCAACGCCGCCGTCGCCTCGGCCAGCCAGTGCGGCGACTCCCACCGGCGGGCCACCCGCGCGGCGAGCGTGAAGTGCCGGGCCGCCTCCTCGGTGCGGCCCAGCAGCCGGCACAGCTCCCCGAGCGTCAACGCGACCGGCCGCACCACGGCCGCGGTGGTGGAGAAACCGGCCAGTTGGTCACGGACCGGGAGCAGCGCGTCGATCACCGGCTGGGCCAGGTCCCGTCGACCCAGCGCCACGATGACCATCCCGCGTACGGTGAGCAACGCCGACTCGAAGTAGTCCGGGCGGTACGTGTGCCGCCCGATCGGCATGGCCCGCGCCTCGGCCAGGCGTCCGCTTCCGATCAACGCCAGCGCCAGCAGGTCGTCCACGATCGGGCCCAACGACTCCCGGATCCGCCGGGTCGCCGCCAGGTGCTCACCGAACCGTCCCTGGCTGATCAGCAGGGTCCCGGTGGAGAAGTAGTGGAAGGACTCGGCGTGCAGCGAACCCTGCCGCCGCATCTGCACGGCGACCTCGTCGTAGTGCCGTTGCGCGGCGACGAAGTCGCCGGCGACGTGCGCGAGGGTGCCCAACGAGCACAGGTTGATGGTCTGCGCCTCGTTCAGCTGGTACGTCTCGGCCAGCCACCCCTGCCGGGCGACGCTGAGGCGTAGCTCGTCCGGCTCGTTGAGGGCGGCGGCGCAGTGGCCCAGCACCTGCTCGGCAACCGAGCGGTAGGTCACCAGCCCATGCTCGTCGGCGAGGTCGCGCAGCTCCACGGCCAGCACCCGACGGTCCGGCGCTTCCCGTTCGTAGCTCATGGTGCGCATCCGCGCGGCCAGCCCGAGGGCCCGCAGCTCGGGGTCGTCGAGGCGCCGCCCGAGGGCCAACGCCTCCCGCCCGGCCGCCACGCCGCGCGGATCGGATTCGCCGTCCAACTCCGTGGCGAGCGCCTCCAGCAGTCGGCAACGGGCAACCGGGTCCAGGTCGTCGGCGCGCAGCAGCCGGGTGAGCACCTCGACGACGCGGTGGTCCACCACGCCGTACTCGTGGGTCAGCCACGGGGTGGGGACGGTCCACGCGGTGAACGCCGCGACCAGCAGATCGTCGCGGCCGGACTGCGCGGCGACGTCGAACGCCCGGGCGCGGGTCTGCCGGGCGGCGGCCACCGCACCGGCGCGCGCGTAGGCGCGCAACAGCCGGCCGAGCAGGTCGACCCGCAGCGCGTCGCGGTCCCCGGTGACCGTGGCGGCGGCCTCGACAGCGTTGCTGAGCAGCTCGATCGCGGCGTCGTACGCGTACCGTCGCTCGGCCAGTTCGGCGGCCCGGATGGCGTAGTCGACGGCGAGCGGCGCGGTGTCGGCCGACGCGGCGCGGGCGTACTGGTGGGCGAGGGCCGGGTAGTCGTCCGGCCGCAGCCGGCGGGTGGCGGCGGCGATCCGGGCGTGCAGGCGGGTGCGGCGCAGCTGCGGCAGGTCGGTGTAGATGGTGTCGCAGACGAGACCGTGCACGAACCGCACCCGCCCGGGCGCCGGTTCGGTGAGCAGTCCGGCGGCCAGCCCGGCCTCCAGCGCCCGCAGCACCGTGGCCTCGTCGGTGCCGGCGGCGTCGACGAGCGTCGGCACGTCAGCCTCCCGCCCGACGGCCGCGGTGAGGCGCAGCACCGACACGGCCGTCGCCGGCAGCCGGGAGAGCCGTCGGCGCAGCACGTCGCGTACGCCCTCGGGCACGTCGGAGGTGGCGACGAGCGTGCCCTCGGCGGCGAGCAGCCGCGCCGACTCCCGGACGTAGAACGGGTTGCCGCCGGTCCGCTCGGCCAACGCGGCGACCGTGTCCGGGTCGACGGTGGTCCGGGCCAGCGCGCCGAGCAGCCGTTCGACCTCGGACGTGCTCAGGCCGCCCAGCGGGATCCGGTGGGGTGACCGGCGGGCCAGCACGGCCATCGTCTCGGCGAGGCGGTCGGCGTTGTCCGCGGGCCGCAGCGCCGCCACGAACAGGACGGCACCGGTGGTCATCTCGGTGACGCTCTGCAACAGCAGCAGGGTCTCCGCGTCGGCGGCGTGCAGGTCGTCGAGGATCACGGCGACCGGTCTGCGGGTCGCGGCGGTGTCCAACCAGGTGCCCACGGCGCGGTGCAGCCGGAACCGGCCGGCGGTCACGTCGCCACCGGGCTCACCGTCGCCGCCGCCGACCAGTGGGGCGAGCGCGGGTGCGAGGTCGCCCGGGGGTGCCTGCTCGGCGAGTTGCCGCAGCGCCTCGACCCAGGCCCAGGCCGGCGGTGCGCCGTCGACCTCGGGGCAACGGCCGACGGTGACCAGCCAGCCGTGGTCGGTGAGCTCCTGCCGGAACCGGGCGAGCAGGCTGGTCTTGCCGGCCCCGGCCTCACCGCTGAGCAGGGCGACACGCGGCCCGCTCGCCACCGTGTCGGTGGCGGCCTGCCGCAGCTTTTCCCACTCGACCTTTCGGCCGACGAAGACCTCCTGCGACACCTGTCGGCCGCCGCGTACCGGTGCCGGCGTCACCGGTGGCAGCAGGTCGAGGCGCTGGCCGAGGATCGCGGACTCCACCTCGACCAACGCCGGGCCCGGGTCCAGACCGAGCTGGTCGGCCAGGGTCGCCCGCGCCCGCCGCAGCGCGGCAAGCGCGTCGCCCTGCCGGCCGGTACGCCACAACGCCAGCGCCAGCAACCGCCAGCTCTCCTCGCGCAGCGGCGCCTGCCGGGTCAGCAACTCCGCCTCCGGCACCGCCTCGGCCGCGTCGCCGCAGCGCACCGTCACGTCGAGCAGCAACTCCCGGGCGCCCAGGCGCAGCTCCTCCAGCCGCAACACCTCCGGCTGCGCCCACGGCTCCCCGGCGAACTCGGCGTACGCCCGACCGCGCCACAGGTCGAGCCCGTCGCGCAGCAGGTGACGTGCCCGGCTCGGGTCGGTGGGGCCGATCGCGCGCGCCTCGGCGAGCAGGGTCTCGAACCGGCCGGCGTCGACGGCGTCGGCGGGCAGCCGCAGCGCGTAACCCGGTGCCGCGGTGACCAGGACCCGGGCCGGCGCCCGGCGTTCGCGGGCCGGTTCCACCAGGCGGCGCAGGTGCGAGATGTACGCCTGCAGGGAGGCGATCGCCCGTGGTGGCGCGTCACCCCGCCATAGATCCTCGATCAGCTGACCGACGGAGACGACCTCGCCCCGGGCCGCGAGCAGCAGCGCGAGCACGGCGCGTTGCCGGGGGCCGCCGAGGTCGACCGGCCCGCCTGTGTCGACCTCGACCTCAAGCGGCCCGAGCACCCGTAGCAGCATGACGAGACCAATCCTAGTCACGCCGGGTGACCGGCTCGCCCACTCCCGTCGGACGGTGGGAAGCCAGCTCACCCCAGGTGGGGGCGGCACCTCGCTCTCGACCCGACCTCAGGCGCAGGCGGCCAGAGCGTCCGACCACCGCGGCGACGGCGTACCGGGCGTGACGCGTAACGGGGGTGTCTCCCCGACACCGACGAGCGCACCCCGTCGGGCGGAGCCCGGCACGGCGGGCCTCGCGCTGATCGCCGCCCGGGATCGGGCGACCTCCGGAGGCCAGTGCGCGGCCGCGTTCCGTCGGGACGCGGCCGTCGAGGCGGCCGGGGTCGGCGGCACGTCACCGGCCGACACGACGACCCGCAGCCGGCCGGAACCCGGCGAACGGTGGGTCTGCCGATTCGGCGCGGCCGGCGCGGTGGCCATCCTCGGGGTGCGGACGGGTCGGTGCCGCACCGGGCCGGTGGCACCCGGTCGCGACACCGGGGCCAGCGCGGCCAGGCCGGCCCGGGAGCGGACCGCGTCGAGACGCACGACCTGCGCGGTCGCGGCGTCGACGACTCCGGCGCCGACCGCCTCGGCACGGTCGGCGGGTTCGCCGGTGTGCGCGTCGACGGTGTCGAGGCGCGGCGTGTCGGCGGTTCGGCTGGCGAAGACGGCCCGCAGGGCGCGGGGCAACCGCTCGGCGGCGACCTGGCGCAGCGCGGGCGCGGCGAACGCGTACCCGTCGACGCGGTGCGGACGCAGCATCCCGGCGGCGACCAGACCGCGCAGCGCGGATGCGGACCGGCCGGGCGTCCAGCCGAGCGCCCGGTCCACTGCCGCGCCGCAGATGATTCCACCGAGGGTGCCGGCGGCCATCAGCACCGCCCGCCGCTCACCGTCGAGGTGGTCCACTTCCGCGCCGACGGCCCGGCGTACCGCCTCGGGTAGCACGAGGGCCGCCGGGTCGGCACCGTCCACCAGCGACGTCACGTACGCCGTCGAGTGCCCGGGGCGGCCTCCCACCAGCGGCAGCAACCGGTCGACCAGGGCCACCGGCTGCCCGGCCCGGGTGAGCAGGTGGCGCAGCAGCCGCCCGGACTGCACCGTGGCCAGCGGGCCGATCGTCACCCGTCGGGCCGGGCCGGGCCGGGTGTCGGCCCACTGCGGCTGGTGCACGGTGAGCACTGCCAGCGGCAGCGCGCGCTCGGTCGCCGCGCGGAACAACGCGTGCAGGAACCGGCTCACCGCCGGCGCGGCCCGGTCCAGGTCGTCGACGGCCACGATCAGCGGCCGGTGGGCGGCCAGGCGCAGCAGGACCTCCCGGCAGATCGCCGCGCCGGCGAGGGCGGCGGCCGAGCCGTCCGGGGTGGTCAGCATGCGCTGCAGCGCCGGGACGGCGGTGGCCACCCTGGTCGGCGGGAACAGCGGCGTCAGGGCGGCGACGAGCCGGTCGTGGACCGCCGCCGGGCCGTCGCTGTGCCGGATCCCGGCGAGGTTTCGCAGCAGGTGCGCGACCGGCGCCAACACCTGATCGGGGTACGGCTGGCAGGCCGCCACGCACCAGCGGACCGGCGTACCGTCCACCGTGGTCAGCCCGCGGGTCAGCTCGTGCAGCAGCCGGCTGCGGCCACTACCGGTGGGGCCGACCAGGGAGATCCAGCGTGGTGCCCGGTCCCGGATGGCCCCGCCCAACTGGTCGCGGATGGTGGCCAGTTCGCGGCGTCGACCGATCAGCGGGCCGTCGTGCCGGTCGGCGCCGGGGCGGACCGGGCCGACGGCGTGCCACAGCGGCACCGGCGGCACCCGGCCGGCCACCGGCACCGGCGTCAGCTGACGCTGGGTGATCAGGCCGGCGGTGGCGCGGGCGGTGGCCGCGCAGAGCGCGACGCCGCCGGGTGCGGCGTACTCCTGCAGGCGGGCGGCGGCGGTGATCACCGCGCCGCTGGCCACGCCGTGCCCGCCGGTGACGACGTTGCCGAGGTCCACCACGACCTCGCCGGTGGCCACCCCGACGCGGACGCGCAGCCTGATGTCGCCGACCATGGGCCGGCGGTCCAGCGCGGCCTGGATCTCCAGGCCGGCGCGGACCGCCCGGTAGGCGTCGAAGCCGTCGGAGTGCCGTGCGCCGAAGAGGGCCATCACGGCGTCGCCGATGTACTTCTCCACCACCCCCTGCCAGCGGTGCAGCACACCGGCGACGGTGTCGAAGTAGGCCTGCTGCAACGCCCGGACGTCCTCCGGGTCGAGGCGGTCCACCAGGGCCGTGGAGCCGACGATGTCCGCGAAGAGGACGGTGACGACCCGCCTCTCCTGCGGTACCGGCCAGAGCGGGGTGACGGTCCGTTGCGTGTCGACGATGATGCTGGTGGTCATGGGTGTCGCACCGGCCTTTCTCCCCGCGGTTGCCTGATCACCTCCGGAGATTGGCACTCCTGGGCCGACGGGGGATCTGCAGAACGACGTATGTCGGCCACCTGCAACCTTTAGTCGCAAAGTCGACGCGAGGAGTACCACAAGCGGCAGGCAGCCGTAGAACGGTGTGGGGCCCTGTGATTAGGCTGCGTGGCATGGCCAGCGATGTGGACACCGCACCGCTCGTGGGCCGGGCCGAGCTGGTGCAGACGGTTCGGTCCGCGTTGCTCGGTGACGGCGCGCACGGGCAGACCGCTGCGGTCTTCCTGACCGGCGAGAGCGGTGTGGGAAAGACCCGGCTGTTGGGTGACATCGGCGACCGCCTGCGGGAGCGGGGTGCCGTGGTGCTCACCGGCAGCTGCCTGGACATCGGCGACGCCTCACCGCTGCACCCGCTGTTGCAGGCGCTGCGCCGGTTCGACACCGAGGTGTCCGCCTCGCCCGCCCGCACCTCCTCGGCGGTGCGGGGGCTGCTGCAGATGTTCGCCGACGAGACCGCCGGCCCGGACGGCGCGGGCGCGTTGCTGGAGCGGGTCTCCCGCGGCCTGCACCTGATCGCCGAGGGCCGGCCGCTGGTGCTGATCCTGGACGACCTGCAGTGGGTCGACCGCAGCACCCGTCAGCTCCTGCTCTACCTGCTCGCCGGCCTGGGTGATCTCCAGTTGTCGGTGCTGGCCGCGGTGCGGGCCGAGTCGTTGCAGGGCGCGCACCCGCTGCGTCGGGTGCTCACCGAGCTGCGTCGGCTGCGTACGGTGCGGGTGCTCGACCTGGCGCCGCTGGGCCGGGCCGACACCGAGACGCTCGCCGCGGCGGTGGTCGGCCGGACGCTGAGCGCCGACGCGGCCGAGCAGGTGTGGCAGCGCAGCGGCGGCAACCCGTTCGTCATCGAGGAACTGGCCCGCGACCTGCGCGACGGCCGCGACGGCCTGTCCGAGACACTGCGGGAGATCTTCCTCGACCGCGTCGACGCGTTGCCCCAGCACGCGCACGCCGTGGTGCACGCGGTGGCCGCCGGTGTCGAGCCGGTGCAGCACTGGCTGTTGGCCGAGGTGCTGCGGATGCCGGAGGACGAGCTGATCGCTGCGGCTCGCGCGGCTGTGGCGCACCGGCTCCTGGTCGGCGCCGACGACGGTTACCGGCTGCGGCACCGCCTCGTCGCCGAGGTGTTGGCCCACGAGCTGCTGCCGGCCGAGCGCTCCGGGCTGCACCGCCGCTACGCCGAGGCGCTGACCACGGCGCCGGGCGAGCTGCACCAGGCCCGGCTGGCGCACCACTGGCGGCTGGCCGGCGAACCGGCGCGCGCCCTGCCGGCGGCGGTGGCCGCCGCGCAGGAGGCCGAACGGCTACATGGTTACGCCGAGGCGCACCGGCACTGGTCCGCGGCGTTGCAGTTGGCCGCCGAGCCGGGCCCGTCGACGGTGGACCGGGTCGAGTTGCTGGAGAACGCCGCCGAGGCGGCCCACCACTGTGGGGAGCACGCCCGCGCGTTGGCCCTGCTGGAGGAGTTGGTCGCGCTGCGCGGTGGCGAGCCGAGCTGCGCGCTGCACATCCGCCGTGCCCGTTACCTGGCCGCCGCCGGTCGCTCCGCGTTGGCCGAGGAGGAGTACCAGCGGGCGCTGAAGGCCGAAGACTGCTCCCCCCGGGACCGGGCCACCGCCGCCGCCCGGCTGGCCGAGCTGCTGCTGCACCTGGGTCGGTACGCCGACGCCGGCGAGCGGGCCCGCGAGGCGCTGGCGTTGGCCGAGAACGTGGCGGGCTCGACCACCGAGGTGGTGCTGGCCAGTTCGGCGTTGGGCTTCAGCGACGCCTTCCTGGAAGACCCGGACGCCGGCCTGGCGGTCATGCGTGACGCCCTCGACACCGCCGAGCGCGCCGGTCAGCCGGAGGATGTGGCCTGCGCGTACCTGCATCTGGCGGAGCTGTTGACCGGGCCGCTGAACATCCTCGAAGAGGGTGTGGTGGTGGCCCGTCGGGGTGCCGAACGGGTGGCCGAGCTGGGGCTGGGCCGCACCTGGGGCACCCGGCTGCTGGCCATCGCCATCAACGGGCTGTTCCGGGTGGGCCAGTGGGCCGAGGCGGAGAAGGTGGTGGCCGTAGCGCTGCGACACCGACCGTCCGGTGCGGACGCTGTGGAGCTGCTGCTGGCCCGGTGCCGGCTCTCGGTGGGCTACGGCGACATCGAGGCCGCCGGTCGGGACCTCGACGCGGTGGCGACCCTGCTCGCCGGCGGCGGGGCGCGGCACGTCATTCCGCTGCTCACCCTGCGCTCCGGGCTGGCCATGTGGGAGGGCCGGCACGACGTGGCGCGGCAGGCCGTGCAGCGCGGCCTCACCGAGAGCCGTTCCGACGACGTGATGATCCTCTCCGCGTTGGTCTGGCACGGCCTGCGCGCCGAGGCGGAGGCACACGCCAGCCGCACCGTGGAGGTGGACCCGACGGCGGTGCGCCGGCTGCGCGACGTGGCCGACCGGATGGCCCGCAAGAGCGCCGGCGCCGCCCGGCCGGTGCGCTCGGTGGTGGAGGGCTTCCTGGCGTTGTGCGCCGCCGAGGTGAGCCGCCTCGACGGCAGCGACCCGGAGCTGTGGGCGGTGTCGGCCGCCGAGTGGGATCGACGCAATCACCCCTATCCGGCGGCCTACTCGCGGCTGCGGCAGGCCGAGGCGCTGCTGGCCCGCCGCAGCCGGCTGGCCACCGCCGGCAAGCTCCTGCGGGAGGCGTACCGGGTGGCGCAGGGGTTGGGTGCGGTGCCGTTGACCTCGGAGATCCGCGAGTTGGCCGGACGGGCCCGGGTGCCGCTGGACGAGCGCGACACCGGCGCCGGTACGCGCAGCGCACCGGCGGAGGCGTCCGACGACGAGTTGACGGCGCTCACCGCACGGGAGCGGGAGGTGCTCGCCCTGGTCGCGGAAGGGTTGACCAACAAGGAGATCGGGCAGCGGCTGTTCATCAGCGAGCGGACGATCGGCGTGCACGTGTCGCACATCTTCGACAAGCTCCAGGTCCGGACCCGGGTGCAGGCCAGCGCGATCCAGCTGCGCAACCAACGGGGCTGACCGACCACTACGACGTATCCCGGCGCGCGTGTGCGCGCCGGGATACGTCGTTCTACTGATCCGGCGGGCCGGTGTCGGCTGAGAGGCTGAGCCGCGTCGACGACGGCACGGGGGATGCCGCCGACCACCATGGAGGAGAAATGATCGAACCGGTCTGGGGGCCCGTGCACCGGGACATCGTCGACCTGCTCGCCGACCACCCCGCGGACGTGCCGGCCGTGGTCGATCATCTGACCAAGCTGCAGGACATGCTGGTCCGGCTGCCGCCGTTGGAGGCCAGTTGCCCCCTGGCCGACTTCAACAAGCTCTACCTGACGATCACCAGCAGCGTGTTGGACGGGCTGTACGACGACCGCTTCATCGACCCGGTCTTCCTCTCCCGGCTCGACGTCGAGTTCGCCGCCCGCTACTTCGACGCGATGCGGCTGTGGACCGACTCCAGCCCCGGCACCCCGAAGGCGTGGTCGTGCCTGTTCGAGCGGATGCGGGGGCCGGACGCCCGCCCGCTGCCCTCGGCGGCGGCCGGGGTGAACGCGCACATCAACTTCGACCTGCCGTTCGCCCTGGTGACCACGTTCGACCACCTGGAGTCGGAGCCGGTCGACGGCAGCGACCAGCACCACGACTACCTCGAGATCAACAACATCTTCGCGGACAAGATCCCCGGCCTGCGTCGTGGCTACCTGGAGCGGTGGCAGCTGCTCATCGACATGCTCAACGGTGAGATCGACGACTGGTACCAGGGGGAACTGGTCGAGTACACGCGCGATGTCGCCTGGCGCAACGCGCAGAAGATCTGGCGGTGCCGGCACGACCCGCAGGCCCGCGAGTGTGAGCGCACGCGGTTGGACGACAACGCCGCGGCGCTCGGCCGGTTGCTGCTCTCGCCCCTCGGGGCGTTCCTGCAGTAGCCGGGACGGGGGGCTCCCGCGCTCCGCCCCGTGGGGGGCGGCGGAGCGCGGGAGCGCGTCCCACCAGTTCCGCCCCGCGTGGCCACCCGAGGTCGGGTCGGTCACGGGAGGGGACAGCCGGTCGGCCCGGGGGGTGTCGACCGTCTGCCACCGTCGGCCGGCCCGGGGGGTGTCGGCCGGCGGTGGGGGAACGCCGGGTGGGGGCGCGTCGACGACGTGCGAATCCGGGGGTGTCGGCGGGCTCGGATCGGGTACGCCCGCGCCATGACCGTCCTGGCCCGGCGTCGGCCCGCCGCCCGCCCCCGGCCCGCGCGGCCCGGCCCGCTGCGGCCGGGCGGCCCGGTGTCGCGACCCACCGCGCGGCCCGGCGCCCGATGACCGGCGTCGCGGCGCGGTTTCCGTTCCGCTTCGATGCGGCGTTCCGGCCGATGCTGGCCCTGCTGGGGGTCCGTCCGGCGACGGCCTGGGTCGCCGTCAGCGAACGGGACCTGATGATCCGGTACGGGCCGTGGCGGCTGCGGACCGCCCGGGACAACGTCGTCGCCGTCGAGCTGAGCGGGCCGTACCGCTGGTGGCGGGCGATCGGCCCGCACCTGTCGCTGGCCGACGGCGGTGCGACCTTCGGCAGCAGCACGGTCGGCGGGATCTGTCTGCGCTTCGGCGTACCGGTGCCGGCGTTGCTGCCCGGCGGGCGGCTGCGGCACCCGGCGGCCACGGTGACCGTCACCGACCCACCCGCGCTGGCCCGGATGCTCGCCGTCGCGGACCTGTCCTGAGCAGGCCGAACAGGTGGCCGGTTCCGCCGACCGGGCGCCGGGGCAGCGCCTACCGTCGGATCAGGACCTGTGAGGGTGGGACTGGCGATGGGTGACGAGCACCGGGCTAAACCACGACGCTGGAACGGCCGCCGGCATGCCCCGACCGGGCCGGACCCGGCACTGCGGGCGGCCCGCGACCCGGCCCGCCCGCACCGGGGCGGCCGGCAGGGTGTCGTGGTGCCCGAACGTGTGGCCACCCCGGCCCGCTCACTGTCGCCGACCAGCCCGTTGCGCCGGTGGCTCTTCCAGCACCAGGTGCAGCCGCCCGGCCCCGAGGCGATCGAGGGGCAGAGCCGTCGGCACGCCTGGTGGCAGGTGATGTGCCTGACCGGCGTGGACTACTTCTCCACGTTGTCGTACCTGCCGGGCATCGCGGCGGTGGCAGCCGGTGCGCTCTCCCCGTTGGCGACCCTGTTGATCGTCGTGCTCACCCTGTTCGGCATGCTGCCGATGTACCGGCGGGTGGCCCAGGAGAGCCCGCACGGTCAGGGTTCGGTGGCGATGCTGGAGCGGTTGTTGCCGTTCTGGCGGGGCAAGATCTTCGTCCTGGTGCTGCTCGGCTTCGTGGCCACCTCCTGGATCATCACGATCACCCTCTCCTCGGCCGACGCCACCGTGCACCTGTTGGAGAACCCGTACCTGCCGGACACGGTGCACGGGTCCCTGGTGCCGGTCGTGGTCACCGTGGTGCTGCTGCTGATCCTCGGCGGGGTGTTCCTGCTCGGATTCCGCGAGGCGGTGGTGGTGGCGATCCCGCTGGTCGCGGTCTTCCTGGTGCTCAACGCGGTGATCGTCGTGGTCGCGGTGGCCCGGATCGCCGCCGACCCGGGCATCGTGTCGGACTGGACGGCCGCGATCACCACGACCGGCGGGGGACCGGGCCACGTGCTGCTCACCGCGGTGCTGGCGTTCCCGCTGCTGGTGCTGGGGCTCTCCGGTTTCGAGACCGGGGTCAGCATGATGCCCCTGGTCGCGGCGGATGGTCCGGACCAGCAGGCCCGGCTCGCCGCCCGGATCCGCAACACGCGCCGACTGCTCACCACCGCCGCGTTGATCATGTCGGTGTACCTGATCTCGACGACCTTCGTGACCACGGCGCTCATCCCGAAGCAGGAGTTCGCGCCGGGCGGCGCCGCGAACGGGCGGGCGCTGGCCTTCCTGGCGCACACCTACCTGGGTGAGGTGTTCGGCAGTGTCTACGACGTGAGCAGTGTGCTCATCCTCTGGTTCGCCGGGGCGTCGGCGATGGCCGGCTTGATCAACATCGTGCCGCGCTACCTGCCGTCGTACGGGATGGCGCCGGAGTGGGCGCGGGCGGTGCGCCCCGTGGTGATCGTCTACACCGTCGTCAGCGTCGCCATCACGATCGCCTTCCGCGCCGACGTCAACGCCCAGGCCGGCGCGTACGCCACCGGGATCCTGGCGATGATGGTCTCCGGGGCGGTGGCGGTGACGATCTCCGCGGCCCGTCGCCACCGGCGCGCCTCGGCCATCGGCTTCACCGTGCTGACCCTGGTGCTGCTGTACGCGCTGCTGGAGAACGTCATCGAACAGCCGGACGGGATCACGATCTCCGCGCTGTTCATCCTCGGCATCATCGCGGTCTCGTTGGTCTCCCGGGTCACCCGGACCACCGAGCTGCGGGCCGAGCGGATCGAGTTCGACGAACCGGCCCGTCGGTTCGTCACCGAGTCGCTGGCGCACGACGGGCAGCTGCACCTGATCGCGAACAAGCGGCAGAAGGGGTCGGTGAAGGAGTACACGATCAAGGAGCGGGCGCAGCGCGGGATGAATCCGGTCCCCGGCGCCGCGGACGTGCTGTTCCTGGAGATCGACGTGGTGGATCCGTCGGACTTCAGCCAGGTGCTGCGCGTCCACGGGATCGAGGTGGGCGGCTTCCGGGTGTTGCGGGCCAACAGTCCGGCCGCGCCCAACGCGATCGCCGCGATCCTGCTGGCCCTGCGGGACGCCACCGGGGTCCGGCCGCACGCGCACTTCGAGTGGTCGGAGGGGAGCCCCATCGCGCACCTGGCGCGCTACCTCATCCTGGGTCGGGGGGACACCCCGCCGGTGGTGCGGGAGATCATCCGTCGGACCGAACGGGACCCGCTGCGCCGGCCCGGCATCCACGTCGGTGGGTGACGTCGATGCCGGTTTGCCGGTATTGAAGATGAAAGAGGGCACTATTCACGTTCACACCTTCCTGTCCGTATTACGGACCTATCGTGACGTTTGGTGGTCGGCGAGCATGTCGAGCCCTCCGCGCCCGGATCGGCGCGGTCACGTCAGGTAGGCAGGAAGGTAGGCACCGTTGATGTCCACGTACCGAGAGGGAGACCGCGCGAGACGACCCAGACGGCGGTCCCGATGGTTCTTAGCCGGCGGTTTACTGGCGGGGAGCCTGGTCGTGGGCGTGGCCGGAGCGGCTGCCGCCGCCGACCGCGCCCACACCCTCCCAGGTCTGGCCCGACTGACCCCGGCGGCCGACGACGACCGCCGTGACGGCGACCGGCGGGCGGCGCAGCAGGACCAGGACGGCCCGGAACAGGACCGACCGAGCACCCCGGGCACCGGCAAGCGGGGCGTCGTGTCGGTGCCCTGCGACGCCGCGAAGCTGGTCGCGGCGCTGGTGACGGCCAACGCCGAGGGCGGCGGCGAACTCCGGCTCGCGCCCAAGTGCCGCTACACCCTCACCGAGGCGTTCCACGAGACCGATCAGTACGACGGCGGGATCCGCGACGCCCGGGAGGCGGCGGACGCGGCGGAGACCCCCGGTGACGCCGAGGCGCCGCCGCACAACCCGGCCGACGACACCGCCGGACTGCCGGTGATCTACCAGGCCATCACGATCGACGGCGCGGGCGCCACCATCGCCCGTGACGCCCAGGCCGCCCCGTTCCGTTTCTTCACCGTCCGCGACGGCGGCGAGCTGACCCTGCGGGACATGGAACTGCACAACGGCCGCTCGGCCATCGAGGGTGGCAGTGTGCACGTGGTGCACGGCGCCACCGCCGTGGTGGAACGGGTCACCGTCTCGCAGAGCACCTCGCTGTCGCCCGAGGGCGGCGGTGGCGGCATCTTCAACGACGGCAACATGGTGGTCACCGACTCCACGTTCGTCGGCAACAGCGCCTCGGGCGCCGCGGGCAAGGGCGGGGGCCTGCTCAACGGTGGTGTCCTGACGCTGAAGCGTTCCGAGTTCCACCGCAACAGCGCCAACGGCTACGGCGGCGGGCTCGGCAACTACCGGGGTGCCGCCGACGTGGAGAGCGTCTCCTTCACCCAGAACAGCGCCACCCAGGGGGGCGGGCTGGCCAGCTTCTCGGCCCGCACGAAGGTCTCCGACACCGAGCTGCTGAACAACACCGCGCAGGTCGGCGGCGGCGCCGCCAACTCCGACGCGGTGCTGGTGATGCGCACGATGACCATCCGGGGCAACACGTCCACCGTCAACGGCGGCGGCATCTCGACGGTGAAGGGCCTGACGCCGCTCGACGACAGCGTGGTCGAGGGCAACACCACCCACGGCCTGGGTGCCGGCATCTACGCCGAGAAGGCGAACCTGCTGGTACGGGGCAGCGACGTGGTCCGCAACGAGGCCGTCGGCGCGGCGTCGCAGGGTGGCGGCATCTACGCCAGCGCGGGCTCGGTGGCGATCTACACCAGCAAGGTCACCCACAACGCGTCGACGCTGAAGCCCGGTGGTGTCTTCGGCATGCACGCCCAGGTCAAGATCGACGATGAGAGCGTGGTCGTCGAGAACGAGCCGACCAACTGCGAGGGCAGCCAGGTGCCGATCGCGCACTGCTTCCGCTGAACGTCGACCCGCGCACCTCATCCCGAGAACGCGGACGAGCCGCTCCGATGATCGGTCGGGGCGGCTCGCCCGTGCCCGCCCCGGTCGATCGCCGCCGCCGACGTCACCCCGCCGCCTGCCGGGGTCACCCCATCGCGCGTAGCCGGCCGGCGAGATCGCCGGCGAAGAAGTCGAGGAAGCCGTCCGGGTCGGGGCCGGCGTTCTGCAGGACGATGTGGTCGAAGCCGGCGTCGACGTACGACCGGACCTTGGCGACGTGCGGTTCCGGGTCCGGGCCGACGGCGAAGAGCTGCCGGATGTGCTTCTCCTCGACGTACGCGCTCGCCGCGTCGAAGTTGACCGGGTTCGGCAGCTCGCTCATCACCTTCCAGCCGGTCACCATCCACCGGCTCGTCTGCAATACCGCCTGCACCGCCTGCCGCTCGTCGGTGGCCCAGGCCAGGGGCACCTCGGCGTAGCGGGGGCCGGCACCCTGCGCGCGTCGGTAGTGTTCGACGATCGACGCGTCCGCTTCGGTGGCGAACAGGCCGTCGCCCAACTCGGCGGCGAGCCGCGCCGACGCCTCACCGCTGGCCGCCACCGCGATCACGGGCGGGGTGTCCGGCAGGTCGAAGACCCGGGCGTCCTCCAGGTGCAGGTGCCGTCCCTCGTACGACTGGTAGCCGCCCTGCCAGAGCAGCCGGATGATTTTCAGCGCCTCGCGTAGCCGCTCGTGTCGGCCCCGCACGCTGGGGAAGCCCTGCCCGACCACGTGCTCGTTGAGCCGCTCGCCAGCGCCCACTCCCAGGGTGAACCGGCCGTCGGAGACCAGTGCCATGGTCGCCGCGGCCTGGGCGATGATCGCCGGGTGGTAGCGGACGGTCGGGCAGGTGACACCGGTGGCCAGACGCAGGGTGCTGGTCCTGGCCGCGATGGCGCCGAGCACGCTCCAGGTGAAGGACGAGTGCCCCTGCGCGTCCAGCCAGGGGTGGAAGTGGTCGCTCATCTCGACGAAGTCGAAGCCGGCCCGCTCGGCCAGGACGGCCTGTCGGATGATCTCCTGTGGGCCGTACCCCTCCGAGGCCAACTTGTAGCCGATCTGCATGCGCGCTCCCGATGTCCGTCCGGCTGGCAGGGCTCCCTTCCCGGCCGGGGCACCGGCAAACGCCGCACGACACCTGCGAACCAGCCTCCTAGGATGCCCTACGGGGTGTGACGGCTCCGCGCCACGACACACCACACCCGGCCGCCCGCGTCGACGGCCCCGCCCCGAAACGCGTCAGCCCGTGCCCCCAGGGCGGGGGCACGGGCTGACGGGCGTCTGTCCTACTTGGAAGGCTCGGGCAGCTTGCAGTCGACCTTCGGGTTGGCGCCGATGTAGTTCAGCGGCCCGGCCACGATCGTGACCAGGATGGTGCCGGCCTCGGCGCAGTTGGTGTCGTCGCCGCTGTAGTAGCCGCGCTGGCCAGCGGCGATGGCGCCGATCACCAACCAGATCACGACGATGACTCCGAGAATCGAGGTGCCGCGCATCGCTGCCTCCTGAGGTATGTGGTGGATCTGAGGTGCAGCGGTTGTACCCAATCGGGTCGCGCCGCTAACTGTTGCGTGCTAAGGCCCCTGCGGCGGATCCTCCGTCCGGCCGATGCCGTCCGCCGATGCGTACCGCCCGGGCATCCGCCGCCCGCACCGGGTAGCGCCTGTCGGCTATCGGATCGACGACCGACCTCGCCGCGATCGGGCTGAGTGGACGTAGAACTGCCTCACGGCCCCGCCGAGGAGGACTCATGGACGCCCCGACACCGCCCCTGTACATCGACCGCCCCGAGGACGTCGCGGTCGCGGCCCGCGCGCTCGCTGGCGGCGCGATCGTCGCGGCGGCGTTCGCCAACTTCTACGTCATCGTCAGCCGTCCGGACGCGGCCACCGTGCGCCGGGTCAACCTGGCCAAGGGGCGACCGGCCCATCAGGTCGGCAGCATCACCACAGCGATCGGCCGGATCCCGGGGATGTTCGACTGGACGCGGATCTCGCCCCGGCTGCCGGTCGGTCGGGTGCGCGCGCTGATGGACGCCCTCTACGGGGCCGGACCGTTCGGCTTCCGCGGGCCGGCCGCCGACCGGCTCCCCGACCACCTCACCCAGGTCGACCAGGGGATGCGGACCACCCAGGTGATCGCACCGGGGCTGACCTGCCCGTCCAACGCCCTCTTCGAGCGGGCGCTCGCCGAGACCGGCACCGATCACCTCTACATCACCTCGGCGAACCGGTCGCGGCATCTGACCGGCGCGGCGGAGGAACCGGCGCACTGGAAGGCGGACGCCCTGGCCGCCGACTTCGCCCACCTCGACGATCTGGTGGTGCTCGTGCACCGGGACGAGGCCGCCGCCCGTGCCGCGTACCCGGGTTACCTCACCACCTCGGTCACCCTGCTCTCGTTCCACGCACCGGAGGGTGATCTCGAAGAACCGCCGGTGCTCACGGTGGACCGGCACGGGTCGCTGCACCTGGACGACGTGCGCCGCGCCGCCGCGCCGCTGGGCCTGCAGGTGCGTCTGGCGGGCACCGCCCGGCAACGGTTGCAGGTCCGGGGGTACGCGGGGGCGCTGGTGTGAGCCGTCGCCGGTGACGCCCGCGGCCCGGCCGGCGTCAGTGCGGCGGTGAGGGGGCCTCCGGTGGCTTGCCGTGGCTGCGCCGGAAGTCCGCGTAGGCCACGCCGACCAGCACCAGCAGCCCGCCGAGCGAGGCGAACACCGGCGGCAGGTACAGCAGGGCGGGCGCGACGGTCAGCAGCGCCAGCACCCCACCGGGTCGGGACCAGGACACCCGGCTGAACACCTCGTACTCGAAGGAGGCCCGGCCGGCCAGGAAGAGCGCCGGGCCGCCGAGGATCACCGCGAGCCAGGCCGGCGGCGTCCGTCCGGTCGGTTCGTGCAGCACCAGGTGGAACCCGGACGCCGTGGTGACCACGCCGGCGATCATCAACAGATGGGTGTACGGCGCGCTGAACAGGAACCTGCTGGGGGAGCGGGCCGTCTGGATGGCGGTCGGCAGCAGTTCGCCGGACTTGTGCACGTAGATCCGCCAGAGCAGCAGCGTGGTCAGGAACGCCACAGCGAACGCGCCGATGTTCTCGGCCTCGTTGTGCTCCATGCTGACCATGGTGCCGATGGTCAGGATGGCGTCGCCGAGCGCGATGATGAAGAACTGCTGGTAGCGCTCGGAGAGATGTTCCGCCGTGACGTTGCGTTGCTGCTCCGGGACCACCCCCAGCCCCGGCACCGGGTACGCGAGCCGGAAGCCGAGGTAGTCGATGGCGAGCGCGGTGGCCCAGCACGCGATCCGGGCGTCCCCGCTGACGAAAGCGCCGATGAGCCACGGGATCGCCGACACCACGAACCACAGGAAGATGCGGGCCGCCCGCCGTTGGGTCTGTGGTTCGCGGCGTACCGCTGGCATCAGGAACAGGCCACGCCCCAGGTGGATCGCCACGTACGTGCCGGCGAAGACGATCCCTCGATTGTTGAACGCCTCCGGGATCGCCGTGGTCATCAGCAGCGCGCCGAACATCACGGCGGTGATCAGTAGCTTGATCTCGGTGCGTTCGGGGTTGTACATGTCGGTGACGAGCGTGGTGATCGCCCAGGTCCACCAGACGGCGGCCAGCATGATCAGCGCCTCGGCGGCGCGGTGCCAGTCGAGCTGGTCGACCATGCCCCGCGAGATGAGCGCGAGCGCGACCACGTACACCAGGTCGAAGAAGAGTTCGAGGAGGGTGACCCGGCGCGGTCCCTCCGGGTCGCGCACCGGTGGACCGCTGGCCCGTGGTGACCCGGGTTCCGGCGCGGGGAGGTGCACGGGATTCTCCTGCGGAACCGTTCGACTCGATGGACCTGTGGGTCCGCCTCAACGGACGGTAACGAGCGGGCGAGGGCACTGTCGCGCGTTCGCCCGCCCGTCCCCCGACCGGGTTGATCGACTCGGGCTCCCGGGTGTCGGGGTGGTCAGCCCGGTTCCGGGGATGTCGCGGCGGTGGCCTGCCCGCGGGGGGCGGCGAGGGCGTCGACCAGGCGGCGGGCCGAGCCGGCCAGGTTCCATCGTTGGGCGAGTTCGAGCAGCCGGTCCGGGTCGGCCGGCGCGCTCGGCAGTGCGGTGGGCAGCTGCGGCAGGGGCACGTCCAGGGCGACCCGGACCACTGTCGGCGCGACGCCCAGGTAGTCGCGTGCCGCGACCAGCTTGGCGCGCAGGCCGGGCGCGAAGGACGAGTCGGAGTCGTCGAGCGCGGCCAGGATGCCGGCGATGCTGCCGTAGCGCTCGATCAGTCGGGCGGCGGTCTTCTCGCCGACGCCGGCCACTCCGGGTAGTCCGTCGCTCGGGTCGCCGCGCAGCGCGGCGAAGTCGGCGTACCGGTCGGCCGGTACGCCGTAGCGGGCCCGCACCGCGGCGTCGTCGCAGTCGTCGAGTTTGGCCACGCCGCGCCCGACGTAGAGCAGCCGGACCTCTCGGGCGTCGTCGACGAGCTGGAACAGGTCCCGGTCTCCGGAGACCACCTCGACCGGGCCGGGTTGGGTCACCGAGAGGGTGCCGAGCACGTCGTCGGCCTCGTAGCCGGTGGCGCCGACCGCGGTGATGCCGACCGCGGTGAGGACCTCCAGGATCATCGGGACCTGCGGGGAGAGGGTGTCCGGAACGATCTCGCCGCCCTGCGGGGCGACCCGGTGCGCCTTGTACGACGGCAGCAGGTCGACGCGCCACGCCGGACGCCAGTCGTGGTCCAGGGCGCAGACCATCCGGTCGGCGCCGCGCACCCGGATCAGGGTGGCGAGCATGTCGAGGAAGCCGCGTACCGCGTTGACCGGGGTGCCGTCCTCGGCCTTGGCGGCGGACTCCGGAATGCCGAAGTAGGCCCGGAAGTAGAGGCTGGCTGCGTCGATCAGCAGGATCGGGGGTCGGTGTGCCACGCCGGACAGCCTGGCACAACCCACTGACGATCGGGGGTACGCCCGGCCGTTCGGTGGGGTCAGCGGCGCTCGTCGGGCTGGTAGACGGTCTCGCGGCGGGCCAGGTGCTGCACGATGTAGCTGGTCACCAGCAGCAGGATCGCGACCACCACCTCGATCCAGGCGGCGACGCCGTCGGCGACGGTGAGGCCGATGATCAGCAGGACCAGGCCGACGAGGGCGAGGACGCCGGCCCAGAGTTGGCGGCGGCGGCGTGTCGCGGCCTGGCTCGCCTGGTTCGCTGCCATGTCGGTCCTCCCGGTCGGGGAGTCCGGGCGGCTCCCCGCTTCCAGGCTAGGGCTCCCGGTGGCGTTCGATGAGGGAAACCGACGCGCGGGAGCGTGCCGGGCTCCCGGCCGTCGCCGCCCGGTCCGTTCCAATCCGGAACGAACTATAGTCGGGGTGGGACCAATGGAGGTGGCCGGTGCGGCGAGAGGATCTCGCCGATGCGGACTGCGGCATCGCGCAGGCGCTCGGCGTGCTGGGGGACTGGTGGACCTTCCTCATCGTTCGCGACGTCGCCGGTGGGACGACCCGCTTCGACGCGCTCCAACGGGAGTTGGGCGTCAGCCGGCGGGCGCTGACCGAACGCCTCGCCGCACTGGTCGAGCACCGTGTGCTGGAACGCAGAGCGTATTCGCACCACCCGCCCCGCTACGACTACCTACTCACCGCGCGGGGCGAGGGCCTGTTGCCGGTGCTGATCGCCATGCAGGACTGGGGGACGAGGTATCTCATGGGTGACGGTGACCTGACCGCTACCGCCGACGCCGGCTCGGCCGAGGCGCGCCGGGCACATGATCTGGTCGGTCGGCGGCTGCCCGAGATCGTCCTGCCCGACGCCGACGGGCAGCCGGTCGCGCTGGCCGCGACGGACACGTGGAGCGTCCTCTACCTGTTCCCGGGGGCGTACGCGCCGGGGACGCACGGCTACCCGCTCGGCTGGGCGGAGATTCCCGGTGCCCGGGGGTGCACGCTGGAGTCGACCACCTACGCCAGGCGTCACCCGGACTTCCAGGCCGCCGGTGTCCGGGTGTACGGCGTCAGCACCCAGCGGCCCGACCAGCTCGCCGCCTTCGCCGCGTACGCCGAGCTGCCGTTTCCCCTGCTGTCCGATGAGGATGGCCGGCTGGGGGCGGGGTTGCTGCTGCCGGTGTTCCGCGCGGGCGGGGTGAACCGGTTCAAGCGACTGACGTTGCTGGTCGACCCGACGGCGGTGGTGCGGGCGGTGCAGTTCCCGGTCACCGACCCGGCCGGCTCGGTGCAGGAGATGCTGACGGTGGTCCGTGAGCTCGCCGGGGCCCCCGACTGACGCGGTGGCGTCGATCGGGAGCCCCGGGGCAACAGCCTGCGGGCGTGGCGTCAGGCCGGCAGCGTCCAGCGTTGGTTGGCGCCGGCGAAGCAGTCCCAGATCTGCAACCGGGTGCCGTCGGCGGAGCTGTTGTCGGTGGCGTCGAGGCACTTGTTCGACTGCGGGTTGCGCAGCGTCCCGTTGGACTGCGCCTGCCAGACCTGAGCGCCGCTGCCGTTGCAGTCCCAGAGCTGGACCTTCGCGCCGTTGGCCGTGGAGCCGCTGGTGATGTCGGCGCACTTGCCGAGGGCCCGCAGCGTGCTGTCGCCGGCCACGGTCCAGGTCTGCGCGTTGGTGCCGTTGCAGCCCCAGAGCTGGATGGCGGTGCCGTTGGCGGTGCTCGCCGAGGCCACGTCGACGCACTTGCCGCCGATGCCGGTGATCCGGCCGGTACGACCGGTCGGTGGCGGGGTGGTGCCGCCCATGATGGTGTCGTACATGGCGCTGAGCAGTGAGGTCGAGCCGCTGGTGTCCTGCGACAGTTCCCAGTTCATGACGCCGCCGGCGTTTGCGAGGGCCCACTGGGTCTTGCGCTTGACCGTGGGGATGCCGTTCCAGCACTGCTGGCTGCCGCCGATGGTGGCGCAGTCCCGGTTGGCGTTCGCCGGGTCCAGTCCGACCAGGTACGAGTAGTTGTAGTAGACGGGGCGGCTGTAGAACGGGATGCCGAGGACGGCCTTGCTGGCCGGCAGTCCGCGGGCCTTCCACAGGTTGATGCTGTTGATCGACCAGTCGTAGTTGGCGTGCGGGCTGCCGCCGTCGTACGCCATGATGTTGAGCCAGTCGACCAGGGGGAAGACGGCGGTCTGGACGCCGTCGACGGAGTAGCCCTCGGAGACCACGGCGGCGGTGAGCAGCTTGCCGCGACTGCGCATCGCGCTGCTGAGCTGTGTCATGAGCGCGGTGTAGTTGTTCGCCGAGGCGCCCGGGTCCGGGTACTCCCAGTCCATGTCGACGCCGTCGAGGTTGTACTGGTTGACGAAGTTGACCAGGTTGTTGACGAAGGTGGTCCGGCTGGTGGAGTTGGCGGCGAGCGCCTCGAAGGCCGAGTCGTTGCCGTCGTTCCAGCCGCCGACGGCGATGGAGACCTTCACGTTGTTGGCGTGGGCCCGCGAGACGAGTGACGAGAGCCGGCCACCGTCGACCCCCTGCAGGCTGCCGTTGGAGTTGGGCAGGATGAAGGCGTAGTTGATGTGGGTGAGCTTGTTGTACTGGATGGTGTTGATGTCGCCGGCCCAGGAGGGCAGGTAGCCGACGCTCTTGAAGTTGTTCGGCAGCACCACGGCCTGCGCGGCGGTGGGGACGACGGTGAGGGTGGCGCCGGCCGTGGCCAGCGCGAGGAGGCCGGCGGCGAGGGCGCGGCGTAGTGGTGAGGACATCGGGGGCCTTCCCGTGGGCGGGGGACGACACCCGCCCACGCGGGGTGTCGCGGGCGGGGAGTGCGGGACGCAGGTACGGGTGGGCCTCGAGGCAGCCAAATCTTAAAGAGTGTTAACTGTCCGAGTCAATCAACACCGATGAATTTCCGGCCGAGCGGTGCCGATAGGGAGTTTGCCCAAACGACCGTTAAGCTGACGGGGTGGGAATCGACGAGCTGTATCCGCCCGATCGGCTGATCGCCGCGCAGCGCGCCACGGCCGCCGCCGGTCTGGACGCCCTGCTGCTCACCCCCGGCTCCGACCTGCGCTACCTGACCGGGTACGACGCCCACGCGGGGGAGCGGCTGACCTGCCTGGTGCTGCCCGCCGAGGGCGAGCCGACCCTGATCGTGCCGAGGCTGGAGCGTCCCGCGGCGGAGGCGGCCCCGAACACCGGGGTGCGCATCGTCGACCACGTCGACGGCAGCGACCCGTACCCCCTGGTCGTGGCCGCCCTCGACGGCCCGGTCGCGGCGGTCGGGCTCGCCGACCGGATGTGGGCCGAGCAGGTCCTCGGCCTGCGCGCGGCGCTGCCCGACGCCACGCAGCGCCTCGCCGGGGAGGTGCTGCGCGAGCTGCGGATCCGTAAGTCCCCGGCGGAGGTCGCGGCGCTCGCCGAGGCCGGCGCGGCGATCGACGAGGTGCACCTGCGGATGGGCGAGTGGCTGCGCCCCGGGCGCACCGAGGCCGAGGTCGGCACCGACATCGCCGCGGCGATCCGTGCCGCCGGGCACGTCAGCGTCGACTTCGTCATCGTGGCGGCCGGGCCGAACGGGGCCAGCCCGCACCACGGCACCTCCGACCGGCCGATCGGCGTCGGCGAGCCGGTGGTGGTCGACATCGGCGGCACGATGCCGTCGGGCTACCGCTCGGACTGCACCCGCACCTACCTGGTGGGTGGGCCGGCGCCGGCCGACTTCCTGGACTACTACGCGGTGCTGCGCGACGCCCAGCGCGCCGCCGTCGAGGCGGTGCGACCCGGAATCACCGGCGCGGCGGCCGACGCGGCGGCCCGGGAGCCGATCGCCGCCGCCGGCTACGGCCCCGCCTTCCTGCACCGCACCGGCCACGGCATCGGGCTCGACGGGCACGAGGAGCCGTACCTGGTGGCCGGCAACGACCGGGCGTTGGAAGCCGGCATGGCGTTCTCCATCGAACCGGGCATCTATCTGGCGGGCCGGCACGGCGCCCGCATCGAGGACATCGTCGTCTGCACAACGGACGGCGTGCAACGGCTCAACACCACCCCCACGGAGCTCATCGCGCTATGACTGTCGACCGGATCCTGCCCACCGACGAGGCCCACGACCTGCTGGGTCTCGCCACCGAGCTCGCCGACGGCGAGCTCGCGCCGAAGGCCGCGGCCTTCGAGGAACGCGCCGAGTTCCCCCGCGAGGTGCTGCGGACGCTGGGCCGCGCCGGCCTGCTCGGCCTGCCGTACCCCGAGGAGTACGGCGGCGCGGCGCAGCCGTACGAGGTGTACCTGCAGGTGTTGGAGATCCTGGCCAGCCGCTGGCTCGCCGTCGCCGAGGCGGTCAGCGTGCACACCCTGTCCTGCTATCCGGTGGCCGCGTTCGGCAGCGATGAGCAGCGCAAGTTGCTGCCGGACATGCTCGGTGGCGAGTTGCTGGGCGCGTACTGCCTCTCCGAGCCGCAGGGTGGCTCGGACGCGGCGGCGCTGAGCACCCGGGCCGAGCGCGACGGGGACGCGTACCTGGTCTCCGGCACCAAGGCGTGGATCACCCACGCCCGGACGGCCGACTTCTACAACGTCTTCTGCCGCACCGGCGGGCCCGGCCCGAAGGGGATCTCCTGCCTGGTCGTCGACGCGGGCACGCCCGGCATCACCCCGCAGGCGGCGGAGCGGACGATGGGGCTGCGTGCCTCTCCGGTGGCGCAGATCGCCTTCGACGAGGCGCGGGTGCCGGCGGACCGGCTGATCGGCGGCGAGGGGATGGGCTTCACCATCGCGATGTCCGCGCTGGACTCCGGTCGGCTGGGCATCGCGGCGTGCGCGGTCGGGCTGGCCCAGGCCGCCCTGGACTACGCGGTCTCCTACGCCCGGGAGCGGCAGCAGTTCGGGCGCTCCATCATCGACTTCCAGGGGCTGGGGTTCCTCCTCGCCGACGCGGCCACCCAGATCTCCGCCGCCCGCGCGCTGACCCTGGCAGCGGCCCGGCTGCGCGACGCCGGCCGCCCGTACGCGATCGAGGCGGCCAAGGCGAAGCTCTTCGCCACCGACATGGCGATGCGGGTGACCACCGACGCGGTGCAGGTGCTCGGCGGCGCGGGGTACGTGGCCGACCACCCGGTGGAGCGGTACATGCGCGAGGCGAAGGTGTTGCAGATCGTGGAGGGCACCAACCAGATCCAGCGGATGGTGATCTCCCGGGCCCTCGCGAAGGGCTGACGGAGGCGCCCGGTGGCGCGGTCGCGGTGGGTGTGTCACGGCCTGTCGCGGCCCGCCACCCGGGTACCGCGTCGCCGTGCGGCGATTTTCCCGGTAGGTTGCACGCCGTGGAGGAGATCGACCGCGCTATCGTCGCCGCGCTGACCGCCGACGGCCGTCTGTCGTACACCGACCTGGCCGAGCGGGTGGGGCTGTCGGTGTCCGCGGTGCACCAGCGGGTCCGCCGGCTGGAGCAGCGCGGAGTGATCAAGGGGTACGCCGCCCGGGTGTCGTTCGAGGCGTTGGATCTGCCGCTGACCGCGTTCGTGGCGATCCGGCCGTTCGATCCGTCGCAGCCGGACGACGCCCCGGAGCGGCTGGCCCACCTGCCGGAGATCGATTCGTGCTACTCGGTGGCGGGGGAGGACTTCTACCTGCTGCTGGTGCGGGTGGCCAGCCCCACCGACCTGGAGCGGGTGCTGCAGGAGATCCGCACCTCGGCGAACGTCACCACCCGCACGACAGTGGTGTTGTCCACGCCGTACGAGAACCGGCCGCCGAAGATCACCGCTGCGGCGCCGAGTCGGTCGCGGTCCCGGGCGCCGGAGGAGCCGGCTGGTTCCACCGCAGGATGACCTGCCGGCCGTGTTCGTGGCCGAGCGCGCTGACCGTGGCGGTGTCCAGGCGTAGCCGCCCACCGGTGGACGGGGGCATGCCGATCCAGCGGGCGCCGAGCACCCGCAGGCTGTGCGCGTGCCCGACCAGCGCGACGGTGCCCCGGTCGAGCAGCGGGGTGACGCGGGCCAGCACCCGGTCGAGGCGTTCGCCCACCTGCGCGGGGGACTCCCCGCCGGGGAAGCCGTCGGTCCAGATGTTCCAGTGCGGATCGTCGTCGTGGATGTCGGCGGTGGTGCGGCCCTCGTACTCGCCGTAGTTCCACTCGCTGAGGTCCTCGTCGACGCTGTCGACGGTGAGCCCGGCCAGCTGCGCGGTGCGCAGCGCCCGGGAGCGGGGGCTGGCCAGCACGGTGACGAAGCGCCGGGGGGCCAGGAACGCCGCGAGGGTGCGGGCCTGTCGCTCGCCGTCGGGGGTCAGCTCCAGGTCGGTGTACGAGGTGTGCCGGTGGCTGGCGCTCCAGGTGGTCTCGCCGTGCCGGATCAGCAGGAGCTCTCCCATGCGGCCAGTTAACCATCGCGGGACTGCCCCGACAGTCGACCCCACCACAACCTATCTTCCTAGGACGCTTTACCGGATGTGCCGACCGGCACCACCGGTTTCAGCACCGGGAGACCGGGCACACGAGCCAGGACAACCGCCAGACCGAGGAGGCGCGATGAGCTTCACCGAGAAGGCAAAGAACAAGGTTGAGCAGATGGCCGGCGCCGCGAGGGAGCGCGTCGGCGACATGACCGACAACGAGCGGATGCGTGGCGAGGGCGCCAGCCAGCAGAGCGACGCGCGCGCCAAGCAGGCCGGTCAGAACGTCAAGGACGCCGGTCGCAACGTGAAGGACTCGTTCACGAAGTGACCTGAGCGGTTCGCGGGTCCCCGGGCGGCGATGCGCCCGGGGACCCGTCGTGCTGCGGCTGCTGCCGGAGCCGGGCGCGCGCCCGTGAGCGCTGCCGACCGCCCGCAGGGGCAGTGAGGTGCCTTCGCGTTTGCGATGATCTGCGGCGTGATCCGAGCTGGGCTTCGCCCGTCAATTGGCGTACTGGTGGTGGCGGCCATCCTCGGCGGTGCCGGGTGTGAGGCGTCCCGGGTGCCGCCCGCGGACCAGCCGGTCTTCGTCGGCTCGTCCGCCTCGTCGAGCCCATCCCCACCGTCCGTCGCGCCGTCGGTCGGCGCCTCGTCGGAGGCGCCATCCGCCGGTGCCGCCCCGGCGGTCACGCCGTCCGGTGTCCCGTCGCCGCAGGCAGGTCCCTCGGTGCCGGGCGCGACGCCGACCGGGGCCAGGGCGCCGGTGGTGGACCACGGGCCGCGGACCGGCAACAAGGTCGCGCTCACCTTCGACGCGGACATGACCGACGCGATGTTGGCCAACCTGCGGGCCGGTCGGGTGAAGTCGTACGCCAACCTGCGCATCCTCGACCTGCTGGAGCGGGAGCAGGTGCCGGCGACGTTCTTCCTCACCGGCAAGTGGGTGCGGCGCTATCCGGACGTGACCCGGCGGATCGCCGGGAACCCGCGCTTCGAGGTCGCCAACCACACCTACGGGCACGCGGCGTTCACCAGGGACTGCTACGACCTGCCCTCGCTGCCGGTCGGCGAGCTGGCCGAGGACGTGGCGAAGACCTTCGAGGTGATCGAGCCGTACGGGGGTCGGCAGACCCGCTACTTCCGCTTTCCGGGGCTCTGCCACGACGCGGCGGCGCTGGACGCGTTGGCGCCGTTGGGTGTGACGGTCGTCGACGGGGACGTGGTCAGCGGTGATCCCTTCGCGACCGCGTGGAAGCCGCTGGTGCGCGCGGTGCTGGACCACGTCCGCCCCGGGTCCGTGGTGATCATGCATGTGACCGAGGCGAACGCGGCGATGACCGACGAGGCGTTGCCGCACATCCTGGCCGGGTTGCGCAAGCGGGAGCTGGTAGCAGCGCCGTTGTCCGAGGTGCTGGCCGGCGGCTGAGCGCCGGTCGTGCTGCTCTGACCGGCGTGGCCTGTCACGGCAGGGGTCGCGCCGGACATGGAGTGGGTGTGAGCTCCGGGACAGAGCAGGACGAGGACCGATTCCGGCGGGCGTACGCCGAGGATTTCGAGTCGCTGTTGGCGTACGCGTTGCGGCGGGTCGCGCATCCGGAGGACGCGGCCGACGTGGTTGCGGAGACCTTCCTGGTGGCGTGGCGTCGCCGGCAGGACATTCCGGTTGCCGGGGCGACCCGGCTGTGGCTGTACGGGGTCGCGCGGCGGGTGCTGGCCAATCATCACCGTGGTGGCGTTCGCCGGCAGCGCCTCGGTGAGCGGTTACGCCAGCAGATTGCCGCGTCGGTGACCGATCCGGGCAGTGAGGTGCCGGAGCGTCTTGCCGTTCGGGCGGCCCTGTCCGGTCTGGCCGAGATGGACCGGGAGGTGCTGATGCTGACGGTGTGGGAGGGGCTGCAGCCGCATGAGGTTGCCGCGGTGCTGGGGGTGTCCGCCGCGGCGGTGCGGACCCGGTTGTCGCGGGCGCGGGTGAGGTTGCGGGCGTTGGTCGGCGACGATCCGGGGCCGCCAGGACATGTACTCGACGTACTGACCGCATCCACCCGCAAGGAGGATTGATGAGCACGGAGGAGCGTGTCGACGAACTGGTTCGGGATGCCGACCCGGGTGGGCTCGGGATGGTGGGGGACCTCGGCGGGGTGAAGCAGACCCTCCTGGAGGACATCGTGTCCGAGTCGTTGGTCCGGCGTACCGTCGGGTCGGCGCCGCGGCGGTTGTGGGTGCGTCGCTTCGCGGGCGTCATGACGGCGGCGGCCGTGCTCGTGAGCATCGTGCCGGCGTCCATGGTGTTGCGGGGGCAGGGCGAGGACGGCGGGGTCTCTCCGCTCGTCAGCGCGGGTGCGCGAGCCGGGGCGGTTTTTTCGCCGTCGGCGTTGGAGGCGGCGGAGAGGAGCCCGCGGTTACTGGTCGACCAGACCGGTTGGACGGTGGCGGCGCTGTCCGAGTTCTCCGAAGGCTATGGCACGGTCCGGTTTCGCCGGGGTGTGCGGGAACTGGAGATGAACTGGTATCCGGCGTCCGTGTACGCGGACCGGTATGCCGATCAGCGCGAGACGGGGCCGGGAAGGTCGGTGCTGGTGGACGGTTGGCCGGCCGATGTGTTCCAGAGCTTCAGTGGTGATTTCACTGTGCTGTTGCGTCCCCGCGACAACCTGGTCGTGGAGATCAAGTCCTCCGAGAACTGGTCGCGGAAGGACCTGGACCGGGTTCTCGCGGCCATCGTTCGGGTGGATGCGCGGACGTGGTTGGCGGTGCTTCCGGCGGAGATGGTCGTGCCGGTGCGGGAGCGGGCGGCGAAGGTGCTCGCTGACGTGCCGTTGCCGCCGGGGTTCGATGTGGGCGCGCTGGAGGAGATCGGGGTGAGTGACGCGTACCGGTTCGGGGTGGGGGTGACGTCCCGGGTGGGTTGCGGGTGGATCGAGCAGTGGCGGCGGGCGACAGCGAGCGGGGATGGGGAGGCGGCGCGGCAGGCCGCTGAGGCGCTGCGGGGCAGTCGCGGCTGGCGGGTGCTGCGGGACATGGATCAGGCCGGTGACTGGCCGGAGGTGTTCTGGGGGTACGCCGACGAGGTCGCGGCGGGGACGTCGCCGACCGGGTACGTCGAGGCCCTGGGCTGCCGGTGACGGGAACGGCGACACCCCCGGGCAGTCTGCCCGGGGGTGTCGCCGTTGGTGGGTCAGTCGTCGCGGTGGTCGTTCCACCACTGCTGGCCGCCCTCGGGGAGGGTGTCGATCGGGTCGTAGTAGGCGTAGCGCTTGTTGAGCGCTTCCAGGTCGGCCGATTCGATGGAGGTGCGGTAGTTCTTGGTCCAGTAGGAGATGCCGCGCTCGCGGTCGTAGTCGGTGAGCATGTGGACCCAGCGTTTGCCGACGAACGGGACGTCGCAGACGATCCGGGGGGTGGCGTAGCCGGGGAGGTAGCCCATGATGTCGTGCTGGAGTTGTTGGGCGTGCCAGACCGGGACCCGCCAGTGTTCGGCGTTGGGGATCATGTCGCACATGTAGAAGTAGTACGGCAGGATTCCGGCTTCGCCCTGCAGGGCGAAGCAGAGGTCGAGCAGTTCCGGGGTGGTGGCGTTGACGCCGCGCATGAGGACGCCCTGGTTGCGGACGTCGCGGACGCCGACGTCGAGGGCGGTTTGGGCGGCTTTGGCGACCAGTGGGGTGAGCGACTGGGCGTGGTTGACGTGGGTGTGGATGGCGAGGTTGACGCCGCGGCGGGCGGCGGTGCGGGCGACGCGCTCCAGGCCTTCGACGACGTCGGGTTGCAGCCAGTGCTGGGGGAGGCCCATGAGGGCTTTGGTGGCGAGCCGGATGTCGCGGACCGTCTCCAGTTCCAGCAGGCGCATGAGGTACGACTCGAGGTTGCGCCAGGGGACGTTGGCCACGTCGCCGCCGGAGACGACCACGTCGCGGACGCCGGGGTGGGCCTTGAGGTAGGCGATGTGGGCGTCGTAGCGGTCGACGGGCTTGAGGGTGAGCTTGAGTTTGTCGACGGCGGGGGTGGAGTTGCCGACGAGGTCCATCCGGGTGCAGTGCCCGCAGTACTGGGGGCAGGTGGAGAGCAGTTCGGCGAGGACCTTGGTGGGGTAGCGGTGGGTGAGCCCTTCGGCGACCCACATGTCGTGTTCGTGGAGGCTGTCGCGGCTGGCGTAGGGGTGTGAGGGCCAGTCGGTGCGGCGGTCGGAGGCGACCGGGATCATGTAGCGGCGGATGGGGTCGGCGAGCAGTGCCTCGGTGGTGGGGGTCGCGAACGGCACCATCGTGTTGATCATCTGGGGTGGCACCAGCATGGACATGGTGGCCAGGGCCTTCTGGTCGGCCTCGAGGTCGGCGTAGAAGGTCTCGTCGATCAGGTCGCCGAAGACGGTGCGGAGCTGCTTGATGTTCTTGACGCAGTTGACGCGCTGCCACTGGGCGGATTCCCACTGGTCGCGGGTGACGTGGCGCCAGCCGGGGAAGCGGGTCCAGTCCGGTTCGACCAGGGGGCGGCGGTGGTATTCGTAGGGCTGCCCGGCGGTCGGTGCGGCGACCGGGGCGTGACGGGGGTGCGGGATGGTGTGGGTCACGGCCCCTCCTCGGTGGTGCGGCTGATCATCGAAGCCCGAAGGCTACTGGAAAATATTCGGTACAGAAACTAGTCTGCCGTAAGTTTTCCCGTTACGCGAGCCTTGACCGGGGCTTCGGGCGGCTGGACAGGGGGAGGTCGGCGTGACGTCACCGGTGGGACTGCACCGCGTCGTGCAACCGGCGGGGGTGCTGCCGCAGGCGGCTTGGCGGCTGGACACGTCGGCGGTGATCGCGCCGAACGAGGTGCGGATCCGGGTGCAGCGGCTCAACCTGGACGCGGCGAGCTTCCGGCAGTTGTCGGAGAAGCACGGCGGTGACGGTGACGCGGTCCGCGCCGAGGTGCTGGAGATCATTGCGACCCGGGGCAAGATGCAGAACCCGGTGACCGGGTCGGGTGGGATGTTGATCGGCACGGTCGAGGAGGCCGGTCGGCGCTCCCCGTTGGGGCTCCGGGCGGGCCAGCGGGTCGCCACCCTGGTGTCGTTGACGTTGACGCCGTTGGTGATCACCGACGGGTTGGCCCGCTGGGACGGGCGCAGCGAGCAGGTGCCGTGCGACGGGTGGGCGATCCTGTTCGCGCGGTCCATCGCCGCGGTGCTGCCCGACGACGAGGACCCGCAGTTGTCCCTGGCCGTGCTGGACGTGTGCGGGGCGCCCGCGCTGACCTCCCGGGTGGTGTCGCGTTACGTCGAGGACCGGCGGCGCGCCGGTGACCCGTCGCCGGTGCGGGTAGCGGTGATCGGTGGAGCGGGTAAGAGCGGGTCGTTGTCGCTGGCTGCGGCGCGGCGCGCGGGCGCCGCCCGTACCGTCGGGGTGGTGCCGGTGGCGGCGGAGCGTGACGCGCTGACGGCCGTCGGTCTGGCGTCGGTGGTGGCGTTGGCCGACGCCCGGGATCCGGTGGGGTTGTCCACGGCGGTGACCACCGCGTTGGGCGCCCCGGCGGACGTGACGGTGGTCTGCGTGGACGTGCCGGGGTGTGAGCACGGGGCGGTGTTGGCCACCGCGGACGGCGGCACGGTGATTTTCTTCTCGATGGCGACGAGCTTCTCCGCTGCGGCGTTGGGTGCGGAGGGGTTGGCGGCGGACGTGACGATGCTGGTCGGCAACGGGTACGTGCCGGGGCACGCGGAGTTGGCGTTGGGGTTGTTGCGGGCCGAGCCGGGGGTGCGTCAGCTGTTCGCGGCGCGGGTCGCGGCAGACTGAGGTCATGACGAACCCCTCGACGTTGTATCGCGGCGGCGTGCTGCACTGCCCCGCCGACCCGAGCGCGACCGCGCTGCTGGTGTCCGGTGGGCGGATCGCCTGGTTGGGCACCGATGGCGACGCGCCGTCGGCCGACCGGGTGGTGGACCTGGGTGGGGCGCTGGTGACGCCGGCGTTCGTGGACGCGCACGTGCACGCCACCGACACCGGGTTGGCGTTGTCCGGGCTGGAGTTGTCCGGGGTGCGCTCGGCGGGGCAGCTGCTTGACGCGGTGGCCGGGTTCGCGGCGGGTCTGCCGGCGGACGCGGTGGTGCTGGGGCACGGCTGGGACGAGTCGGGTTGGTCGGATCCGACGTTGCCGGACGCGGCGGCGGTGGACCGGGCGGCCGGTGGCCGGCGGGTGTACCTGTCGCAGGCGTCGATCCATTCGGCGTTGGTGTCCTCGGCGATGCTGGCGGCGTGTCCGCAGGCGGCGACCGAGGCCGGGTACGACGCGTCGGGGTGGTTGCGGCGCGACGCGCACCATGTGGTGCGGGCGGCCGCGCAGGGGTCGGTGAGTCGGGCGCAGCGGGTCGCGGCGCAGCGGGTGGCGTTGGCGCACGCGGCGTCGTTGGGCATCGCGGCGGTGCACGAGTGCGGTGGTCCGGAGATCTCTGACGAGGAGGACTTCACCGGTCTGCTGGGCATCTCCGGGGCGGGGTTGCCGGAGGTGTACGGGTACTGGGGTGAGCTGGGTGGCGCGGCGCGGGCCCGGGAGTTGGGTGCGGTGGGCGCCGGTGGGGACCTGTTCGCCGACGGGGCGTTGGGGTCGCGGACGGCGCACGTGTCACAGCCGTACGGCGACGGTGACGGCTGCGGGCACGGGTACCTGACGGTCGAGCAGGTCCGCGATCACCTGCTGGACTGTGCGGCGCACGGCCTGCAGGGCGGGTTCCACGCCATCGGGGACGCGGCGATCGGCACGGTCCTGGACGGGTTCGCGGCGGCGGCGCGGACGGTGGGTGTGGAGCGGTTGCGGGCGGCCCGGCACCGCATCGAGCACGCGGAGATCATGAACAAGCGGTTGATCGCGCGGTTCGTGGAGTACGGGGTGGTGGCGAGCATGCAGCCGGCGTTCGACCGGTTGTGGGGTGGCGCGGGTCGGATGTACGAGGCGCGGTTGGGGTTGGACCGGTCGTTGGAGTCGAACCCGATGGGTGCGATGCACTCGGTGGGGGTGGCGTTGGCGTTCGGGTCGGATTCGCCGGTGACGCCGCTGGACCCGTGGGGGTCGGTGCGGGCGGCGGCGGCGCACCACAACCCGGCGCAGCGGATGGGGGTGCGCTCGGCGTTCGCGGCGCACACCCGGGGTGGGTGGCGGGCGGTGCACCTGGACGTCGAGGGGGTTCTGGCGTTGGGGGCGCCGGCGACGTTCGCGGTGTGGTCGACACCGGCGGGGGTTCAGCGGGGTCTGCCGGTGTTGCTGGCCGAGGACCCGGAGCAGTGGGGTCCGGACGACCCGACGCCGCTGCCGGTGTGTCGGCGTCTGGTGCTGCGCGGTGAGGTCATCTACGAGGAAGGGTCGTCGTGAACGAGCGGATGAGTGGTGTGGCGGGGGCGGCGGCGTGACCGGCAAGCTTGATCTTGATCCGGTGTTGGTGGCGCGGGCGCGGGAGTTGGCGCGTCGGGCCGGGCAGCCGGTGGTGGACCTGGCCCGCAGCCACACCACCGTGTCGGTGGAGCGGGCGGTGCTGCGGTTGGCCGGGGTGAGTGGCGCCGACCCGGACGGCATCCCCTGGGTGAACCGGCTCGTCGACGCGGTCGCCGCGGACGTGGGGTTGGGTCACGGGGTGGCGGTGCCGGTGTTCGACGCCCTGGCCCGTGAGGGCGGCACCGATGTGACGTTGCTGGCGCAGAAGGCCGCGGCCGGGTCGGTGCGGTTCACCCAGCCGACCGGGCGGGCCGCGACGGCGGCCCGGTCGGCGGCGCGCAGGGCGGTCGGCGCGGGTATCCGGCGCATCGACCGGCGGCGCGCCGAACGGGACCGGCTCATCAAGCGGCACGGGGACCCGAAGCAGCGGCCGTGGATCTACCTGATCGTGGCGACCGGGGACATCTACGAGGACATTCCGCAGGCGCAGGCGGCGGCGCGGGCCGGCGCGGACGTGATCGCGGTGATCCGTTCGACGGGGCAGTCGTTGCTGGACTACGTGCCCGAGGGCGCGACCCGGGAGGGGTTCGCCGGCACGTACGCCACGCAGGAGAACTTCCGGCTGATGCGCGCGGCGTTGGACTCCTCGTCGAAGGAGTTGGGCCGCTACGTGCGGTTGACGAACTACGCGTCGGGGTTGTGCATGCCGGAGATGGCGACCCTGGCCGGGTTGGAACGCCTCGACATGATGTTGAACGATTCGATGTACGGGATTCTGTTCCGCGACATCAACCCGGTGCGTACGTTCGTCGACCAGCGGTTCTCCCGGCAGGTGCACGCCCGCGCCGGGATCATCATCAACACCGGTGAGGACAACTACCTGACCACCGCCGACGCCGTCGACGAGGCGCACACGGTGACGGTGTCGCAGCTGCTCAACGAGTTCTTCGCGCACGAGGCGGGGTTGGCGGACTGGCAGTTGGGTCTGGGCCACGCGTTCGAGATCAACCCGGAGGTGCCGGAGTCGTTCCGGCTGGAGTTGGCGCACGCCCTGCTGGCCCGGGAGTTGTTCCCGGACGCGCCGCTGAAGTGGATGCCGCCGACGAAACACATGACCGGTGACGTGTTCCGGGGCAACCTGCTCGACGGGTTCTTCAACCTGGCCGGTGCGCTGACCGGTCAGGGGATCCTGCTGGTGGGGATGATGACCGAGGCGGTGGTGACGCCGTGGTTGTCGGATCGGGACATCGCCCTGCAGAACGTGCGGTACGTCCTGGGCGCGGCCGGTGGGCTGCACGAGGACTTCGTGCCGGCGCCGGGCGGGTTCATCCGCCGCCGCGCCAACCAGGTCCTCGGTGAGGCGCTGGACCTGTTGGAACGCATCGGGGAGCAGACGTTGCTGACGGCGATCGCCGAGGGCACCTTCGGGATCATGAAGCGGCCCGCGGACCGGGGCAAGGGCCTCGACGGGGTCGCCGCGCACGAGGCCGACTACTACAACCCGGCCACGCAGATCCTGGAGGCGGTGTGAGCGAGCGTAGCGAGCGAACCGGCCAGCACAGCGGTCCCGCGCTCACGCCGCCGGCGCGAAGCGGCGGCGGCGTGAGCAAGCAGATCGTGCGCCCGTACGGGGACACCACCGGTGACGGGATGGTGCAGGTGTCGTTCACCCTGCCGGTGGCCCATGACAAGCGGGCCGAGGGCGCGGCGGTGCAGTTGGCCAACAAGATGGGCATCGACCCGGCGATGGTGGTGCACGCCAAACCGATGGGCGACGGGTTCACCTTCTTCGTCGTCTACGGGCGGGTGAACCACCTGGTCGACCTCGACGCCGTGCAGGTGGTGGAGCGTGACTTCGCGTTGCTGTCGGCGAAGGACGTCAACACGGTGATCAAGCAGCGGTTGCGGCGCAAGCTGTCGGTGGTCGGGGCGTGCATCGGCACCGACGCGCACACGGTGGGCATCGACGCGATCCTCAACGTCAAGGGCATCGCGGGGGAGAAGGGCCTGGAGTACTACCGGGAGTTGAAGGTCACCAACATGGGTGCGCAGGTCAGCGTGCCGGAGTTGGTGGAGACCGCCCGGGCGGAGAAGGCCGACGCGGTGCTGGTGTCGCAGGTGGTCACCCAACGCGACGCGCACCTGCACAACACCCGGGAGATGTCGGCGGCGTTCCGGGAGGCGATGCCGGCGGGGCGCCGGCCGCTGCTGATCGTCGGTGGTCCCCGCTTCGACGAGACGATGACCGACGAGTTGGGCGTGGACCGGATCTTCGGTCGGGGCACCACGCCCGGCGAGGTGGCCAGCTACCTGGTGCACGCCCTGATCACGCAACGGAAGGCGATGGCATGACCGACGCACGGCTCGGGTTGACGGTGACGCACCGGCGGTATGTGCCGTACTCGCACGCCCACTACGGCGGGAACCTGGTCGACGGGGCGTACGCGCTCGGGTTGTTCGGTGACGTCGCCACCGAGGTGTGCATCCGCACCGACGGTGACGAGGGGCTGTTCGCCGGGTACGCCGACGTGCGCTTCCACGCGCCCATCCACGCCGGGGACGTGGTGCAGGTGACCGCGCAGGTGTCGCGGGTGGGCACCCGCAGCCGCACCCTGGAGTTGAGCTGCGCGGTGGTGTGCCGGGGTCGCCCGGACCGTTCCGCGTCCGCCGCGGAGGTCCTCGACCCGCCGATCGTGGCGGTCACCGCGACCGGCACCGTTGTCGTCCCCGCCGCAGTCGGTCGCGAGGAGTGAGCCGGGGTTGCGAGCCCCGCAGTCGCGGACCGGGAGAGCCCGCGACCCTGGCGGTCTGCGCTGACGTCGGTTCCACGTACACGAAGGTGGCGGTGGTGGACCTGGCCGCCGGTGTCCTCGCCGGTGCGGCGTCGGCGCCGACCACTGTCGGCACCGACGTGCTGCACGGCCTGGACGCGGCGGTCGCGGCGGCCACCGCCGGGCTGCGGGTGGGTGACGTGCCGTGGTACGTGTGCTCGTCGGCCGGGGGTGGGTTGCGGCTGGCCGTGATCGGCTACGAGCCGTTGGTCACCGCGCAGGCCGGGCGGCGGGTCGGGTTGTCCGCGGGCGCGCACGTGGTGCACGTCGCCGCGGGTCGGCTCGGCGCGGCCGACCTGACGACGTTGCGGGCGGCCCGACCCGATGTGGTGCTGCTCGTCGGTGGCACCGACGGCGGTGACGCCGACACGATCACCCACAACGCGACCCGGCTGGCCCGGGCCCGGTGGCGCCGGCCGGTGGTGTACGCGGGCAACGCCGACGTGCGCGAGCAGCTGACCGGGTTGCTGGGCGACGCCGGGGTGCCGGTCACCGCCGCCGACAACGTCCTGCCGCGCATCGGGGTGCTCGCCCCGGAATCGGCGCGCTCGGCGATCCGCGCGGTGTTCCTGCGGCACGTCATCGGTGGTAAACGACTGTCCAGGGGCACCCGGTTCGCGCGGCTGGTGCGGGCGGCCACCCCCGACGCGGTGCTCACCGGTGTGGAGGTGCTCGCCGACACCCTCGGTGGTGATCTCGCCGTGGTCGACGTGGGTGGGGCCACCACCGACGTGTATTCGGTCCTCACGCCCGACGAGCGGGCCACCGGGCCGGGCAGGGAGGTCGCCGGCAGTCTGTGGCGGGCCCGCACCGTGGAGGGCGATCTGGGGATGCGGTGGAGCGCCCCCGGGGTGGTCCGCGCCGCCGTCGAGGAGCGGCTGCTCGCCGGGGACGAGTCCGACGTCCTGGCGGCCGCCGCGGCGCGTCGGGCGGGCGACCCGGCGTTGCTGGCCGTCGACGACGTCGAGCGGGCCGTGGACCGGCGCATCGCCACCCTCGCCGCGACGGTGGCGCTGCGCCGGCACGCCCGGGGCGCGGCCACCGGTGAGCGGGCCGGGCGGGACCTGCGCGACGTGCGGCTGCTGGTGGGCTCCGGTGGGGTGTTGCGGCACTCCCCGGCGGACATGTCCGGGCAGGTGTTGTCGGCGGTGCTGGCCGATCACGCCGGCGGGTGGGCGCTGCCGCGTGCCGCCGCGGCGGTCGTCGACGTGGACTACGTGCTGGCCGCCGGAGGGCTGCTCGCCGAGGAACACCCGGCGGCCGCGGCGGCGCTGCTGCGTCACCATCTGCGTACGCAGTGAGACTCGCCGACCGACACGCCGTGTTGCAACACACGACAGGCCGGGTGCGGGTTGACAACCGACGGGGGTCGGCACGTACCGTCTTTGAGTCCTACCACGGGAAGCGGCTGTTGTTCGCTTCGTCCCTTCGTCCGCTGGCCGAGCGACATGTTTCAGCGTCATCGTCGCGGCGGCCAGGTCCAGCGGGCGGGGGTCGGCGGGGCGGCGCGAACCGGCCGCGGTTACCGGTGTACGGGCAGGGTGAGGTGCACGGCCAGTAGACAACGGCCCGGCGGGGGCAGCCAGTCCACGTCCGGTCGGTCCGAAGGTCGTCGTGCCCCATCCTCGCCACACCGGCCGGGAAGGGCCTGGGAGCATCGGGGCGCGGCGTCAGCCGCGCCCCGATTTCATACCCCACCCTCACGCCACGCCACCCCCACGCCCCGGCGATCTTGCGGTTTCGGTCGTCGATGTGGGCGGGAATGCCCCTTGTATCGGCACAGAAAGCGCAAGATCGGCGAGCGGGGGGCCCGGCCGGCGGGACCATCAGGCGGGTAGCCTTCGCCGGGTGATCGAGGTGAAGCTGCGGTGACGATGCTGGACCAGGATGAAACCCGCACCCCCCGGGTGACCGGCGCGCCGGCCGTCGCGGGTCGGCCGCTGCCGCTGCGGGTCGCTGTGCCCCTGGCTGTGGCCGCCGGGCTGGCCCTGCTGGTGGCGTTCCCCCCGTACGGGGTGTGGCCGCTCGCGCCCGTCGGGGTGGCGTTGCTGGCCGCCGCCGCGCACCGGCGGCGGTTGCGCGCCGGCGCCGGCCTGGGCTTCCTGACCGGTGTGGCGTTGTTCGCCCCGTTGCTGGCCTGGACGAACCTGCACACCGGTTACCTGCCGTGGGTGCTGCTGTCGTTGCTGCAGGCCGGTTACCTGGCGCTGCTGGGTGCCGCTACCGCCTGGGTGTCGCCGCTGGCCGACCGGGGCCGCTGGGCGTGGCCGGCGCTGACCGGGCTGCTCTGGGTGGGCCAGGAGGCGCTGCGCGACCGCACCCCGTTCGGCGGGTTTCCCTGGGGGCGGCTCGCGTTCAGCCAGGACGAGTCGCCGCTGCTGCGCCTGGCCGCGCTCGGCGGCGCGCCAGTGGTCACCTTCGCCGTCGCCCTCGTCGGCGGTCTGCTGGTCACCGCCGGCTGGCGCACCGTCAGCACCCTGCGCCGCGGCACCCCCACCGGCACCGGCCCGAGCACCGACCCGGCCGACACCGACCGGCCCGACGACCCCGTCGACACCAACCCCACCACCACCGCGGCGTCTGGCCGTGGTTCGGCGCGGCGGTGGGCGCCGGTCGTCGTACCGGCGGTCGTGGCCGTCGCGCTGACCGCCGGTGCCCTGCTCGTGCCGGTCGCCTCCACCGGGTCCGGCGCAGGCGTCACCGTGGCGATCGTGCAGGGCAACGTGCCGCGGTTGGGTCTGGACTTCAACGCCCAACGGCAGGCGGTGCTCAACAACCACGTCGACGCCACCATCGAGTTGGCCGGGCGGGTCGCCGCCGGGCAGCAGCCGCACCCCGACGTGGTGGTGTGGCCGGAGAACTCCAGCGACATCGACCCGCTGCGCAACCCCACCGCCGGTGCCCGGATCTCCCAGGCCGCCGACGCCATCGGCGCGCCGATCCTGGTCGGCGCGGTGCTGCTGGGCCCCGACGTCGGGCAGGTCCGCAACGCGGGCATCCTGTGGCGCCCCGGCACCGGCGCCGACCTGGAGCAGCTGTACACCAAACGCCACCCGGTGCCGTTCGCCGAGTACGTGCCGCTGCGCGACGTGGCCCGGATGGTCAGCAAGCAGGTCGACCTGATCCGCAACGACTTCGTGCCCGGAAGCACCCCGGGCGTGGTACGCGCCGGCCCCGCCGTGCTCGGTGACGTGATCTGCTTCGAGGTCGCCTACGACGAGGTGGTCCGTGACACCGTCACCGGCGGCGCGCAACTGCTGGTGGTGCAGACCAACAACGCCACGTTCGACGTGGCGGAGGCCCGCCAACAGCTGGCCATGGTGCGGTTGCGGGCGGTGGAGCACGGCCGGCCGGCGTTGATGGCCTCCACGGTCGGTGTGTCCGGGTTCGTCGCACCCGACGGGCGGGTAAGCGATGCCACCGGGTTCAACACCCGGGAGGTCGTGGTGCGGCAGTTGCGCCTCGACGACGGACGCACCCTCGCCACCCGCCTCGGTTGGTGGCCGGAGGTGACGCTCGCCGCGCTGGCCGCGGCGGCCCTGGTCGGCGCGGCGGTGCTGCGCCGACGGCGGGTCATGCCCGGATAGCAACAGCCGGTACGCCGGCGGGAGCGGAGGAACCGTGATCCAGGCGACCGATACGATCCGACGCCCGGACGAGGTGCCCGGGGTGGGCCGGGTGCTGGTGGTGATCCCCACCTACAACGAGGCCGACAACATCGCCGCGATCGTGGGCCGGGTCCGGCGCGCCGCCCCGGCGGTGCAGGTCCTCATCGCCGACGACAACAGCCCCGACGGCACCGGCGCGATCGCCGACGCCCTCGCCGACGGTGACGCGCACGTGCAGGTGCTGCACCGCCAGGGCAAGCAGGGCCTGGGCGCGGCGTACCTGGCCGGGTTCGGGTGGGCGCGCGAGCGCGGCTACCAGGCGGTCGTGGAGATGGACGCCGACGGCTCGCACGCCCCGGAGGACCTGCCGGCGTTGCTGGACGCCGCCCGCGACGCGGACGTGGTGATCGGCTCCCGGTGGACCAGCGGCGCGCGGGTGCTCAACTGGCCGCTGCGGCGGCTGCTGCTGTCGCGCTGCGGCAACCTGTACGCGCGGCTGGCGCTGGGCATGCCCGTCTCGGACGCCACCGGTGGTTACCGGGTGTACCGGACCAGCGCGTTGGACGCGATCGACCTGGAGTCGGTGACCTCGCAGGGCTACTCGTTCCAGGTGGAGCTGTCGCGGCTGGCGCACCGGGCCGGGGTGCGGATCGTGGAGGTGCCGATCACGTTCGCCGAGCGGGAACGCGGCGACAGCAAGATGAGCCCGAAGATCGTGGCGGAGGCGCTGTGGCGGATCACCGCCTGGGGGGTTCGGGACCGACGCCAGTCGGTACGCCGCAGCGTGCACGGCACCGCCACCGGTCAGGCCCGGTGGCCGTGAGCGCGGTCGTGTCATGCTGGATGAGCGGACCACGTCCGTGGTGTCCGCAGGGATGGCGATGAGGTGAGATGCGCCGAGGACTGAGGTTCGTACCGTTGGCCCTGTTGCTGGCGGTGGTGCTGGAGCTGGCGGTGTTCGTCGGCGTGGGACGGGCGCTGGGGTTCGGCGCGGCGGTGTTGCTGGTGTTCGCCGCGTCCCTGCTGGGTCTGGTGCTGCTGCGCCGCGAGGGGATGCGCGCCTGGCGGGGGTTCCGTTCCGCCGCGGCGGCCGGGCAGCCCCCCGGCGGGCAGGTGACCGACGGCCTGGTGGGGTTGGCGGGCGCGTTGTTGCTGGCGGTTCCCGGCCTGGTCAGCGGGCTGGTCGGGGTGTTGCTGCTGGTGCCGCCGGTGCGTCGGCTGGCCCGCGCCGGGGTGCGCCGCGCCACCGAGCGGCGGGTGTCGTCGATGGTCGCCGGTGACCTGTTCGGGCCGCGCACGGTGCGGGTGCGCCAGGGTGCGCCGCAACCGACCCCGCAACCGGAACAGCCGGTGGTGGTCGACGGCGGTCGGGCCATCGAGGGTGAGATCGTCGAGCCCGGTCGGCACTGACACCGCCCATCAGCAACGGCGACGCCCCCGGGGAAACCCCGGGGGCGTCGCCGTTGTGCGTCGTGCGGCTCAGGCGCGGCCGCGGCGGGTCCGAACCTCCTGCAGGCGCTCCTCCAGGATGTCCTCCAGCTCGGCGATCGAGCGCCGCTCCAGAAGCATGTCCCAGTGGGTACGCGGCGGCTTGGCCTTCTTCTGCTCCGGCTCGCTGCCGTCGACGAGTCGGGCGACGCTGCCGTCGAACTTGCATTCCCAGGTCGTCGGGACCTCGGCGTCGACGGCGAACGGCACCTCGAACTGGTGGCCCTTGGCGCAGAGGTACTCGCGGGTCTGACGCGGCGCGAGCTCCGTGTTGCGGTCGGATTCATAGCTCACCGCGCCAAGGCGGCTTCCGCGCAGCATACGCTCGCCCATGATCGACTTCCCCTCGTTCGTGGTGCTGGTCTTCTGGGTGTAACGGTGCGTCCCCGCCGCGCCATTCCCGCCCGAGGGCGTGAGGCGTCCACGGGTGGGCCGGGACCAAGGGTAGCCGGCCGGGACGGTCACCCGGTGAGGTGATCCCCAGGCGAGTCGCGACAACGGTGCGTGTGCGCGGCCACCGGGGAGGTTAACCGCGCAAGCTTACCGAAGGTTGCGCCACGATCCTCAAGTCGTGTCGCCGGGAGTGCCGGCGCCGAGACGGGCCAACGCCAACGCCAGGTCACTGACCTGGTCGCCGAGCTGCGCCACCCGCCGCTGGGCCAGATCCCGGTCGGCCTCGGCGGCGTCGAGCCGTACCGTCAGGGCGGTGCGGTGCCCCTCGGCGGTCGCCGCGGCCTGCCGGGCCACGCTCAGCTCGGCGGTGAGCGTGTCGCGGTGGGCGGCCACGGCGGTCAGCTCCGCGCGCAGCCGCGCGGCCAGCTCCGCGGCCTCCTGCCGGGCCTCGTCGGCCTGCCGGGCGGCGACCTCGGCGCGGTCGCGGGCCCGGTCGGCCTGCTCACGCGCCCGGGCCGCGTCGGCGGCCTCCGCCCGGGTACGCGCCGCGTCGGCGCGGGACTGCTCGATCTGACGCCGGACGTCCTGCACCTCGGCCTGCCACCGCCCGGCCCGCTCGGTCGCGTCGGCGGCGGCCCGGGTGGCCCGCTCAGCCTCGGCGCGCACCGCGTCGCGTTCCACGACCAGATCGGCCACTCGCTGCCGCTCGGCGTCGCGTTGCGCGCGCAGGTCCCGTACCTCCGCGCGGGCCTGGTCGCGGTCGCGTTCGGCCTGCACGCGCAGCGCCTCGGCGGCGCTGGCCGCGTGGCGCGCCTGGTCCCGGGTGTCCTCGGCGTGTTGTGCCCGCTCGTCGGCGGCGGTGGCCTGCCGGTGCGCCAGCTCGGCGCGCTGACGGGCGGCGTCGGCGTCGGCGCGGGCGTCGCGGGCCTGCTCGCGGGCGCGCGTCGCGTCGGCCGCCGCGGCCTCGGCGTCGTCGCGGGCCTCGTCGCGTTCGGCCTGCGCCGCAGCGATCTCGGCGGCGGCCTCCGCGCGGGCCTGGGCGAGCTGCCGCTGCACACCCCCCGGGGACAACTCGGCGTGCAGCGACTCGGTCAACGTCTCGACGATCTGGTCGAGCCGGTCCACCGCCTCCCAGGTGCGGGCCACCTGCCCCGGCAGGCCGGGGGCGTTGCGGTGCCGCATCCGGCTGTTGCGGGAGGCGCGCTGGCAGGCGCCGTCGTTGTCGCGGCAGTAGCGAAACGGTCGACCCGCGCCGACACGCTGCGGCACCGGCGCTCCACAGTGGGCGCAGGGACGGGTCTCGGTGGTGGCGGGCTGGGCGTCCATCGAGGGCGAAGTCTAGTGCCGGCCGGTCAGGTCGTCGTCCGGGCCGTCGCGTCCAGGGTGTAGCGGCGTTGCAGCAGCAGCGCCGCGAGCATCGCCACCGCCGGCAGCAACCCGAAGCCGTAGCGGACGGCCGCGAGCGCGGCGTCCGGCTGCACCGGCGACTCACCGGCCGTCGAGGCCACGAAACCACCCACGGCCAGGCACAACGCGTACGCGTACGGGCCCAGCGCCGCGCCGGTGGCCTCGGTGGCCGTCCACACCCCGGTGTAGGTGCCGGCCCCGGTGCCGCCGGCGTCGGAGCTGGCGGCGCGGATCACGTCGGGCAGCATCGAGAACGGCAACAGTTGCATGCCGGCGAACGCCACCCCGAGCACCGCCACCGCGCCGATCAGCACCGGCAGGCCGGCCGGGCGGCCCACCGCGAGCACCAGCGAGCCGACGGCGAACGCGCCCTGCGCGCCGAGCAGCGCCCGCTGCTTGCCGACGCGTCGCGCCACCACGAGCCAGAGCGGGGTGACCAGCAGCGCCGGCGCCACGAACGCGGCCACCAGCACCGTGGTCAGGCCGGGCGCGCGCAGCTCGTACTCGGCGTAGTAGGGCACCCCGGCGAGCACCAGGTGGGTGGTGGTGGACATCGCCAGGTACGCGGCGACCAGCCACCGGAACTGCGCGTCGCGCAGCGCGACGCGCAGCGCCCGCCACCCGCCGTGCCCGGCCGGGGTCCGATCCGCCGCGGAGCCGCGCAGCCGGCCGATTCCGACGACACCGACCAGCATGGCCACCAACATCCCCACCGCGAGGATCACGCCCATGCGCTGGTAGCCGCCCCGGGTCGCGGCGTCGCCGCCGGTGAGCAGGGGGGCCAGCAGCCCGGAGACCAGGATGCCCAGGGTCAGCACGACCATCCGGAAGGCCATCAGCCGGGTGCGTTCGTGGTAGCCGATCCGCAGGTCGGCGGGGGTGGCCAGGTAGGGGACCTGGTAGGCGGCGAAGAGCAGGTTGCCGGCGATGAAGAACACCGCCACCCACGCGGCGGCCGGTGCCCCGGTCAGGCCGCCGGGCACGGCGAAGAGCGCGGCGAACGCGACCGGCAGGGCGCAGCCGAGCAGCAGCAGGCGACGCCGGTCGCCGCGGCGGGTCTGTTCCACGTCGGCGCGGTGCCCCACCCAGGGGTGCAGCAGCACGTCGGCGATCTTCGGCAGCAGCAGCGCCAGGCCGGCCAGCCACGGCCCGACGGCCAGCACGTCGGTGAGGAAGTACAGCAGCAGCAGGCCGGGCACCGTCACCCAGACACCCATGCCGAGGGAGCCGGCGGCGAAGCCCGCCAGTGGGCCGCGGGGCAGTGTCGCGTCGGTGGCGGCCGCCGGCCGCCGGTCCAGCCCGGTCATCGCCGCATCCTCTCCGCAATCCAACGGTTGCTGGATTCTAGGGGCAGAATGGCGTCATGACCATGCCCCGCCGCCGCCCGGGTCGGCCCCGCCGCGACGAGACCCGGCCGACCCGCGAGGTGGTGCTCACCGCGGCGACAGCGCTCTTCGCCGAGCGGGGTTTCGACGCCGTCGGGTTGCGGGAGGTCGCCGCCGCCGCCGGGGTCGACGTCGCCACCGTCGCGCACCACACGGGTACGAAGGCGGCCCTCTACGACGCGTGCTTCGCCCGGGTGTTCGCCGCCGAGCGGGAGGTGCTGACCGCGGCCGCCGAGCAGGCCCGCGCCGCTGTCGACGCCGGTCCGGAGGCGGCGCGGCGGGCCCTGCACGAACTGGTCGACGTCTTCGTCGACTTCCTCCAGGACCGCCCCGAGACGACCGCGCTGTGGCTGCGGCGCTGGCTGGAGCCACAGCGGCACGCCGAGCTGGACAAGCGTTACGCCGAGCCGTTGTACCGGCTGGTCGGGCAGCTGCTCACCGCCGCCGCGGCGGCGGGCGCCCTGGCCGAGCCGACTCCCCACATCACCGTGCGGAGCCTGGTGTGGGCCACCCACGGGCACGTGGTGGCGTTGGCCGCCGGCGCGCCCGGCGCCCGGGAACGGCGCGAGTTCCGGGCGTTCGTGCACCGGATGCTCGACGGGCTGTACGGGCCGCCGGCCCCTTGACGAGTCGCCGTCGCCCGACGATTATCCATCGGACGTTGGATTATTGGGGGCGGGGCGATGGGCGCAGCACAGCGGGTGGCGGTGATCGGCGCCGGTGCCGCCGGGCTCGCCGCGGTCAAGGCACTACGGGACGCCGACGTGCCGACGGTCGGCTTCGAGGCGGCCGAACAGGTCGGCGGCCTCTGGGTGTACGGGGCACCCGACTCGCCCGCGTACCGCACGCTGCACCTCAACACCAGCCGCGGTCGTACCCAGTTCGCCGACCACCCGATGCCCACCGACTGGCCGGACTACCCCGACCACCGGCGCGTCGCCGGATACCTCGCCGACTACGCCGCCCGCTTCGGGCTGGCCGACACCATCCGGCTGCGGCACACCGTCGAGCGGGTCACCCGCAACCCCACCGGCACCTGGACGGTGGCCGCCACCGGCCCGACCGGCCCGGTCGAGGTCACCGTCGACGCCGTGGTCGTCGCCAACGGGCACAACCGGGTGCCCCGGCTGCCGGACCCCGGCTACCCCGGCGCCTGCACCGCCGAGCAGATGCACAGCCACGACTACCGGGGCCCGGAGCAGCTGGCCGGCAGGCGGGTCCTGGTCGTCGGCGGCGGGAACTCCGCGATGGACATCGCCGTCGACGCGTCGTACGCGGCGGCCCGCACCCTGCTGTCGCTGCGCCGGGGCGTCTGGGTGGTGCCGAAGTACCTGCTGGGTCGCCCGTCGGACACCCTCAACGGGGCGTTGGCCTGCCGACTGCCGTGGCGGCTGCGTCAACGCGTCAGCCAGACGATGCTGAGCGCCACCGTCGGCAACCCGGCCCGCTACGGGCTGCCCGCGCCGACGCACGGCTTCCTCCAGGACCACCCGACGCTCTCCGACGGGTTGCTGTCGCGGCTGACCCACGGTGACGTCGAGGCCCGCCCCGGCGTCGCCGCCCTCGACGGCGACCGGGTGGAGTTCACCGACGGCCGCAGCGACACCGTCGACCTGATCATCTGGTGCACCGGCTACCGGGTGGACGTGCCGTTCCTCGACCCGGCGCTGCTCGCCGGCGGCGCCGACACCCTGCCGCTGTACCGGCACGTGTTCCACCCCGACGCCCCCGGTCTGAGCTTCGTCGGGTTGATGCAGTCCACCGGTTCCGCGTTCCCGCTGGTCGAGGCGCAGGCCAAGCTGATCGCGGCGCACCTCGCCGGCCGGTACGCGCTGCCGGACCCGGACCGGCAGCGCGCCGTGTGCCGGGCCGAACTACGGGCCGCCACCGCCCGGTGGGGTCAGCGCCGCCCGGCGATGCGGGTGGACTTCGACGTCTACCTGGCCGAGCTGGCCCGGGAGCTGGCCGCCGGGGCCCGCCGCGCCCGCTCCGGCGCGCCGTCCCCGGTGCGGGCACCCCGGTGAGCGGCCGATCGTTGGCCGGCCGACGGGTGCTGGTCACCGGGGCGAGCGGGACGTTCGGCCGCCACCTCGGCGCGGCACTGAGCGCGGCCGACGCCCGGGTGGTGGGGCTCGACCTGCACGCCCGCCCCGACGACGACGTGCCGGTGCTCGGCTGCGACCTGACCGACCCGGACGCCGTACCGGCGGCGGTGCGGGCCGCCGTCGACCGGCTCGGCGGGCTCGACCTGCTGATCAACAACGCCGGGGTCGGTGGTCCCGCGCCGGCCGAGTTGCCCCCCGACGAGGTGGTCCGCCGGCAACTGGAGGTCAACCTGCTGGCCGCCTGGCGCACCACCGCCGCCGCGCTGCCCGCACTGCTCACCGCCCGCGGACGGGTGATCTTCGTGGCCAGCCGGATGGCGGTGCTGCCGCTGCCGCTCGCCGCCGCGTACGGGGTGAGCAAACGGGCACTGGTCGCCTACGCCGACGCGCTGCGCCACGAGGTGGGCACCCACGTCGGGGTGAGCGTCGTCTACCCCAGCATGGTCGCCTCACCGATTCACGACAGCACCGCCGAGGCCGGGCTGTCGCTGCGGGGGGTGTCCCGCCCCGAGCCCGTTGAAGGGGTGGTCGCGGCGATCCTGCGTACCGCCACCGCCCGGCGGGCGCCCCGGGACGTGGCGACCACCGCCCGTGGCCGGCTGGAGATGGCCGTCGGCCGGCACGCGCCAGCGCTGGCCGACCGGCTGGTGCGTCGTACCCTCGCCGCCCGGCTCGCCGCCGGTGACCTGGACGCCGCGCCGCTGGCCGCCGGGATGGTCGACCGGCACCGGGGGGCCGCCCGGCGTACGCCGGAAACCGGCGACAGGTAGCCGAGGCGGGCAGCGGGTCGCGCGTGACCGTGCCGGCGCGATCAGAAATGATCCACCAGGTCGTCAGCACTGTTGGCCGCTCGCACCGCTGGAAGGATGCTGACATGACCGACGCCACCCGGTTGGACGCCGACGAGACCGAGTTTCTCGCGGCGGTCCGCGCGGGAGATGCCGCGCGGTTCGCGCTCCTGACCGAGCGCCACCGGCGTGAGCTGCAGGTGCACTGCTACCGGATGCTCGCGAACTACGAGGATGCCCAGGACATGACGCAGGAGACGTTCCTGCGCGCGTGGCACAAGCGGGAGTCGTTCAGGGGCCACGCGGCCCTGCGGACCTGGCTGTACCGGATCGCGACGAACGCCTGCCTCGACTTCCTGAAGAAGCCCACCAACCGCACACCCGTAGCGTCCGTGCCGACGGAACCCGACTCCGAGGTGATGTACCTGCAGCCGTACCCCGACCAGATGCTCCCCGAGGACCCGCAGGAATCGGTGGTGGCGCGGGAGACGATCGAGCTGGCGTTCATCGTCGCCGTGCAGCACCTACCACCGCGCCAGCGGGCGGTGTTCATCCTGCGTGACGTCCTCGGCTGGCCGGCGTCGACTGCCGCCGACGCCCTGGAGCTGACCGTCGCATCGGTGACCAGCGCACTGCAGCGGGCCCGCGTGACGATGCGCGAGCAGCTGCCCGACCGCCGCCTCGACTGGCGCAGCCCCGCCACGCACGAGCTGTCGAGCGACGAGCGCGGCGCGGTGACGTCGTACATCCGCGCGCACGAGCGCAACGACCTCGACGCGCTGATGTCCCTGCTGCGCGACGACCTGCGCTTCGCCATGCTGCCCGACCCGGGCACCGTGACCACGACGGCCAGGGACGCGGTGGACGGCTGGGTCTCCGGTGGGCTCTTCCAGCGCGGCCACGACGACTGGCGCGGAATCACCACGACGGTCAACCGCATGCCAGCCGCCGCGCTCTACCTGCGCGCCCCCGGCGACTCGCAGTACCGGCCGTTCGCCATCGCCGTCCTGCACATCGTCGACGGGATGATCGCCGAGCTCACCGGCTTCGACGCCACCGACAAGCCGTGGCTGGACCTGGCACCGACGCTGTGATCACACAGGTCCCCATCGTTGACAAGTCCAGCCACGGGCCGGGCAGGCCGCCTATCGCCTCGTCTCGTACCGGGCCAGCGTCACACCGCCCGGGAACGTCCGCGTCTCCACCAGGTTCAGGTTCACCCAGCTGTCCAGTGCGGTGAAGAACGGCTTGCCGCCGCCCAGCAGGACCGGGTGGGTCACGATCTCGTACTCGTCGACCAACCCGGCCCGCATCGCCGCGCCGGCGAGGGTTACGCCACCAACCCTCATCGGCCCGCCGTCCTCGGCCTTGAGCCGGGTGATCTCGGCGACCGCGTCGCCGGTGACCAGACGGGTGTTCCAGTCGACCTTGTCGATCGTCGAGGAGAACACCACCTTCGGCGTGTCCCGCCAGTTCCGCGCGAACTCGACCTGGTCCGGGGTGGCCCCCGGCTGCTCGTCGCCGGTCGGCCAGTAGGAACTCATGGCCTCCCACAGCCTGCGCCCGTACAGGAACAGCGCGATCGCCCGTTCCCGGTCGAGCCACCACTGAAACAGCTCGTCGTTCGGGGCGCTCCAGCTGATGTCGTCGCCCGGCGCGGCGACGTAACCGTCCAGCGTCGCGTTCATGCCGAAGATCAGTTTCCGCATCGTGTCAGCCTCTCGTCAGTCGATTTCACCCGTACAGACGAGCGCGACGCGGAAACCTCATCGGTCCCTCGCACGGGAGAGCGGCGCAGGACGGCCGCCCGACCGGGGCGGTGCGCGGCCGGGTCAGGGCGTGGCGACGGCCGCGCGCGAGCGGTCCGCGGCGATGCGGACCGCCAGCGCGGCCAGGGCCGTGCCGGTCACCCAGCGCTGCACCCGTAGCCACGCCGGCCGGCGGGCGAAGAACCCCGCGAGGGCGCCAGCGCTCAGCACGATCAGCGCGTTCACACTCAACGCCACGGCGATCTGGGTCAGACCGAGCAGCAGGCTCTGCGTGGCGAGGTGCCCTCGGGCCGGGTCGATGAACTGGGGCAGCAGCGACACGTACAGGATGGCGATCTTCGGGTTGAGCAGGTTGGTGACCAGACCCATGGTGAACAGCCGCCGGGGCGGGTCCGGTGGCAGCGGTGTGGGGGCGAACGGCGACCCGCCGCCCGGACGCAGCGTCCGCCAGGCCAGCCAGAGCAGGTAGCCGGCACCGGCGAGCTTCACCACCGCGTACAGCGTCGGCACCAGGACGAAGACGGTGGCCAGGCCGGCGACCGCCGCCGCCAGGTAGACGCCGAAGCCGGCGGCCACCCCGAGCAGCGAGACCAGCCCGGCCCGGCGGCCCTGCGCCACCGAACGGGACACCAGGTAGACCATGTTCGGGCCGGGGGTGAGCACCAGCCCCAACGCCACCAGCGCGATACCCAGCAGTGCGCCCGCACCGACCACGACGATTCCCCCGTTCGGTAGACCCCCACACTGACCGTAATCGGGACGAACATCCCGGCCCAGAGCCACCTGGCGAGCCGTGGCCTGCGATCCGGGGTGATCCACTCGCGTTTGCCGGCCCCCCCGCGGCCACGGCGGGAATGCCCACCGTCACGGGCGCGCTGATCAGTGGCACATGCGTGCCGCCAACCGGAAGCGGCGCGTTACGGTGGCCAGGGGAGGTGCCGCAGGGTGACCGAGGCGTGGGAAGCGTCAGTCGAGGCGAAGATCCAGGATGCCGTTCAGCGCGGCGAGTTCGACGACCTGCCCGGCACGGGCAAGCCGATCCCCGGTCGCGGGACGCCGTACGACGAGGCGTGGTGGATCAAGAGCTTCCTGGAGCGCGAGGCACTCCCCAGTGACCTGCTGCTGCCCACGTCGCTGCAACTGCGCCGCCGCATCGAGCAGGTCCCCGACGAGGTCCGTGACCTGCCCACCGAGCAGTCCGTCCGGGACTTCGTCGGGCAGTTGAACGTGCAGATCGTGGCGTGGCTGCGCTTTCCCGACGACGGGCCCCGGATCGCGGTGCGCCCGGTCAACACCGAGGACGTCATCCGCCGTTGGCGGGCCGAACGGGCCCGCCCCGAGGCCACCGTCACCGCCACCGAAGCGGTGACCGCCGTGAGACCGTCGCGCCGGGGCTGGTGGCAGCGGTGGCGCCGCCGTCGGGGCTGACCCCACGGCCACGGGCACGGCAGAATGTGCCGATGCTCATCGGATCACCGGCACCCGGCACACCCTCGACGCCGGGTGTCACCCTGCGTCAGTGGTGCGCCGACGACCTCGATGACCTGGTGGACGCGTACCGGGACCCCGTCCTGCGGCACTGGACCAGTCATCCGGTGACCAACGCCGCCGAGGCCCGGCGGTGGCTGGAGGGCACCCTGCGCGACCGGGCCGACGGCCGCCGGTACACCTTCGCCGTCGTCGAGGAGCAGGCCGACGGCGCGCGGCTGGTCGGCAACGTGGTGCTCAAGGGGGTCACCCCGCAACGCCCGGCGCCGGAGGTGGGCTACTGGACAGCGTCGTGGGCACGCGGTCGGGGGGTCGCCCCCCGCGCGGTAACCGCGCTGAGCCGCTGGGCGTTCGACCAGTTCCCCGAGGTGACGCGTCTCGACCTGCTGCACCAGGTGGACAACGTGGCGTCCTGCCGGGTGGCGCAGAAATGCGGCTTCGTGTTCCAGGAGGTGCTGCCGGCCCGGCCGCCGTTCCCGCTCGACGGTCACCGGCACGCCCTGCACGCCTAGGGCCTGTCCACCCTGGCCCGCCAGACCCAGGAGGTGCGCCGGGCACGGCCGGGCAACTCACCGCGGCCGGTCATCCACAGCAGCACCTCGGGTGCCGCACCGGCCGGGGCGTCCGGGAAGAGTCGCCGCAGCACCAGCGCGCTCAGTCGCTGCGGTGGCTGCCACGGCACACCGAGGCCGAGGGTGATGTCGTGGGTGTGCAGCACGGTCTCGGCCACGCCCATGGCGGCGAAACCCGCCGGATCGCACGGGCCCCAATGCCAGGCCCGCGTGTCCGGGTCGGCGGCGTCGACGGCGGTGGCGAGCAGACCGGCGCAGGCTCGCACCACGGTGAGCACCTGCGTCGGGCTCGCGTCGGGGGAGACCCGCAGGTCGTACGGCAGATAGCCGTCATCCGGGCGGCCGGCGACCTGGCCCGCGTACCCGATGAGGTCGTGCGCGACGTGCGCCGCGGTGGTCCAGCAGCTCCAGCTCAACGAGCCGGCCGGCACCGACCAGTCGCGGTCGCGGTGTGGTGCCAGCACCCGGGTCATCTCCTCGGCCGCCTCCAGCAGGTCGGCACCGGTCACCACTGCCACTCACCAACCCCCTGGGACGCGCCGCGTGTGGGAATCCCGTCATGGGTGCGACGGATCGAAGCGTGCGAGAATCCATCCTCGCATGCGGGGGAGGCGAGCATCCGCGCCAAACGCCTGGCGCAGTGCCGGCGTGATCTCGCCAACCCGCTGGTGCGGCAGCCGATCCACGCCATCGCCGCCCGATGGGGATTCCGGGACAAGGCCCACTTCAGTCGCCTCTTCCGGGCCCGCTACGGACGTTCACCGCAGGCCTACCGGACGACCGTCGCGCACCAGGACCGGTGACCGGTCACTGTCGCCGGTGGTCGGTCGGATCGTCCTCGACGAAGTCACGGACGGCGACGCGGATGCTCTCGCCGTACGGGTCGTCCGGTAGGACTACCAGGTGTTCCCGGGCCCGGGCGAGGTGCTCCCGCGCCGCAACGACGTTACCCAGCCGCCGGTGACAGTCGGCCAGGTTGAGGTGCAGCGACGGCAGGAACGCCTGAACCTGCAGTGAGGACAGGTATCGCTGGGCGCGTTCGTCGGTCAGCTCGGACACCGCGGCAAGGGCACGCTCGTCCCAGCTCAGCTCCGCCTCGGTGCTGTCCTGCAGGTCGGCGAGGTGGTGCGCCAGGGTGCAGCGGTGCAGGGCGTCCCCGGTCGGGCCGATGTCGTCCCACAGCGCGGTGAGCAGCGCACGGGCCTCGGCGGGCGCGCCGCCGTGGCCGAGGTGCACGGCCTCGATGATGCGGGTCATGGTCGGGTCGGCGGTTGGTTGCTCGGTCATGTCGCCGATGGTCGAGCCTCAACCCGGTCGAGAGTCAACCTCCGCCGACCCGGCCCGTCAACGCTGGGCGACGATGGCCTCCAGTGCTGCGCGAGCGGATGCCGGACGGCGACCGATGAGGGTCTCCAGCGTCGGATCGGTGACGGCGAACTCGCCGCGCCGCGCCGCGCGGTACATGCCGAGGGTGAAGTCGGCGGCCGCCGGGGGCATGCCACCTGCGATGGCGGCCGAGCGCCACTGGTCGTCGGTGACAACCACCCGGGTGACGGTGCGGCCCGTGATGTCGCTCAGGATGGCGGCCACCGCCTCGAGGTCGAGTGCCTGCGCTGCGGTCAGCGCCGGCGTGATGCCGTCGAGCAGGCCCTCCTCGGCCAGGGCGATGGCCGCGGCTTCGGCCAGGTCGGCGTGCGCGGTCCAGGACACCGGACCGTCCGCCGGCGCCACGAGTTGACCGGTCTCCAACGCCGCACCGATGCAGAGGTTGAGCGTGCTCGCGTAGAACCCGTTGCGCAGCGCGGTGAAGGGAACCCCCAGCCCGGCCAGGTGCTCCTCGGCCGCGGCGTGGGTGGGCTGGGGGGCGAACAGCGAGTCCCGGGAGGCGGCCTGGTGGCTGGTGTAGAGGATTCGTTTGGCTCCCGCGGCGCGGGCGGCGCCGATGGCGGCGCGGTTCGCGGCGACCGCGGCGGCCCCACGGATGGCGGCGGACACGACGAGGACCTTGTCGGCGCCCTCGAAGGCGTGCTCCAGCGTGGCCGGGTCGGTGAAGTCGCCGGCACGCACCCGCACACCCCGCTCGGCGAGGCCCACGGCCCGGTCGACGTCGCGCACGCTCACGCCCACCGCCTCGGCTGGTAACCGGTCGAGCAGCCGGTCGACGATCTGGGACCCGAGCTGACCAGTGGCACCGGTGACGACGAACATGTTGCACACTCCCTTGATATCGGCGTTACGCCGCAGACGTTAGCAGCGATAATCCGTGGTTAACAAGTCGCTGTTAGCATTGATTCATGGTGACGACGCAGGACATGGCATCCCGCGACGACGTCCGCGTGGGCATCGTCGCGGCAGCAACCGAACTGCTGCGCGAGAAGGGCGCGAACGCGGTGACGACGCGCGCCGTCGCCCAGGCCGCAGGTGTGCAGGCGCCGACCATCTACCGCCTGTTCGGTGACAAGGACGGCCTCATCGACGCCGTCGCCGAGCACGTCATGGCCAGCTACGTCAGCGGCAAATCGGTCGCCGCGCACGTCGCGACGGGTGATCCGGTCGCGGAGCTGCGCACCGGATGGCGCACGCACGTGGAGTTCGGCCTGACAAACCCCGAGTTGTACGCCCTGATGGCCGCGCGGGGGAGCGGCGCACCCTCACCGGCGACCGTCGCGGGCCTCGACGTGCTCCGTCGTCGCGTCCGGCGACTCGCCGCAGCCGGCCTGCTGCGGGTCGACGAACAACGCGCACTCATGATGATCCACTCAGCGGGTCACGGCACCATCCTCGCGCTGCTCGGAACGCCCCCGGAGCAGCGCGACCCCGGCCTGAGCGAGGCCATGCTCGACGCCGTGCTCACCAGCATCCTGTCGACAGCCCCGGCGACCCCCGACACGACCACGAACACGGTCGCGGTGACCTTCGCGACGGTGCTGCCCCACCTGCCGGGCCTCACCGACGCCGAACGCGCGCTGATGGCCGAGTGGCTCCACCGGTCGCTGACCCACCCGACCGCGTGATCACCCCGGCGGGAAAAGAGCTCGACGCGACCGCGCCGGGGAGATAGCGTGCCGCTGACCGCGACACCACCCGAGGAGGTGAGACCCATGAACGTTGAAGCGATGTGGGTGCTCCCCCTTGCCGTCACGGTCGGGCGACTGACATAGGTGTCGCCGGGAGCGCCCTGCCCACACGGCACTCCCGAGAGGCAACACCTGTGCACCCTGCCCATGTCACCGCCGAAACCCCGTCGACCGCCCCCGTCGAGCCCGACTCCGTCGTCAGCGGCCGCCCCTCATCGCCGACCCGCAGCACCGACAACGCCCCCCGCACGTACGACGTGATCATCGCGGGGTGCGGGCCGACCGGTGCGATGCTCGCCGCCGAACTGCGGCTGCACGACGTCCGGGTACTCGTGGTGGAGAAGGAGACCGAGCCGCCGTCGGCCGTCCGCATCGTCGGCCTGCACATCCGCAGCCTGGAGCTGATGGCGATGCGCGGCCTGCTGGAACGCATCCTCCCGCACGGGAGGCAGCGTCCGGCCAGCGCCTACTTCGCCGCCATCCCCAAGCCCGCGCCCACGGGCCTCGATCCCCGGTACGCCTACCTGCTGGGCATTCCGCAGCCGGTCATCGAACGTCTACTCGAAGAGCACGCCGTCGAACTGGGCGCGCAGGTCCGGCGCGGTCGGGCGGTCGCCGCCGTCGAGCAGGACGACGACTGGGTGACCGTTGAGCTGGCCGACGGGGAACGGCTGCGCTCGCGCTTCCTCGTCGGCTGCGACGGCGGGCGGAGCACCGTTCGCAAACTGCTCGGCGTCGGCTTTCCCGGCGAACCGGCACGGACCGAGAGCCTGATGGGCGAGATGGCAGTAGGCGTCCCACCGGAGGAGATCGCCCGCAGGGTGGCCGAGATCCGCGAGACCCAGCAACGGTTCTGGCTGCGGCCAGCAGGCGTCGGCGTCTACAGCGTCCTGGTCCCCGCCGCCGGCGTCAGTGACCGCGCCGAACCGCCCACCCTCGACGATTTCAAGCGCCAGTTGCGCGCCATAGCCGGAACCGACTTCGGCGTGCACTCCCCGCGCTGGCTGTCCCGCTTCGGGGACGCCATGCGGTTGGCCGACAGTTACCGGGTCGGACGGGTGCTGCTGGCCGGCGACGCGGCGCACATCCATCCCCCCATCGGCGGACAGGGCCTCAACCTCGGCGTTCAGGACGCCGTCAACCTCGGCTGGAAACTGGCCGCGCAGGTCCGCGGCTGGGCGCCGTCGGCCCTGCTCGACACCTACCAGGCCGAACGGCGTCCGGTCGCCGCGGACGTGCTGGACAACACCCGGGCCCAGACGCAGTTGCTGTCCACCGAACCCGGCGCACAGGCCGTGCGCCGGCTGCTCATCGAGCTGATGGACTTCGACGAGGTGAACCTGCACCTGCTCAAAAAGATCACCGCCATCGGCATCCGCTACGACTTCGGCGACGGCCCCGACCTGCTCGGTCGCCGGCTGCCCGACATCGACGTGAAGCACGGGCACCTCTACGGTCTGCTGCACCGCGGTCGTGGCCTGCTGCTGGACCGCACCGAGCGCCTGACCATCGGCGGCTGGTCCGACCGGGTCGACCACCTCGCGGACTCCACCGCGGCCCTGGATGTTCCCGGCGTCCTGCTCCGCCCCGACGGCCACGTCGCCTGGATCGGCGACGACCAGCGGGATCTGGACGACCACCTCGCCCGCTGGTTCGGCCGGCCCGTCCACTGATCCCGCCGCACCAACGGGTGCCGAGCCGTGGCGACGTCCCGGTACGCCGGGACGTCCCCACGACAGCCCACCGGAATCGGCGTCACACCGGCCGGTGGTTCAGCCGGATTCCTGGCACAGCTCGTCGGCGTGCCTGGTGATCCACTCCGCGTCGCGGCGGTAGAGCTCGACGTGACCGCGAACCGTCTCCTGACCCTGGTCGGCGCGGGCCTCGGTGAAGGCGGCGATATCGTGCAGTCGCGCCACGGCGACGGGGAGAATGCTCGCCGGTGCCAGCTGCGAGCCGTAGGCGGCGGCGAGCAACCGCAGGCGTCGGGCCCGCTCGCCCAGGTCACTGTCAATCGCGTCGCCGTTGCTCGGGTCCGCCAACGGCACCAGCCGGTAGGCGAGGTACGCCAAGTCCCACAACCGGGGGCCGGGTGAGGCCGTGTCCCAGTCGATGACACCACTCAGTCGCCGATCGGTGAAGACCATGTTGTACGGCGCGAAGTCGTTGTGACAGATGACCTCGGCCGGCTGCCGTACCGCGGACTGCCAGACGGCACCGGAGACATCGAAGCCCAGGCTGGCCTGGTGAAGGTGCGCGAGGTGGGTGCCGGCGTCGATGAGGATCTCCCGACGCCAGACCCAGGCCGGCAGCGGGTACTGAGGCACGACGCCCGGCAGGTACGAGACGGTGTCACGCCCGTACTCGTCGGTGCCCAGCGGGTGCGGCACCCAGGTGAGGCCGCGGTCATGAAGGTGCCCCAGCAGGCGCTGCACGGTCGGGTTCCATTCGGCGGCAGCACGCCGAACGGTGGTGCCGACGCGTATCGCACCGCCCATGTTGCCGCCGGGCATCGTCTCCTCCACGAGACGATGCTCCTGCTACGCGCCGATCACCGCAATCGCGTTGATCGTCATGGGCTGGCGGCGAGTTCGCCGAGAATCGGGCGCAGTCGGTCGGCCAGGGCCGCGTCCGTGCGAGTGAGTTCTGTGCTCAGGACGGCTACGGCGGCCGACAGCGCGCGACGTAACTCGGCCTCGTCCAGGGAACGGACCAGGGTCGTTTCGAGAGGCCCGGTGATGGTGGTGGGTAGGAGGTGGGCGCCTTTGGCGTAGCTGGTGGCATGGCCCAGGCGCTGGCAGGCGAGTGAGATCGTCTGGGTGCGCATCGCGCTGATCCAGTGCTCCGCCTGCCAGCATCTGCCTCGCTCGATGCTGATCCGCGCGTGCAGGGCGTGGTGCCACGCCAGGCCGGCGATCGTGTCGTAACCGCTCGCCATGACCGGCTGGGGCGGTGCGGCTTGCCCGAAGATGAGACACCAACTCGGGCCTCGCGGCCCGAAGTCGGCTTCCGGGCCGAAGGCCAGGTCGACTTCCAGGCAGTGGGGAAGCAGGAACACCCGGTAGATCACCGACCCGGAAGGGAGGTCCCAGTGATGGACAGCGGCGAAGTCCCGGTACATGCGTTGCGTCCACCGACGCACGACGACGTCGAGCGGGTCGCTGACCGCGAAGGCCAGATCGACATCTGACCAGCGATCCTCGTCGCCGCTGGCATGCGAGCCGGTGATCGCCGCGCCGACCACCGCGGGATCTTGCGCGGCGAGGCGCAACAACCGCTGCCGGATCAGGTCGCGTTCCTCCACTGAGAACATGTGGTCACGCCGCTCTGCCATCGAATTGGCGCGGCCGTCGGAGACGAGCTGGCGGCCCGACGCTGTATCGGTACCAGGCCACCGGCTTCCTCCTCGCACCCGTCACCAGCGGGACGTGAGAATGCTATCCAGGTGCCTCGACGTCGCCGTGGAAGAGTCCGGCCCGAACGTGTCAGCGGCGCACCGGTTCGTAGTGCCACGCCGGTGCTGGCAGACTGATCGAATGACAGGGCTTACCGCCGACCTCGTCGTCGATGGTCGTGAGCCGCAGACCCCGGCACTCGCCCCGAACGGGCGACTGCTCTGCTACGTCCTCGCCCCCATCAGCCGGGCCGGTGACCACCTCGACACCGCGCTCTGGCTCGTCGACACCGATGGCGTCGCGCCGCGCCGGGCGACCGCCGACACCGCAACCGAATCCCGACCACGCTGGTCGGCGGACTCCCAGACGCTGTTCTTCCTGTCCGACCGCGCCGAGCGTGGGACACCGCAACTGCACCGCCTCACCCTCGCCAGGGGCACGGTGACCACGTGCACCAGCTGGAGCGGCGGTGTCATCGACCACCTGCCGCTCAGCGATCCCGACCTGGTCGCGCTGCTCACCGAGGACGAACCCACCGAGCGGGACGTGCGCCGGGCCCGGGACCGTGACGACGCCATCGTGGTCGGCGAGGGCGAACCGCGCGCCCGGTTGCGCCTGCTCGACCTGCGTACCGGCCGGGTGGCCACCCCGCAGGTGTTCGGTGACCGGCACGTCGTGGAGGTGCGGCAACGTCCCGACGGCGGCCCACTCGCCGTGCTGACCTGGGCCAGCGCCGACAACGACCACGGCCCACGCACCGGCCAGCTGCACCTGTTCGACCCCACCACCGAAAAGGCGGAGAACCTCGGACCGGTGGCGGTCGACGCACGATCGCTGGCATGGTGGCCGGGTGAGGACGGTTGGCACCTCGGTTACCTCGCGCTCACCCCACCGCTCCTGCAAGCCGGCACCGCCGTGTTCGACCTTGCAGTCGCGAACCGCGTCCTCCGCAACCGCACCGCCGGCCTCTCGATGTGCCCCACCGAACTCTGCCAGACCGACACCGCCCCGCTGGTGGTGTTCGCCGACGGCCTGAACACCACAGTGGCCCGGCTCGACCACAAAGACCTCACCACCCTGTCGCATCACACCGGACGTCTCGACCACCTCACCACGACCCCCACCGGCGACACCATCGCGGTACGCACCGGCGCCCGCTACGAACCGCCGAATGTGCACATCGGAGCGCCAACGGGGCCGCTGCGACGAGCCACCCACACCCGTCCGGAACTCGACGGGATCACATTCGGCACCCAACAGCCGCTGGCCTACCGTGCCGCCGACGGCCTCGACCTGGACGGCCTGCTCGTTCTCCCGGTCGGAAGAAGCGCGTCCGAAGGCCCGTTCCCGCTGGTCACCATCGTGCATGGCGGCCCGTACGATCGCTACGCCGATCGTTGCCAGTTGTTCTGGTTCCCCAGCGCGCAGTGGCTGGCAGGCGCCGGCTACGCGGTGTTCCTGCCCAACCCGCGCGGCGGCCAGGGCCACGGTCACGAGTTCGCCGCCAGCGTCGCCGGCCGGGTCGGTCAGCAGGAGTGGACCGACATCCTGACCGGCATCGACCTACTCATCGTCGAGGGCATCGCCGACCCCGACCGGCTGGGCATCGCCGGCTGGAGTCACGGCGGCTTCATGTCCGCCTGGGCCATCGGCCAGACCGACCGTTTCCGCGCCGCGCTGGTCGGCGCCGGCATCGTCGACTGGGGCATGCTCGCCGCGACCGGCGACAACGGCCAGTTCGAGGCGGCGCTGGGTGGCAGCACCGGCTGGTCCGGCATCGGACCACACCCGCACGACGCGGTCAGCCCGATCTCCTTCGCCGGTCACATCCGCACTCCGGTGCTCATCGCGCACGGCGCCGAGGACACCAACGTTCCTCTCGGGCAGGCCGTGTATCTGCACCGGGCGTTGCGCCACTTCGACGTCGAGCACGAGTTCGTGACGTACCCGAGAGAGGGCCACTCGATCCGGGAACGCAACCACCAACTCGACCTCCTGCGCCGCACCCGCGCCTGGTTTGACCGCTGGCTCCAGCCGCCGGCATAGGGATCCTGGACGAACCCCTTACGGAACAGCATGCAGGCCCACCGCCGTGTCGAGTAGCGGCTGAAGGGCGTCCAGGAGCGGACCGGGGTGGACTGCGAGGCCATCGGCGCCTTCCCCGGCCTCGAACTCGCCGATCTCCAAGCCGACGAGGTCGGACTCGCCGATGGCGAGCGCGGCGGATCTGAGTTCGCTGAGTGTGAGGCCGCCGGGAACGAGGTAGTCGGTGGGCACGATGCCGGGTTCAAGGACGTCACAGTCGAGGTGCACATAGACCGGACGGCCGGCGATCGCGGCCCGCAACCTTTCCGCCAGGTCCGGTCCTGGCCCGACCAGCGTGATCACGCCATCATCGATCAGAGGCTGCTCGGCCGGGTCGATGTCACGTGCCCCGCAGAGGATCGCGTTCTCTGGCTTCAGCCCCTGTCCCAGACCGGAGTCCCACATACCGAGCGGGCCGCTGAGGGCGAGGCCGCCGAGGTAGCCGGTCGTGCTGCTCTGGGGAGTGTTGAGGTCCGCGTGTGCGTCAAACCAGACGACCACCGCGTCCGGGCGATACCTGGCGACGACCGGAAGCGTCGCCAGAGCGACCGCGCAGCGGCTCAGCGCCGTGACCGGAAAGGCGCCGTCGCGCAACAACGTGTCGAAGTGCTCTGCCATGGCGCGCAGTGCCGGCCGAGCCGCGGCCAACTCTTCTTCCCAGTTGGTACACAGCGCGGGTTCGGGTGACCCGATGACAACCGGTGCTGAACCCAGCCGAGCGGCGAGTTCGGCCGCGATCATTCCCGACGCCTGCATGGCCCGGTCGTTGTGGTCGCCGGCGCGGGCCGCGAAATGCGTGATCACCGGCGATGGGGGGTTGGACGCTGACACGGGTTCTCGCTTTCCCAGGAGTTGACAGGGACGACCTGACCGTAAGCGCTGGAGCGGACGCTTCTCGGCGAAGACGCTCCGGCAGCCGGCGGCGACGAGCACGCACTACAGGCTCAGCGCCGGATCCGGCGCCACTGGTCCGCGCGGGCCATCTATGTTGTTGGCGTCTTCGTCGTTCGCCGAAGGAGATGCCGCGTGGCACTGGCGGTCGCCAGCGCTGTCCGGGTCGAGGAGGTCCTCGTACACCCCGACCTTGAACCTGATCAGGTCCAGGCACTCGGCGAGTCTGCCGATCTGGGTGGTGACGTGGGCTTGGTGCTCGCGCATGAGCGTGAGTCGTTCTTCCTCGTTGCCGGCTCCCTGCCGGACGAGGTCGGCGTATCGGCGTAGCGCGGGTAGGGGCATGCCGGAGGCGCGCAAGATGATGCAGACGGTGAGCCAGTCCACGTCATCCTGGCTGTAGACGCGGCGCCCGCCAGGTCCACGTTGCACAGGGTTGACGAAGAGGCCCTCGTGCTCGTAGAAGCGCAGCGCGTGGACGCTCAAGCCGGTGCGTTCGGCGACCTGCCCGATGCTCAGATTTGTGGTGACCTCAGCCATGCCGCTCAGGGTAACGGCTTGACCTAGAGTCAACTCTAGATCCTAGGGTTCCCGTGCGGTCGACACTTCTGTCGCTCCGCGATCACGGTTGAATCAAGGGAGCATCACCATGCGCTATCGCACCCTCGGTGGAACTGGCATTCACGTCAGTGCCTACTGCCTCGGGACCATGATGTTCCAGGATGGCTGCAACTCCGACCACGACGATTGTGTTCGTATGATCCATACCGCAGTGGATCAGGGGATCAACTTTGTCGATACCGCTGACATGTACGGGCAGGGAGAGTCCGAGGAGATCGTCGGCAAGGCGCTGCGGGGGCGCCGCGATGACGTTGTCCTGGCCACCAAGGTGCACTTCCAGATGGGCGAGGGCCGCAACCGCAGTGGCAACTCGCGGCGTTGGATCCTCAAGGCGGTTGAGGACAGCCTCAGGCGCCTGAACACCGACTGGATCGACCTCTACCAGGTCCACCGCCCCGACGACTCGACCGACGTCGAGGAGACGCTCTCGGTGCTCAGCGACCTCGTGCGTCAGGGGAAGATCCGTGCTTTCGGCTGCTCGACGTTCCCATCTGCGGAGATCGTCGAGGCGCATCACGTCTCCGAGCGTCGTGGCCTCGGACGCTTCCGCACCGAGCAGCCGCCGTATTCGATCCTGGCCCGCGGGATCGAGGCCTCCGTCCTGCCCGTCTGCCAGCGCTACGGGATGGGCGTGCTTGTCTGGAGCCCACTGGCCTTCGGGTTCCTCACCGGCAAGTACCGCAAGAACCAGCCCATCGACCTGTCAACCGGGCGTCCCACAATCCGGCCGGAACGATTCGATCCCACGCTCGCGGAGAACGCCGCGAAGCTCGACGTCGTCGAGCAGCTCGTCGAACTCGCGGAGAACATCGGCTGCACCCTCCCGCAGCTCGCCATTGCGTTCACAGTGGCCCACCCGGCCGTCACCTCGGCGATCATCGGACCGCGGACCATGCCGCAGCTGGAGGACCTCCTCAAGGGCGCCGCGCTGACCCTGGATGATGCGACCCTGGACCGAATCGACGAGATCGTGGCGCCCGGGACCAACCTGTACAACCCCAACGCTCCCATGCCCCCGCGTTCACTGACCGACACCGCACTGCGTCGCCGCCCACTCACCGACCGCGCCGCAGCCTGATCGAGCAGATAGGGCTGGGCCAGAACGTCGAATCGAGGGAGACGGGCATCCCCCCGTCTCCCTCGCGCTTCCGAGGCCCGCCCGCACGCGACGTCGTCCACCCCGCTGTGGCAATTAATGGTTTACCGGTAACAGTAATTCAATAAGTCACCGCTACAAAACGGGCAAACCGTACGTGCATCATAATGACAGTTCTTGTGCGTAATGCGTCAGGATGGTGTCCTTGGGGCAGCGCTTGGCCCGCGAACTGCGGGATCCTGTCGCTGTGATCGCACAACGGCTCAGGGTCGCCGCGTACGCGGTGTGTTTGCGAGACGATCGTCTGCTGCTCGCCCGCTGGGTCTCACCAGACCGGGCGCGGCGGCACTGGACGCTACCTGGCGGAGGGGTCGAGCACGCCGAGGATCCGTTCGACGCCGTCGTGCGGGAGGTGGCCGAGGAGACGGGGTACGAGGCGCAGGTCGAGCTGCTGCTCGGTGTGAACTCGCGGACCCGGACCGTCGAGAGCTACGACGGCGGGGTTGTCGATCTCCACTCGCTGGCTGTCTTCTACCGGGCTCGGATCGCGGGCGGTGAGCTGCGATCCGAGACGGGCGGCACGACCGACCTGGCGCAATGGGTGCCGTTGGATCAGGTCGCCACCCTGGAGCGTTCCGTGGTCGTCGACATCGGGCTTGACCTGCATCGCAACACACCGCCAACGGGGCATGGGGAGCCCATTCGCAGAACGGGGCTGATGCGGCACTGATCAGCTGCCGAAGCCGGCAATGGTGTACGCGGCGAAGCCGAGCAGCGCGAGTGCCGTTGCCGCGGCGAGCGCCTGCAGACGTACCCGGTTGGTCCGAGCGACCACCAGGATCAGAGCGGCGCCGAGCACCGCTTCGATCACCGCGGTCTGCAGGCTGTCGGTGCGGTAGTGCGAGTCGTGGCCGGGTTGTGCGCTGCGGTGGAACAGCATGGCCGCCTCGGCGAGCAGGACCGCACCGGGCATGGCCACGGCGATCGCTCGAACCCACGGTCGCCCGTGGCGGCTCAGCCCACCCGCCACCCCGAAGAGTGCGCCGGCGAGGACCCCGAAGAACAGCCACATCAACGTCGTCGGCGACCACAGGTTCTGCGCGCTGTCGTCCAACAGGACGACAGCAGCGAGGTAGTACGCCTCCACGGCGACGACCAGCAGCACGATCCCGGCGAACGCGGACCGCCACCAGTCGGCGCGGAGCCACCATCCGATGGCGAACGCGCCGACCGCCCAGACGGCGCTGGAATTGGCCAGGTTCGCCCAGGGGTACGGCAGACCGAGCTGTAGCAACAGGTCCACCACGCCGAGAAGAACCCCACCGGCCACCACCGTCAGGACCCGGTGGCGGCGCTGTACTTCACGATCAACTGTCGTCACGGGGCAAAACTGTCACACCGAGCCGCCCGGGACATCTGCCTGAGGATGGGTTCTGCGGCCGGGTCGCATCCGCCGTACGGCCGGCTTCGCTCAGCTCTGCGCGTCGGGTGCGCTACGTGCGGCCGTACGAGGCGCGCGCCTGCGCCACCTCGGCGGCCTCGCGTTCACGCCACCGACGCTGCGCCTCCCGGTTGCAGGCCCGACAGACCCGCCGGTAGCGACCCGTCGCGTCATCGAGCTCACGGTCGTGGCCGTTGCGGCACCGCGCTGACTGTGACCGGGTTCGGCAGGTTTCCGAGCGGCTGACCTGACGTAGGTGGGTTGGTTCGATGCAGTCGGCGGCCCCGCAGGCCTGGTCGACGTCGAGGGCGGGGTCGTAGTCACCGACGAGCACCGCGTACGCGGCGATGTGCGCCCACGCGCGGCCGGCGACCTTCTGGTGCACCCCGCGTCGCGGCCCGTAGCCGTGGACGATGAGGCAGCCGCTCTCGGTGCGCTGCGAGCGCTGCAGCAGGTACGCGCGCAGCGACTCCTCGGTGTGGTAGCGGGACAAACCCTTGACGGCCGAGAGCACGGGGCCACCGTACCCAGTTGTCCCGGCGTCGTCTCAACCCCAGGGAGGCAGCCAGACCTCGGCGTCGAGGGCCGGCGCCCGGCGGGAGTCGAGGTGCTCGCGCAGTGCGCGCAGCGCGGGGTGCGGGTTGTCGTCGCGCCAGATGAGTGACATGGGGTAGATCGGCGCCGGGTCGCGTACCGGTATCCGGCGCAGGTCGTAGCTGTCCGGCCACAGGTACCGGGTGCGTTCCCCGGCGAGCGTCGCCAGTTGCGCGGAGTCGGCGATCTCGGCCAGCAGCGCCTCGTTGCCGAAGACCGGGCCGACCAGGTCGATGGTGAGGCCGAACGCGGCGGCGAGCTCGTCGTAGTAGGTGGCCCATTCGGTGCCGGGGGACATGCCGGGCATCCAGATGCGGTGCTCGGCGAGTTGCGCGGGCGTGACGGAACGGGCGTTGGCGAGCGCGTGGCGTGGCCCCACGAGCAGGTCGTGGTGCTCGTCGATCACGCGGGCGGCCCTGATCGCGGCGGGCAGGTGACGCGCGGCGACGGTGACGGCGTGGAAGGTGGCGTCGACGGTCCCCGCCTCGACGGCGGCCATCGCGGCGTGCACGTCGGCGTCGAGGGTGACCACGTCCAGCTCGATCCGCGGATGCGCGCGGTGGAAATCCTGCAGCAGCACCGCCGGGGCGGTCCGCCGGCTGTGCACGTCGACGCGCAGTGCCCGCCGGCCGGGGCGTACGGAGGCGTCGGCGCGTGCCTCGGCCCGCAGCAGTTCACGGGCGTGCGGCAGGAAGGTCTGACCGTCGACGGTGAGGGCGATGCCGCGAGGCGTGCGGGTGAACAGCCGTACGCCGAGGTCCTTCTCCAGTGCGGCGATGCGCTTGGAGACGGCCTGCTGGGTGATCGACAGCGCGGCGGCGGCGTCCTGGAACTGGCCGGCGTCGACGGCGGCGACGAAGGTGCGGACGGCGTCGAGGTTCACCCGACGAACCCTACCGACACAACGTCTGGTTGTGCTGCTCCGCTCGTCCGGTTGTTTGATCCCCGGTCAGTGGCCTTGCTTTGATCGCGGCGGTCAACGACGAGTTGTCGGGAGCGGGAGGTGCGGGCTTGTCCGCGAGGCGATCCCTGGGTCGGCGGTTCGGGTGGTTGTGGGCGTCGTACGCGGTCAGCGCCTACGGGTCGGGGCTGGGGTTCGGGGCGTTGCCGTTGATCGCCGTGCTGGTGTTGGGGGCCAGCCCGGCTCAGGTGTCGGTGCTGGCCGCGCTGGGGCCGGCGGTGGGCGCGCTGATCGCGTTGCCGCTGGGGCCGTGGGTGGAGTTCCACCGCAAGCGGCCGGTAATGATCGCGATGGACCTGGCCCGGTTCGCGGTCCTGCTGACCATCCCCGTCGCGTACGCGTTGGGCCGGCTCAGCTTCGGGCAGCTGCTGGTCGTCTCGGCCGTGGTCGCCACCGCCAAGATCGCCTTCAACGCGGCCAGCGGCGCCTTCCTCAAGGCCCTCGTCCGGCCGGACGACCTGCTGGTGGCGAACGCGCGGTTCGAGTCGACGACGTGGAGCGCGATCGCGCTCGGGCCACCGCTGGGCGGCGCGGCGGTCGGCCTGTTCGGGCCGGTGGTCGCCATCGTGGCCGACGCGCTCAGCTACCTGCTCTCGGCGCTGGGCATCGCGGCCATTCGCGGCCACGAGGATCACCCTCGGCGCACCGCGGCGGCCCGGGTCCGGGCCGGCGAGCTGCTCGACGGCTGGCGGCACCTGCTCACCCACCCCGGGCTGCGGGCGCTCTACCTCAACCAGTTGCTCGTCAGTGGACTGATCATGGCCACGGAGCCGTTGCTGGCCGTGCTGCTGCTCGGCGAGTTGGGTTTTCCGCCCTGGCAGTACGGTCTCGCGTTCGCCGTGCCCTGTGTCGGCGGACTCATCGGGTCACGCCTGGCTCGTCGGGTGGTGGCGCGCTACGGCCAACACCGGATCATCCGCATCGTGGGCGCGCTGCGCGCGATCTGGCTGATCGGCCTCGCCGTCGTCCAGCCCGGCGTGGTCGGTCTCGCCACGGTGATCGCCGTCGAGTTCGCGATCATCATCTGCATGAGCCTGTACAACCCGGTGCTCGCCACCTACCGCCTGGAACAGACGCCGAAGGATCGCGTCGTCCGTACCCTGTCGGCCTGGTCGATCGGCAGCGGTGCGGCCATCGCCATCCTCAGCGCGCTCGGCGGGCTGCTCGCCGAGGCCACCAGCGCTCGCACGGCGATCACGGTCGCCGGGCTGGCGATCCTCGCCAGCCCGCTGCTGCTGCCCCGACGCCCGGACACCGATCGACCGGCACCCGAGCGCGCCGAGCGGATCTCTACGATCGCGTGATGTTCCAGCCGACCTACCCGATCCGCACCGCCCGCCTCGCCCTGCGCCCGGTCACGATCGACGACCTCGACGACGTGTACGCGTATCAGCGCCGGCCCGACGTCGTGCGGTGGATGCTCGGCGCGGAGCCGCGTACCCGTGAAGAGTCCCGGGCGTCGGTGCTGGCCATGGCGGGCGAGGACGCGTGGCGCGCGGAGGGTGACTGCCTGACGGTCGCCGCGGTCACCGACGCCGGGGTGGTGGTCGGGATCGTGGAGCTGGTGTGGCGCAGCCAGGTGGACCGTACCGCCGAGATCGGGTTCGTCTTCCACCCCGACCACGGCGGTCGCGGATTGGCGACGGAGGCCGCCACCGCGATGCTGGCCTGGGGGTTCGACGAGTTCGGGCTGCACCGGGTCTACGGCAGGTGCCACGGCCGCAACGCCGCGTCGGCCCGGATGATGACGCGACTCGGCATGCGCCAGGAGGCCCGCCATGTCGAGAGTTACCTGTTCAAGGGGGAGTGGGCCGACCAGCTCGTCTTCGCGATCCTGGCGCACGAGTGGCGGGCCGGGACCCGCACGCCGCCGTCGTGATCGGCTGCCACGGCGACGTGCGGATCAGGCCGACACCTCAGGCCCGGCGCGCGAGCCACTCCCGGTAGGCGGTGGGCGCGATGACGGCGTCGCCCTTGGCGATCAGGACGTCGCCGGGCGCGGCGGCGAACATGCCGGCGCTGTCGTCGGTGGTCACGCTGCGCTGGTCGTCGCGGGCGGCGAGGGTGATCCGCCCCAGCTCGTCGAGGGCGAAGACGTCGGGCCCGGCGACGTTGCGGATGCCCTGCAACGGCGCGCCCATGCTGACCTCGGCGACGGCCTGGGCCACGTCGGCGGCGGCCATCGGCTGCACCGGGGTGCTGGGCAGGCGGACGGTGGTGTCGTCGGCCGTCCAGGACAGGATCGCGTCGACGAACTCGAAGAACTGGGTGGCGCGGACGATGGAGTACGGGATCGGACCGGCCGTGAGGATGTCCTCCTGGAGGGTCTTGGCGCGGTAGTAGTCCAGGTCGGGCACCTGGTCGACGCCGACGATGGAGAGGATCACCGCGTGGCCGACGCCCGCGCGGGCGGCGGCGGCCAGCAGGTTGTCCATGGTCGTGCGGAAGAAGGCGGGTGAGGCCTCGTCGAAGGTCGGTGAGTTCGTCAGGTTGACGACGACCTCGGCGCCGGCGAGCCCGTCGGACAGGCCCTGCCCGGTGAGCAGGTCCACCCCGGTGGACGGCGACAGCGGCACCGCCTCGTGCCCTGCGGCCTGCAGGATCTTGACGACCTGTGACCCGATGAGACCGGTCCCACCCAGTACGGCGATCTTCATGCCCATGCACCTTCCAGTGACGTGTGTGGTCCGGTGTCCGGCTGCGGAAACACCGCGGCCGATACTCGGACTCCTTCTGTCCGGGAACTATACTCGGACATACGAGGTCCGAGTAACGGGGTGACTAGGGTGACGTCATGAAGATGTCCGGCGGGGTCGAGTGGGCGCTGCACTGCTGCGTGGTGCTCACGGCCAGCCACACGCCCGTTCCGGCAGCCAAGCTGGCGGAACTGCACGACGTCTCCAGCAGCTACCTCGCCAAGCAGCTCCAGGCGCTGGCCCGCGCCGGTCTGATCCACTCCGTGCAGGGCAAGGCGGGCGGCTACGTGCTGACCCGCGCACCGGAGAGCGTCACTCTGCTCGACGTGGTCCGGGCCGTCGACGGTCCCGGCCCGAGCTTCGTCTGCACCGAGATCCGCCAGCGCGGCCCCTTCGCGACCCCCGCCGACGCCTGCACCACGCCGTGCCCCGTCGCCCGGGCGATGTGGGCGGCCGAGGACGCGTGGCGGCAGGCGCTCGCCGCGGTCACCATCGCCGACCTCGCCCGCGACGTCGACGCCACCTCCGGCCCGGAGGCCCTGGTCGGCATCCAGGCCTGGCTGACCAGCGGCACCGGCTGAACCCGGCTGACCGCGCTCAGCCGGTGTGACGTACCTCGGTGTCCCAGATCTGCGCCCACGGACGCCGCAGCCCTCGGCACACGTGGATCGGGCCGCCGTTCTCGTCGTTGTCCACCTCGACCCGCTGATCCACCCGCCCGGCGAGGGTGCACTGCTCGAACCAGGTGCTCAGCTGGTCGGGGCGCTCCCAGCCGACGGCGATGACCACGTCCGCGTCGGCGGGCGGCCGACCGAAGTCGACCATGCTGTTGTGCCCGGAGTAGGCGCGGGGGAGGGCACGGTCCGGACCGTACCGGGCCACCGCACCGGCCTCGCCGTAGTTGGCGGTGAGGACGACCGCCCGCGACCGCTCCTCGGGCGGCAGTCCGTTGTGGACGGCGGCCAGGGAGTCCGCGAACGCGGGCCAGCCGATCGTCTCACCGGCGTCGTAGTTGACGTCGACGACGAAACCGGGCAACCGGTCGGCCGGCAGCACCGGCAGCAGCAGCACGACGTTGGGCAGCAGGAACGGCACCACACCCAGCGCGAGGAGCCCTCGACGCCACCAGAGCGACCCGCGCGACGCCCAGGCCACGGTGAGCACCGCACCGGCGGCGGTCAGGACCAGCAACAGCGGCGCGTCGTAGTAGCCCTTGCCACCGGCGGCCAGCACGATGCCCACCACCACCAACCACGCCCAGCCCACCGCCCGGTAGGCCCGCCAGACCGGCCGGCGCAGCAACGCGACCAGGCCGGCGATCCAGATCGGTACGGCGTACGGGCTGATGATGACGAACTGGAGGGTGAACGCGTCGAGCCGACCACTGTAGGAGCTGTCCCCGTCGGAGATGGACGCTGCCACGCCGAGCTGCGGAAAGCCGTGCGACGCCTGCCAGATCAGGTTCGGCGCGGCCAACAGCACGGTGACCCCGGCGGCGGCGAGCACCCACCTGTCGCGCAGCAGCCGACGCGGCCCGGCGATGAGCACCCCGACGATCAGGCCCACCGCCAGCAGCGCCGGCAGCAGCTTGCTGAGCATGCCCACACCGAGCGCCAGCCCGATGCCCAGCGCCCAACGGCTGTCACCGGTACGCAGCAACCGCACCGCACACCACGCCGCGAGCAACCAGACCAGCAGGTCGACGGTGGTGGTGCTGAGCAGGTGGCCACTGGCGAGCACGATGCCGGACAGCGCGGCGAGCACCGCCGCGACGAACTGCGCGCCCCGACCGGCGCCCAACTCCCGGGCGATCGCGGCGACCAGCAGCACCGCGCCGCCGGCCAGCAGCGCGGACGGGGTCCGCAGCACCACCAGGTTGCCCGGCGCGATCGTGTCGAGCAGCCGGGCCAGCGCCGGGATCAGCGGACCCTGGTCGACGTAGCCCCAGTCGAGGTGTCGACCGGCGAGCAGGAAGTACAGCTCGTCACGGTGATAGCCGTAGCGCCCGGCGAGCAGCAGCAGTGTCGCGCTGGTGGCGGCGGCCACCAGCCACGGGCCGCGGGTGCGCGCGCCGGGCTCCGGCTGACGCCCCGGCGGTGGTGACTGGGCCGGCCGGTGAGGCCGGTCGATGTCAGTCGCGGGCTCACTCACCCGCTCATGATGACCGGCGAGGTGCCCGCGTGGGTGCCCGTGCCGGGGCCCCGGCGGCCTCCATGTGCAGGTGGCCCAACCGGGTGCGAAGATCGGCTTTGTCACTCGGACCGAAAGGACGATATGCGCTACCGCAATCTGGGCGCCACCGGCACTGTGGTGTCGACCCTCTGTCTGGGCACGATGACCTTCGGCGCGGAGACCGACGAGGCCGGCAGCTTCGCCCAACTGGACCGGTTCGTCGAGGCCGGCGGCACCCTCATCGACACCGCCGACGTCTACTCCACGGGTGTCTCGGAGGACATCATCGGGCGCTGGCTGCGCAGCCGACCCGACATGCGCGACCGCCTGGTGATCGCCACCAAGGGGCGGTTCCCGATGGGACCGGGGACGAACGACGCCGGCCTGTCCCGGGTGCACCTCACCCGCGCCCTGGACGCCAGCCTGCGGCGCCTCGGCGTCGAGGCCGTCGACCTGTACCAGGCGCACGCCTGGGACCCGCTGACCCCGCTGCCGGAGACGCTGCGGTTCTTCGACGACGCGGTACGCGCAGGCAAGATCCGCTATGCGGGCGTCAGCAACTTCACCGGCTGGCAACTGCAGAAGGCCGCCCTGCTCACCCAGCACCTCAACCTGACCCCGATCGTGACCCTGCAACCGCAGTACAACCTGCTGGCCAGGGAGATCGAGTTCGAGGTGGTGCCGGTCTGCGAGAACGAGGGCATCGGCATCCTGCCGTGGTCACCGCTGGGCGGCGGTTGGCTGACCGGCAAGTACCAGCGCGACAGCACGCCCACCGGCGCGACGCGGCTCGGCGAGAACCCGCAGCGCGGCGTCGAGGCGTACGCGGGTCGCAACGCCGAGGAGCGCACCTGGCGGGTGCTCGACGCGGTCCGTCAGATCGCCGGAGACCTGGGGGTGTCCATGTCGGCGGTGTCGCTGGCCTGGCTGGCGGCCCGACCGGCGGTCACCTCGGTGATCCTCGGCGCGCGTACCACCGAGCAGCTCGACGACAACCTGACCGCCGCCGACCTGGTCCTCGACGCCGAACAGATGCGGCTGCTGGACGAGGTGAGCGCCCCGCCGGTGGGCGACTACCCGTACGGCGCCGCAGGTGTGCGCCAGCGCGCCCGCGACCTGCCGGCCGGGTCATGACGTCGTTTCCCGAGCCCACCGCCCCGGCCGACAGCCGCGCCGAGGTTTTCCTGCGCTACCTGGACTACTTCCGGGAGTCGCTGGTGGCCAAGGTGTCGGCGTTGGACGAGTCGGAGCTGCGGCGCAGCCGGCTGCCGTCCGGGTGGACCCCGCTGGAGTTGCTCACGCACCTGCGCCACGTGGAGCTGCGCTGGATCGAGTGGGGCTTCCAGGGTCGGGCTGTCGCCGAGCCGTGGGGCGACCGCCGCGACGACCGTTGGTACGTCGCCCCCGACGAGACCCGCGCGGATCTGGTGGCGGCGCTGCGGGCGCAGGGCGCGCACACCACTGCCGTGGTGACGGCACACGACCTGGCCGAGATCGGTGCGCCGGGCCCGCGGTGGGACGGCGCGGACCCGGCGTCGCTCGAGCGGGTGCTGTTCCACCTGGTGCAGGAGTACGCCCGCCACCTCGGCCACCTCGATGTGGTCGCCGAACTCGCCGGCGGCCCGACCGGGAAATGAGCGGCTGTCGCTGCGGAGTGTGGAGGCCGTTGACGCTGGACGGCCGCCGGTGGATGATCCAGCGATGTCGCTCGGGTTGGCGAGGCGGCACGCTGGTCCTCACTGACACCACGATCGCCGTCATGCGGTGGCTTCAGGAGAGCGGATCCCATGAAGTTCCTCCTCACCTCGTCGGGCATCTGCAACCCGAGCATCTCCGACGCGCTCGTCGACCTGTTGGGCAAGTCGATCGCCGAGTCCACGGCCCTGTTCGTGCCCACCGCTGTCTACCCCTTCCCTGGCGGGGCTGAGAGGGCATGGAAGGCGATTCACGGTCGGGCCGACATCCCGCTGTGCCAGCTCGGTTGGAGATCCCTGGGGTTGCTGGAACTCACCGCGCTGCCGACCATTCGTGAGGAGAACTGGGTCCCGGCGGTCCGGGAGGCCGACGCCCTCCTCGTCTGGGGCGGCGACGTGCTGTACCTGACCTACTGGCTGCGCCGGTCGGGCCTGGCCGACCTGCTGCCGTCGCTGACTGACACGGTGTATGTGGGGGTCAGTGCCGGGAGCATCGCGGTCACCCCGTACAACTGCGACGCCGAGTTCGACCTCGCGTTCGTCCCCGACGGCAGCGACATGGCCAAGGACGCCGACCGGGCGCTGGGGCTGGTGGACTTCACGCTGTACCCCCACCTCAACCATCCGGAGATGGAGGACACCACGCTGTCCGACATCCAGAAGTGGGCGTCCGGAATCCCGGTCCCGACCTACGCCATCGACGACAACACCGCCATCGCAGTGGTCGATGGCAAGGTCGACGTCATCTCCGAAGGCGACTGGAAACTGGTCAACCCCTGACCGGGTCGTCCCTTCAGCCGAGCCAGCCCCTCGACGTGGTCGCCGCGCTCGTCGGTGGCCCGGCCGGAGCGTGCGGCCGCCGGCTCGATAATGGACGGATGCCGCTGCTCGTCGAACCCGCCCTGCCCGCCGGCAGCCTCGCCGCCCGGGAGCAACCCCACCTTCCGGTACGCCCCGGGCTGGCGTTGCGGCCGTGGCGTGACGACGACGCCCCGGCCGTGCGGGCTGCCTTCGACTGTCCGGTGATCCAGCGGTGGCACGTGCGTCGCCTCGACAGCGACGACGAGGCCCGGTCGTGGACAGCGCAGTGGGCCGGCCGTTGGCGCGACGAGAGCGCCGCCAGTTGGGCGCTCGTCGACGCCGACGACCGGCCCGTCGGTCAGGTGGGGTTGCGCGACGTGCTGCTGACCGAGGCGTCGGCGCAGGTGTCGTACTGGCTGGTGCCCGCCGCGCGCGGTCGAGGGCTCGCCACCGAGGCGCTGGTGACACTCACCCGGTGGAGCTTCACCCGAGCCGGACTACACCGGCTCGGGTTGGAGCATTCCACCGCCAACGCGGCTTCGTGCCGGGTAGCCACACGGGCCGGGTTCACCGTCGAGGGCGTGGCCCGAGGATCGGTGCGCCACGCCGACGGATGGCACGACATGCACCTGCACGCACGACTGGCCTAACGGGCCTTCGCCCAGCCGACGAAACGCGGGGTCAGGTCGGGCAGCGCGACGCCCGGGTGGAGCATACGGAGATCGGCCGTCGCCTCCTCCTGGACCTTGGTCAGGTGAGTCAGCAAACCCGGCCGATCCTCGCGGTACTCGGCGAGTAGGCGCAGCTTCGCCGCCGAGCACGGCCACAGGATGCCGCAGACCGGGCAGCGCCACGACGGCCGCGCCGGCAGGTGCTTGCGGCGCGCGGGCATCAGACGGCCCGCGCCGTGGTCCGGCGCCGCGCGGGTGCGGGCCGCCGCGCCTCGCTGGGCGCCTGCCGCCGTACGCCCGTGCGCAGCACGAACAGTTCCCGCCGGGCCACCGCCTCGCCCTTCGGGTCCAGTTGGTACGCGTCGAGCCAGAGCCAACCGTCGTACGTGTGCCGGTCGGGTATCTCGCGGATGACGCGGACGACGATCGGTTCGCGGAACTGCACGCTCGCGGCGACGGTCAGGAGGACGACGTCCCCGGCCCTGAACTCTTTCCTCTCCGGCACCGGTCTTTCCTCTGCTCGGCGTCTGGGAAGGGGCCGCTTCCGGGAGTGCTCGCCCACCGGAAGCGGCCCCGCTACGAACGCGTCCGCCGGTTTCGGGGTCCTGCCGGTCGCGCCGTCTACACCGCACTTTGCCGGTAGTCGCTGGACAAGCACACAGCGTTACGTTATGTCTTCATCGCAGCCGCTTTGCACCAGGAGAGGACGGCATGAACCACGCCTTTGTCGCAACGCTCGCCGCCGCGGGTCACACCGCGGAAAGCCTCGCCGATCGGATCGGCGTGCACCCGAAGACCGTCGCCCGGTGGGCGAACCCGGGGCACATTCCACAGAGCAGGCACCGGGCAACCGTCGCCGGGCTGTTGGCCAAGGAGATCGACACGCTGTGGCCGGACGCCGGCCGGCGTCGTGAGCCGGTGTGGTTCCGGCCGTGGGTCGACCTGGAACGCGAGGCGGTGACACTGCGGTCGTTCCAGTTGGCGTGGGTGCCCGGGCTGTTGCAGACCGAGGCGTACGCGCGGGCGACCCTGGCCGGCGGGATGCTGGCGGCGGAGGAGGTCGACGAGTTCACCGAGGCGCGCATCGCCCGGCAGGCGATCCTCGCCCCGGGAGAGGGCGGCCCTCTGCTGGTGGCCGTGCTGGACGAGGGGGTGCTGCGACGGCGTGTCGGCGACGACCGCGCCCTGATGGCCGCGCAACTCGTGTGCCTGCTCGGGCACGCCGAGGCGGGCGCCGTGCAGTTGCACATCGTCCCGGCGGATGCGCCCAGCTATCCCGGGCTCGACGGGCCGTTCACCATCGCGGACATGCCGGACGGCTCCCGGGTCGCCCACGTCGACAGCGCGGCCCAGGCGCAGATCCTGGACCAGCCATCGGACCTTGTTAATCTGGAGCGACGGTGGGAGCGGATCCGCGGCGAGGCACTGCCGCGCGGGCGTTCCCTGGCACTCCTCAGGGAAGCGGCAGCAGCATGGACATGACCGGCGCGCGGTGGCGGAAGAGCACGAGGAGCGGCGGCAACGGCGGCGACTGCGTCGAGGTGGCCGACAACCTGCCGGGTGTGGTGCTCGTTCGGGACACGAAGGATCGCGACGGCGCGACGCTGGCGTTCCGCCCCGAGTCGTGGCGGCTCTTCGTCGCGCTGGCCCGCCACGCCGGCTGACCTCGCTAGCGCAGGCCGGCGGGTTCGGCCGGTTGCGGCTGCGGGGTCGTCGGCCAGGTGAGCCGGCGTACGCCGGGGACGAGCGCGGTGCCCGCGCAGGAGGCGAGGACCAGCAGGCCGGCGACGGCCAGCGGGACGGGTGCGCCGAACGCGTCGGCGGCCAACGGTGCCAGCGCGTAGCCCAGCGGCATGGCGCCCAGCGACACCAGCCAGTCGTACGAGGTGACCCGGGCCAGCACGTCCGGCGGGAAGTGGTGCTGCACGACGGTCTCCCACACCGGGTTGAGGTAACCGAGGGCGGTCAGCGCCACCGCGTAGGCGGCGATCACCGCGGGGGCGGGCGCGGCGACGGCGAGCAGGAACAGCGGCGCGGCGTAGCAGGCCAGGCCGAGGTTGGCCAGCAGCACCGGCCGGTGCAGCCGTACCCGCCCGGCCAGCAGCGACCCGGTGAGCATGCCGATCGCGCCGGCCTGCAACAGCAGCACCCAGGTCGCCTCGCCGCCGAGTCGGTCGATGGCGACGGCCGGGCCGAGGGTCATCAGCACGGCGGCGGCGCCGTTCCACACGCCGTGCCCGAGCAGGCTGGTCCAGAACCAGTCGCGGGCGCGTACCTCGCCGAAGCCGTGCCGCAGGTCGGCGAGGACGGAACGGCGGGGCACCGGCACGTGGCGGACCCGCACCAGCGCGAGCAGCGCGGCGCTGAGCGCGAACGACGCACCGTCGAGGATGAATGCCCAGCCGGGCCCGGCGGCCCAGATCAGCGCGCCGGCCAGCGCCGGCCCGGCGAGGCGACTGGTGTTGGCGGTGATCCCCATCAGGGCGTTGGCCCGCTGCCGGTCGGCCGGTTCGACGGTGCCGGCGACCAGCGGAGAGGCGGTCGGAATGGCGAAGGCCGAGGCGACGCCGCCCAGCGCCGACGCCACCACGACGGTGCTCAGTGACGGGTCGCCGCCGAGCAGTTCGACGCCGACCGCGATCTGGACCGCGCAGCGGACCAGGTCGGCCAGCAGGGCGACCCGGCGGGCGTCGAACCGGTCGGCCACCACACCACCGAACGGCAGCAGGAGCAGCCGGGGGACAACGGCGGCGGCGAGGACGACTGCCAGCGCGCCGGTGGAGCCGGTGGCGCGCAGCACGGCCAGCGCCAGCGCGGCGGGCACCACCGCGTCGCCGATGGCAGAGACGGTGCGGCCCAGGAACAGCAGCCGGAAGGAGTGGTTGCGCAGCGGGTGAGCCATGACCACGAACATACTTCGACGTCGAACATTTCGCCATTGAATATTTCGGTACTGAGGTAAGCTGGCGCGGTGACCACCACTCCGGACGCCGTGGACCAGCACATCGAGCGCTGGCTGCCCGTGGTGCCCGACCTCGACGCCGACGTCGAGGGGGCGGTGACCAGGATGATCCGGCTGACCCGGCACCTGCGGGCGGTCAAGGAGCGGGTCCTGGTCGACCTCGACCTGCCGGCCCACGAGTACGACACCCTGCACGCCCTGGCCGGTCGTGGTGGCCGGGCGGCTCCCTCGGATCTCGCCGCGGACCTCGCGATGGCCCCGGCCTCGATCACCGCGCGGGTGGACACCCTGCTGCGGCGGGGCTTCGTGCGCCGAATGCCGTCCACCGTGGACCGGCGACGGGTCGACGTGGAGCTCACCGAGGCGGGCCGGGCGGCGTGGCAGGGGGCGATGGAGGTCCAGGGCGCGGAGGAGCACCGCCTGTTCGGCGCGCTCACCGCGACCGAGCGCCGAGACCTCTCCGACCTGCTGCGTCGGGTGCTGCTCGTCGCCGAACAACCGCCGGACGCCGACTGAGCCGGCCAGGCACTGACTGGCCCTGCCGGGCACCGAGCTGCGCCGGTATCTGATCGACGAGCGGTTGCTGACCCGCGAGCACGCCATCTACCAGCGGCTCTGATCACCCGCCGCGCGAACGTCCGGTTGCGGTGGATCTTGCTAGCCTCGGCGCATGACCTCCTGCACGCCCACTGACGGCTCACCGGACCTGTTGTTCCTGCTCTCCTGGGCGAGTCACGCGTTGCAGACCGAGCACGCCGCGGGGCTGGCCGAGCTGGGCATCTCGCCCCGAGCCCACTACGTGCTCGCGCAGGCCCGCACCGGTGACCTGACCCAGCGGGAGATCGGCGAGCGGTGCGGGGTGGACAAGACCACGATGGTCGTGACGCTCGACCAGTTGGAACGAGCCGGGCTGGCCGAGCGCCGCCCGGTGCCCACGGACCGGCGTGCCCGAATGGTCGCGGTGACTCCGGCGGGGGAGCAGGTGCTGCGGCAGGCGCAACAGGTGGTCCGGCGCATCCAGGACGACCTGCTCGCGACCCTGCCGGAGCAGGACCGGGAGGCGTTCCTGCGGGCTCTCCTGGCGTTGGTGAGCGGACCACTGGCCAACACCTCCCCGTACGCGCCGGGGGCCCGCTCCGGCTGTTAGTTCCGATGGAGATAGTTCTGAACAAGACTATCTGCTACGGTCGTACTCGTTCGTTTCCCTGAACGAGGAGCCGTCATGAGTGCTGCCACCGTCACGACCCCCGCCCCCTCGCCACTGCGCCGTCGCGCCCTCGGCATCGTCGCCGCCGTGGTGGCACCCCTGGTCGTCTGGTCGATCGGCGCGCTCGCCGGAGTCGACTACACCGTCGAGAGCCCGGGTCGGCCCGCCACCGTCATCGGGGCGGGCGCGATCGTCATGATCGCCCTGGCGGCCGCCCTGCTCGGCTGGGCGGCGCTGGCGCTGCTGGAGCGGTTCGCCGCACGGATCGCCCGACCGCTCTGGATCGCGCTGGCCATCGTCGTGACGGTGCTGTCCTTCGTTCCCGTGTTCAGCGTCGAGGCCACCGGCGGTGCCAAGCTCGCCCTCGGCGCGACGCACGTGGCCGTGGCGGTCGCGCTGATCGCCCTGCTGCCGGCCCGTCGCCGCTGACCCGGCAAAAGCCGTTGACCGGACGGTGATGATCGACAGGTGACCAGCATCGTCCGACCAGCCTGGATGACCAGCACCGCTCGACCCGACCAGCCCGACGCCGCACTGCTGCTGCGCGAGTACATGACCGAGATGGTCGAGCGCTATCGCCGCCGCCCGGCCCTGCCCGGCGAGGTCGACGCGGCGCTGGCCGAGATGCCCAGCGACGACCTGACCGAGCCGACCGGGCTGCTCCTGCTCGTCCACCACGGCGGCGACCTGGCCGGCTGCGCGGGGCTGCGCTGGGAGCCCGGCTGGGCCGAGCTGACCCGGGTGTTTCTCCGTCGCGAGCATCGCGGCGCCGGAGGGGGCGCCGCGATGCTCGCCGCCGTCGAGGAGCACGCCCGCGCCGTCGGGGCCGACCGGATCCGCCTCGACACCCGCGCCGACCTGGTCGAGGCCCGCACCCTGTACGCGCGACACGGCTACCGGGAGATCCCGGCGTACTCGCGGGGCCCGTACGCCGACCACTGGTTCGAGAAGCGGCTGTCCTGAGCGGTTGACGCGGGTACGCGGACGCGCTAAATAAGAAGAGGAAGTTGAGTCATCCCGGCTCAACTCATCACCTTCGGCCAGGAGAACCGAGGAGGCATGACCATGTTGATGCGTACCGACCCGTTCCGCGAGATCGACCGGCTCGCCGAGCAGTTCTTCGGTACGGCGGCCCGCCCCGCGATGATGCACCTGGACGCCTACCGCGACGGCGACCACTTCTACGCGGCGTTCGACCTGCCCGGCGTCGACCCGGACAGCATCGACTGCACCGTCGAACGTAACGTGCTCACCGTCCGCGCCGAGCGTCGCCGACCCGCCGGTGACGGCGTCGAGCTGGTCGCCGCCGAACGCCCGATGGGCACCTTCACCCGGCAACTGTTCCTCGGCGACACGCTGGACACCGACAAGCTGGAGGCCGGCTACGAGAACGGGGTGCTGACACTGCGCATCCCGGTCGCCGAGCGCGCCAAGCCCCGCCGGGTGACCATCCAGGCCAACGGCAACGCCCGCCGGGAGATCAACGCCTGATCCGCCCCGGTGACGGGTGGGACCGGCGCGCCTGCGCGCCGATCCCACCCGAGGCTGAGAGTCTTTTTCACATGGTGTTCTCCGACGCTCCGTTGCTCGCCCGTCCGTCCGCACCACCGGCGCTGCCGAGCGGACCGGTCGAGGTCACCGAGGCGTGGCTGCGCAACCGGCGGCTGTCCGAACACACCCGCGACGCCTACCGACGTGACGTCACCGGCTGGCTGCGCTGGTGCGCCGAGCGCGACCTCGACCCGCTGCGGGCCACGTTCCTGCACGTCAACGAGTACGCCCGCGCCCTGGAGAACAGCCTCGGCGCCCGCAGCGGCCGCCCACTGACCCCGGCGACCGTCGCACGTCGACTCTCGGCGCTGTCCAGTTGGTACGACTTCCTCGTCAAACTGGGCGGTGTGCCGGCCAACCCGGTCTCCGGCGCCGACCGCCCCCGCGTCGACCGGGACCACTCCGCCACCGTCGGGCTCACCCCCGAGGAGGTGGACGCCCTGCTCAGTGCCGCCGACGCGGACACCGGCGCGACAGCCGTCCGCAACCGGGCAGCGCTCGCGCTCCTGGCCGATCTGGGTCTGCGGGTCGGGGAGCTGATCTCACTGGACCTGACCGACCTCGGCACCGAACGCGGCCACCGCAGCGTGCGCTTCGTCGGCAAGGGCGGCAAACAACGCCGCCGCGCCCTCACCCCCGGCACCGGGCACGCCCTGGACGCCTACCTGGCCCAGCGGGCCGCCGCCACCGGCGTGCCGGTGGCGCAGCTGACCGGCCCACTGCTGGTCACCGCCAGCGGTGCCCGGCTGGACCGGCACTCGGTGTTCCGGATGGTCCGTCGGCTCGCCCGCGCCGCCGGCATCCCGGCCTGGGCGAAGCTGTCCCCACACTCGCTGCGACACGCGTTCGCCACCACCGCCCGCTCCGAGGGCGTGCCGTTGGAGGACGTGCAGGACGCCATGGGGCACGCCGACCCGCGCACCACCCGCCGCTACGACCGGGACCGGCACAACCTCGACCGCGACCCGGCCTACGCGGTGTGGGCCGCCCGGTCGCGCCGCCGCGGCTGAGCAGCGCCCGCCGCGTCGGGCCTAGGACCGGCAGACCTAGGGTGAAACCGGCCGCTTTTCGGCAGCATCGCACGTTGCTGTACTTGTGACATGACCTTCGGATTTCAGTTCGACCACGTCGGCATCACCACCTCTGCAGCGCACCTCGACCAGACCATCGCGTGGTATCGCGACCACCTCGACTTCCGGGTGATCCAGCAATTCGAAGTCGGCGAATCGGTGTTCACCTTCATCGGCACCGACAACACCAAGATCGAGATCATCTCGGCTGGCGCCGCCGCGAACCCGGCCCCGGCCGCCGAAAGCCTACCGGCCAGCCACGACGTCGAGCGTCTGCACCACATCTGCCTCCGGGTTCCCGACCTGGACGCGGCCATCGCCGAACTCGACCGGCGCGGTGTGGCCCTGTTCGCCGGCCCCATGACGGTCGAGAAGAGCGGTCAGCGTTTCGCCTTCATCCGGGACAACATCGGCACCATCATCGAGATCACCGAAGCGGTGCCGATGGCCGGCTGAGCGCATCGGCGACCACGTCTCGCAGCCGCTGCAGGGCCGCCTCGGCGTCGGTACCCGGATCGGCCCAGTAAAGGTAAAGCCAGACGTCGTCGGCCAGTTGCGCGGCCACCTGCCGCAGCGCCAGCAAACCGATCAGCGGATGACGGTACACCTTGACACCGGGCGCCGGGGTCGCGACGTCGTGCTCGTCCCATAGCTCGCGGAACTCGGGACTCCCCGCGTTCAGATTCTCGACCAGGCGGTGGAGACGGCGGTCCTCCGGGAACCGGGTGACGGCGGCCCGGAGGACACCGACGGTCTCGCGGGCGGAATGCTCCCACGTCACCATCACCTCACGAGCACCCGCATCGGCGAACAGCCAGTACGCGTAGTAGCGGCGCTCAAGGGGGAACGTGTCGAAGTCCGTCGTCAGTTCTCGATGCAGTGCGTTCGCGCCGATCACCTCGCTACCGCGCCCCACCACAATCGCCGGAACAGCGACGGCGCGTAGAAGCCCGGTGATATTCGGATGATCGTCCGGAACACGGTCTGCCTCGTGTTTCGAACGGCCCCGAACCAGCAGATACAGCTGTGCCTGTTGCGCCGGCGAAAGGCGCAACGCCGTGGCCAGAGAATCGAGAACTGAATCGGACGGCGACACGTTACGGCCCTGTTCCAGGCGCATGTAGTAGTCGACGCTCACGCCGGCCAGGGCCGCCACCTCTTCGCGCCGCAGCCCGGGCACCCGGCGTCCCGAGCCGTCGATCAAACCGGCTTGCGCCGGGCTTACCTGCGCCCGTCGTGAGCGAAGGAAGTCACGCAGAGCGGTGTTTCGTTCCACCAGACGATCTTGTCAGACACGCATGAGTCAGGAGACGTTGGCGCGGCTGAGCAGGCTGTGCGGCGTCAGCCCTGCGGGCGGGGGCAGATGCAGAACGGCTGACCGATCGGGTCGAGGAGCACGACCCACTTGTCGCCGCCGGGCTGGAAATCCGGCTTGGACGCGCCCGCCGCCACGAACTTCTCCTCCGCCGCCGCCAGGTCGTCGACGTAGAGATCCAGGTGGTAGCGCTTGTCGCCGGTCGGATCCGGCCAGGAGGGCGGTCGGTAACCCTCGACCAGACCAAAGCCGATGGAGACGCCACCGGAGCTGATCATCGCGTACTCCGGTTGGCTGTGGGTGACCTCCCAGCCCAGCGCCTGGTGGTAGAACGCGGCATGGCCGGCAGGATCGGAACTGTCGAGGTTGACCATCGCGAGGTCGGCAGAAACTGTCACGCCGGCAGTATGCCGACGGGGTCCGACAAACTCCGGGGCTGCGACACCCACCGCCCATCAGGGAGCGTCGAGCGGCCAGAACGTCACCCGGGCGGTGCTGTCACGGCAGGTCAGCCCGGCGCCCACCCGTCGGCAGTCGGTCAGACCCTCCGGAAGCACCACCGACACCCGATGACCGTCGCGGCCCACGGTCGCCACCAGCGCACGCCTGCCGTCCGCCGCCAACCCCAGCACCACCAGCGGCTCCGCCGGCACCCGGGGGCCCGCCACCGTGCGCCAGCGCGCGCCGTCCGGCCACGACCACACCCGCGCCCCGGTGCCCGCGTCGATCGCCCAGCGGCCCTGCTCGTCCTGCCCGCAGAGCAGGCCCTGGCAGGGCCGCAGGGTCAACTCGCCCGCCGGCACCGATGCCCGCCAGCGCGGTGCCAGCCCCGGTAGGTCGTACCCGGTCAGCGCCACCGCGCCCGCGATCGGGTGGCGCAGCACCAGGTGCGCGCCGACGACCTGGGGGTTGTCCGGGCCGTAGTCGGCCGGCGGCAGCTGCCCCCGCCCGCGCTCGACGCCGTCGCGGGCGTCGAGAAGCCGGACCAACCCGTTGTCCTGCACCAGCAGCACCCGCCCGGGCAGCGCCCGCAGCACCGCCGTGGAGGGCAGCGGAACCGACCACCGGGTCGCACCGGTGGCCGGGTCGACGCCGTGCACGGTGCCCTCGACCCGCCGCCCCGGATCGGAGGCGCTGCGTACCTCGCTCACCGCGACCGCCGCGTCCCCGGCCGCGTACACCCGCTCGGGTCGCCGCCACACCGGCTGCCCGGTACGCATCGACCGCGCGGTGGTCACCCGCGCCCCGCGCGTCTGATCCCGTTCCACCAGCAGCAGCAGGTCACCGACGACCTCGGCGGACCACCCGGCGGCGGGTGGCACGGTGACCCGCCACCGCGGCGGGCCGCCGGGCGCGGCCGAGTCGTAGGCGCTCAGCATCGGCGGGTTCTGGTCGGGACCGACGACCAGCAGCAGCGGCCCCGCGCCCAGCACCGTCGCCCCGGCGGGCACCACCGGCCCGACCTGCGGCGACAGGCGCCCGGCCGGGGCGGCACCACCGAGCAGGGCACAGATCACCACCAGCGCCGCCACCCGCCACCGCCGCGACACCTGCGGCGGCGGCCGGCGCTCGTCCAGCGGCGCGCCCCGGTCGTCGCCCAGCTCGATCAGCACCGACATGCGGGACCACCCGTCCGCTCGCGCCGGCCGATCAGCAGAGCAGGTCCAGGTGTTGGTGGGCGTCCTCGGCGATCTCCTCGTGGCGCAGCCAGCGGCGCGCCCACAACCGGGCCGCCAGCTCCGCCTGCTCGTCCCCCCACGCGGCGTGCTCGACGAGCAACGCGGTGGTCAGCGCGTACGCCAGGCGCAACGCCAGACCACGGGCCCCCGCGAGCACCGCCGACGCACCCGGGTCGACGGTCACCGCGTTGATGGTCTCCGTCAGCTGCGCGGCCGCGGTGGCCAGCGTGTCGGCCAGCACCGGCGACAACGGCCGCGCCAGGTCGACGGCGGCGGCGAGCCGGCTCAGCAGCGGCGCCCCGGCGTCCTCCCGGGTCAGCGCGCGCAGCACGTCCAGGGCCAGCACATTGGTGGTGCCCTCCCAGATCGGCAGCACCTGGGCGTCGCGCAGCAGCCGGGGCACCCCGGTGTCCTCCACGTAGCCGGCCCCGCCGAAGCTCTCCACGTACTCGCTGGCAGAGCTGACGGCGAGCCGTCCGGTGGCCAGCTTCGCCAGCGGCGCCACGATGCGCAGCTCCGCCGCGGCCTCCGGGTCGGCGCCGACCTCCACCCGCCCCAGCAGGGCGAAGGCATGCCCGGCCAGGGCGAACGCGCCCGCGGCGTCGACCGCGAGGGTGCCCAGCGTGGCCCGGTGCAGCGGCGAGGACACCAGCGGGCCGCCGGCGACGTGCCGCACCTCGGCGTACGCGCGGGCGTAGTCGAGACCACGTCGCATCCCGCCGGCCGCCGCCGCCGCGTTGTGCACCCGGGTCACCACGACCAGGGTCATCGCCCGGACCAGACCGGGCACCGCCGGGTCACCCAGCGGGAGGGCGTACGCGTCGCGCAGACCGATCTCGGCGGTGGGCAGCGCCCGGGTGCCGAGCTTGTCCTTGAGCCGGTGCACCGTGACCCCCGGTGCGGGTGCGCCCGGCGCCGCGCCGTCGGCCAACGGGGAGTCGACCGCGTACCGGGGAACGAGGAACGGGGCGAGCACCCGGCTGCCCCGCCCGGCGCCCTCCGGTCGGGCCAGCGCCACCGCCATCGCCGCGTCGGCCGCGGAGCAGAACCACTTCTCCCCGGTCAGCCGCCACGAACCGTCCGCCGCCGGTCGACCGAGCGTGCTGGAGCGGCCCAGGTCGGAGCCGCCCTGCGACTCGGTCATCCACTGCCCGCTGGTGATGGCCGTGGCCGGGTCCGTCGAGATCAGCCGGGGCAGCCACGCGGCACGGACCGTGGCGTCGACGTCGGGCATGCTGAGCAGCGCCGCCGCCCCGTCGGCCATCGCCACCGGGCACGAGAACGTCGCCGACTCCGGCCCGTACAGGTGCAGCAGGGCGTGTTGCACGACCCGCGCGGCGGCACCCCAGGTGCCCCGGGCGTCCGGCAGGTACGGCAGCGCGACCACGGCGTGGCGGGCGGCGGCGGCGCGCTGCTCCTGCCAGCCGGCGGAGGTGTCGATGCGGTCGACGCGGGCACCCCACGGGTCGTAGCGGACCAGCGTCGGCGGGTGCGCCTCGGCGTCGGCGTGCGCCGCGCGCAGCGGCCCGGTGACGTCGGCGGCCAGGTCCGCGAGGCGGCCCTTCGCGGCGGCGTGCCCACCCGGGCCGAGGTGACGCTCCAGCCAGGAGCGCAGCAGGCCATCGCCGGCGTACGGGTCGACGGGGGGTGGTACCGGCTGCACGAAGCGGCTCATCGATCGGCTCCTGGCACTGCTCGGGGATGTGCGCCGACGGTAGACGATGCGGGGCCGCCGCGAACAGGGTGAGCCCCGGACCCGATTTTTCGGCTTGTCGTACCCCGGTGCGACCGTGTTCTCTACGGTCGGTAGTCGTGGGTGCCGGCCAACAGTGGAGTCGACCAGCCCGGCGCAGCCGCCCGATGCGCACCGGGTTGGCGTTCGCCGGGTTCGGCGTGGCGCTGTGCTGTGTGGGGGTGGCCGGGCTGGGCGCCTGGAACCTGCAGACCGTCCGGCAGGCCGCCGGCCCGATCCGGGAGACCGCCGACGGCTTCCTCACCGAGGTGACCCTGGGCGACAGCGACCGGGCGTACGAGCGGCTCTGCGCGGACGCCCGCAGCCGGTGGAGCGCGATCGGTTTCACCAGTTGGGTGCGGACTCCACCGATGGTCACCGACTACGAGATCACCGATGTGTCCGTCGCCACCCGCAGCGGGCGACCGCAGGGCACGGTGACCGTGAAGGTGACCCGCGACGGCGGGCTCAGCGAGGAACGTCGCCTCCCGGTGGTCCGCGAGGACGGCGGCTGGCGGGTGTGCGGTGACCCGTTCTGAGCCCCCGGTCGCCGCCCCGGTACGCCCGCAACTGCTGCGACCACGTGAGGGGGTGCAGCCGACCACCTCCACGGAACTCTTCTTCGACCTCGTCTTCATCTTCACCATCACCCAGCTGTCGCACTACCTGCTCGCGCACCTGGACTGGCGGGGCGCCGCCCGTACCGGCCTGTTGCTGGCGCTGGTGTGGTTCGTCTGGGTCTACACCACCTGGCTGACCAACTGGTTGCAACCGGACCAGGGGCCGGTGCGGACGATGCTGATCGGGGTGGCGCTGGGCAGCCTGCTGTTGTCGGCGGCGATCCCGGACGCGTTCGGCTCGACCGGTCTGCTATTCGCGCTGGTCTACGTGATCGTGCAGGTGGGCCGCACGCTGTTCGCGTTGTGGGCGGTGCAGGGCAGTCCGTGGCTGGTGGCCGGATTTCAGCAGTCGCTGCCGTGGATCACCGGGACGTCGGTGCTCGTGGTCCTCGGTGGCCTGGTCGGCGGGGCCGCCCGGGACGCGGTGTGGGCGGCGGTGATCGTGATCGAGGTGGTCGGCCTCTCGCTCGGCTATCCGCTGCCGAGGCGGGGACGCAGCCGACCTGAGCGGTGGATGGTGGAGGGTGGGCACCTGGCCGAGCGGTGCGCGGCGTTCGTCCTGATCGCGCTGGGGGAGTCGATCCTGGTCACCGGCAGCACCCTCACGTCACACGTGAACCTGGTGACGTCCGGGGCGTTCCTGTTGGCGTTCGGCGGTTCGGTGGCGCTGTGGTGGGTGTACTTCGCCCGCTCCGCGCCGGCCGCCACGGAGGTCATCGCCCACGCCGGGGAGCGCACCGGCGCGTTGAGCCGGGTCGCGTTCAACTTTCTGCACCCGGTGATCGTCGCCGGTGTCGTCGTGGCGTCGGCGGCCGACGAGCGGTTGCTGCGGGAGCCCGGCGCACCGGCCGCCACGGTCGACGTGCTGCTCACCCTCGGCGGACCGGCCCTGTTCCTGGCCGGGCACGCCGCCTACAAGGCGCTGCTGTGGCGGGCCCTGCCGATCAGCCGGGTCACGGCGGTGGTGGTGCTGTTGGCGCTGATGCCGGTGGGTGTGGCGCTGGGTGCGCCGGTCGCGGGGTGCGCCGCGGCGGCGTTGGTGGTGACGGTGGCGGTGATCCTGACCGACCGGCGCCGTTCCCTGGCGCTCGGGCGGTGACCGCGTTGCGAGCCGGCCGTGGTTCAGTCGCGGGGGCCGAGGTCGCCGCTGCGGTAGTGGCGGCGGCAGAGCACCTGGTAGCGCACCTCGGCGGTGTCGACGGTGTCGCCGATGACGACCTGGGCGCCCTCGCGGACGACCTGCCCGTCGACGACCCGGGCGTTGAGCAGCCCTTCGCGGCCGCACCAGCAGAGCACCTCGACCTGGATGCGGGCCACCTCGTCGGCCAGCTCGAACAGGCGTTGCGCGGCGGGGAACAGGCACGACCGGAAGTCGGTGGCCAGGCCGAACGCGAAGACGTCGACGTCGTAGCTGTCCACCAGTTCGGCCATCTGCTCGACGTGCTCGACGGTGTAGAAGCACGCCTCGTCGCAGATCAGGTAGTCGACGCGTACCCCGTCGGCCCACCGGCCGCGCACCAGGGCCCGCAGGTCCAGGTCGTCGGTGACCTCGATGGCCTCGTGGGCCAGGCCGATACGGGTGGTGACCTGCGGTCCCAGCGACCGGTCGATGCGGGTGGTGACCAGCCCGCGCCGGCCCTGCCGGGCGTGGTTGTAGTTCATCTGCAACGCCATCGTGGACTTGCCGCAATCCATCGGCCCCCAGAAGAACTTCAACGCCGCCGCGTGCACCGGACGCCCGTCGAGTCCGCGCGCGGCCGCGCACCCGGCCGGGGCGTGTGGCTGCCCGGGGAACGGGTGGGCCAGGCAGGTCGGGACGGTGGCGGCGTCGTCAGTCACGGTCGGGCAGCCTAGCCGATCGACCGCCCCTGATCTGCCTGGTCCGGGACGCGTGCTCAGAGCACCCGGGGTGGGGTGTTGCCCACGGCCACGATGGCACGGCGGATCGGCACGGCGGCCAGGAGCAGGAAACCGACCACGAAGAAGATCAGCAGTGAGACCAGGCCCACCCGGTACGAGGCGGTGAGTTGGAACACCAGCCCGAAGGCCAGCGGGCCGAGCCAACTGGTGCCCTTGTCGCTGATCTCGTAGAAGCCGTAGTACTCGCCTTCCTTACCGGCCGGGATGAGCTGGCTGAACAGTGACCGGCTCAGCGCCTGGCTGCCGCCGAGGACCAGGCCGATGGCCGCGCCGAGGATCATGAACGGCACCGGCGCCTCGGCCGGCAGCCGGAACGCGCCGATGATCACACCGATCCAGAGGATCAGGCTGAGCAGCACCGTCTTCCAGGCGCCGACGCGCCGGGCCAACGCGCCGAGGCTCAACGCGCCGCCGAAGGCGAGGAACTGCACCAGCAGGATGGTGATGATCAGGGTGCTCTGCTCCAGGCGCAGCTCCTCGGTGCCGTACTGGCTGGCCAGGGTGATGACGGTCTGGATGCCGTCGTTGTAGACCAGGAACGCCAGCAGGAAGAACAGCGTCAACGGGTACGCCTTGATTTCCCGCAGGGTGCGGCCCAGCTGCCGGAACCCGTCGGTGAGCACGTTGCCCTGCCGGGCCAGCGCCGCCGCGCTGGGGCGTTCCCGCAGCCAGCGCAGCGGCACGAGGGTGAACACCGCCCACCACACCCCGGCGGAGACGATCGACCAGCGGGCCAGGTCCAGGGTGCGCTGCGGGTTGTCGTCCTCGCTGAACAGGGTGACCGCCACCAGGTTGAACGCCAGCAGCAGACCGCCGCCCAGGTAACCCAGCGCCCAACCGCGGCTGGAGATGCCGTCGCGTTCGTCCGGGCCGCCGAGCTGCGGCAGGAACGAGTTGTAGACCACCAGGGCCGCGCCGAAGGAGATGTTCGCGACCAGGAAGAGCGCCCCGCCGAGCAGGTAACGGTCGCCGGTCACGAAGATCATCGCGACGGTGGCGCCGGCGCCGGTGAACGCGGCGCCACCGAGCAGCCGCTTCTTGTGCGCCGACCGGTCGGCGATCGCCCCGATCACCGGCAGCACGAACACGGTGAGAAAGACCGACAGCGAGATCAGGTACGGGTAGTAGGACCCGGCCGCCACCCGGATGCCCAGTGGGTACACGTACCCGTCGCAGGTGTCCGCGCCCAACTCGCAACCGGCGGCCAGCTCGGCGACGGTGGTGATGAACGGGCCCAGGAACACCGTGATGACGGTGGTCTGGAACGCGGAGTTGGCCCAGTCGTAGATGTACCAGCCGCGCCGCTCCCGGCGAGTGCTCGCCGGGGGCGGGGTGTCGTCCACCGTGGGGGTCACGGTCTCGGCCATCGGTGGTCCTTCGACGCTCAGGCGGCCCAGTGGCCGCGGCTGCGGTAGACGTCGCGCAGCACGCCGACGTGATCGGTCATGATGCCATCCACGCCACGATCCAGTAACTCGTGCATCTGGGCTGGTTCGTCGATCGTCCAGACGTGCACCTGCAGGCCGATGCGGTGGCAGTAGTCGAGGAACCGGCGGTCCACCACCGGCACCCGCCCGTAGCGCGGCGGCACCTGCGCGGCGACCACCGACGGGGGCAGCCGCAACGGCCGCCCGTGCAGGGAGGCCAGCCGCAGCCGGGCGACGCCGCGCATGCCCAGGCTGGTGGCGACCCGCCCCTGGGTGAGCGCCCGCAGCCGGATCAACCGGGCGTCGCTGAACGAGGCGAGCAGCACCCGGTCGCCGGCGCCGGCCCGGGACACCGTCGCCACCGTCGGCTCGACGCCGCCGTCGGCCTTCACGTCGATGTTGAAGCGGACCTGCGGCCAGGCGGCCAACACCTCGTCGAGCCGGGGTACGACGGCGGCGCCGCCGACGCGTACCGAGGCGAGGTCCGCCCAGCTCATCTCGGCGATGCGCCCCGGCTCGCCGGTGACCCGTCGCAGCGTCGGGTCGTGGAAGATCACCGCCACCCCGTCGGCGGTGGCGTGCACGTCGGTCTCCACGTACCGGTAACCCAGCCCGATGGCCCGGGCGAACGCCTCGGTGGTGTTCTCGTCGCCCTCGGCGGCCCCGCCACGGTGGGCGAACGCCAGCGGCGCGGGCGCGTCGAGGTAGCCGAATCGGGTCAGCACGCGACGCAGTATGCCCGCCGCCGGTGGCGCGCGGGTGGCCTGCCGGCGAAGATCACGCCCGTTGTCGAGGCCGACCGGGTCAGCGGCGGCGGTGGGCGCGACTGGGGTCGACGGGGCGGCCCGGGTCCACGTGGCGGGGCAGGTCCGGCTCGTCGGGGCGCAGCGGGGCGAGGGTGTCGGTGAGCGCGTCGATGATCCGGTCGGTGGCCCGGCGGGCCGCGCCGGGGCTGGCTGCCGTTGCCTCGCCCAGGTCGACGGGGGTGCCGAAGTGCACCCTGATCACCGGTCGACGGCGCAGGGAGCGGGCGATGCCGCGCAGCATTCCCCGGGGCGCCTGGTAGGGCAGCACCTCGTGCGAGCCCCACTGGGCGACCGGGACGACGGCGGCGCCGCAGGCCAGGGCGAGTCGGGCGGCGCCGGTCTTGCCGCGTTCGGGCCACAGGCCCGGGTCCAGGCCGATGCGCCCCTCGGGGTAGATGAGGATCACCGAGCCGCGGGCCACGGCCGTGGCGGCGTCGTCGAGGGCCTGGTGCACGGCGCTGGTGCCCCGGTCGACCCGGATGTGCCCGGCGTGGCGCATGGCGGCGCCGAACAGCGGGACGCGGAACAGTCCGGCGGTCGCCATGATCCGCGGGGCGATGCCGCGGGTCTGGCAGGCGGCGGCCATGACCAACGGGTCGAACGGGCTGATGTGGTTGGCGGCCAGCACCAGCGGGCCGCGACGCAGGTGCGCCGGGACGTCGCCGGTGACCTCGAGGCGGGCGAGCAGGCCGACCAGGCCCCGGGCCAGCAGCAGGGCGGCGCGCCAGGTCAGCGGCGGCTGCCAGGTGGAGGTGTTCATCAGCGCGACATCGTCGCACGCGGTGGCGGGGCCGCGAGGGCGGGTCGGCGGGTTGCCCGCGTGATCAGGGTCATTGGTCCCGGGCCGTTTCGGGCCGCCTGGCCCTGCTCTTTTCTCTACGACGAGCAGTAGTATTTACTACGTCTCGTAGTACGCATGGCTGGGGGTTTTCAGGTGGACGCGTTGGACGTTGCCCGCTGGCAGTTCGGTGTCACCACCGTCTACCACTTTCTCTTCGTGCCACTGACCATCGGCCTGTCCGTGCTGGTGGCCATCCTGCAGACGATGTGGCACCGCACCGGCAACGAGCGCTACCTGAAGCTCACCAAGTTCTACGGCAAGCTGTTCCTGATCAACTTTGCCATGGGCGTGGTCACCGGCATCGTGCAGGAGTTCCAGTTCGGCATGAACTGGAGTGACTACTCCCGCTTCGTCGGCGACATCTTCGGCGCACCGCTGGCCATCGAGGCGCTCGTCGCGTTCTTCCTCGAATCCACCTTCATCGGCCTCTGGATCTTCGGCTGGGACCGGCTGCCCAAGCGGGCCCACCTGGCCAGCATCTGGGCCGCCGCGATCGGCACCAACCTGTCCGCGTACTTCATCCTCGCGGCGAACTCGTTCATGCAGAACCCGGTGGGCTACCGGATCAACCCCGACAGCGGGCGCGCCGAGCTGACCGACTTCGTGGCGGTGCTGACCAACAAGGTCGCCCTGATCACCTTCCCGCACACCCTGGCCGGCTCGTTTCTGGTCGCCGGGTCGCTGGTCGTCGCGGTCGGCCTCTACCACGTGATCCGCAACCGCGACTCGGCCGACACCGGCGCGTACCGCTTCGCGACCAAGTTCGGCTCCTGGGTGGTCCTGGTCGCCTCCGCCGCGGTGCTGTTCACCGGCGACATCCAGGGCAAGATCATGACGGATGTGCAGCCGATGAAGATGGCCGCCGCCGAGGGCCTCTACACCACCGAGAGCCCCGCCTCGTTCTCCGTGCTCACCATCGGCAGCCTCGACGGCAGCCGCGAGGTGTTCGCCCTCAAGATCCCGTACCTGCTGTCGTACCTGGGCACCGGCGACCCCAACGGCACCGTGCACGGCATCAACGACCTGCAGGCCCAGTACGCCACCCAGTACGGCGCGGGCAGCTACACCCCGATCATCCCGGTCACCTACTGGAGCTTCCGCTTCATGATCGCCTTCGGGATGGCGGCCGGCGCGATCGCCCTGCTGGTCCTCTGGAGCCAGCGCAAGGGCCGCACCCCGAGCAGCAAGTGGCTGCTGCGCGCCGGGCTGGCCATGCCGGTGCTGCCCTTGCTGGCCAACTCCTTCGGCTGGATCTTCACCGAGATGGGCCGCCAGCCGTGGATCGTCTTCGGCGAGATGCTCACCCGCAACGGCGTCTCCCGCAGCGTCTCGCTGACCGAGGTGCTCACCTCGTTCACCGCGTTCACGCTGATCTACGCCACCCTCGCGGTGATCGAGGTCAAGCTGCTGCTGCGCTACGCCAGGGCGGGCGTGCCGGACGTCAGCGAGCAACCACCCACCGACGACACCGACGACGCCGAGCGCCCGCTCGCCTTCGCCTACTGATCACCGGAGCCCGCCGTGGACCTCACCACCATCTGGTTTCTCCTCATCGCCGTGCTCTTCACCGGGTACTTCATCCTGGAGGGCTTCGACTTCGGCGTCGGCATGCTGCTGCCCGTGCTCGGCCGCGACGACCGGGAACGCCGAGTCCTGATCAACACCATCGGCCCGGTCTGGGACGGCAACGAGGTCTGGCTGATCACCGCCGGTGGCGCCATGTTCGCCGCGTTCCCCGAGTGGTACGCGACCCTCTTCTCCGGCTTCTACCTGCCGCTACTGCTGATCCTGCTGGCCCTGATCGCCCGGGGCGTCGCCTTCGAATACCGGCACAAGCGCCCCGAGGCGTCCTGGAAGCGCCGCTGGGACACCGCGATCGTCGTCGGCTCGCTGCTGCCGGCGATCCTGTGGGGCGTCGCCTTCGCCAACATCCTGCGCGGTGTGCCACTGGACGCCGACCACGAGTACGTCGGCGGCCTGCTGGACCTGCTCAACCCGTACGCCCTGCTGGGCGGCGCGACCACCCTCGCGTTGTTCCTCACCCACGGCGCGGTGTTCCTCGCCCTGAAGACCACCGGCGACATCCGCGAGCGCGCCGGCGCGCTCGCCGTGCGCCTGGGCGTCGGCGCCGCCGTGCTCGCGGTCGGCTTCCTCACCTGGACGTTGACAATCCGCTCCAGCGCGGCCGCCGTCGTGCTCGCCGTCGGCGCGGCCCTTGCCCTGCTCGGTGGCCTGGCCGCCGCCAAGGTACGCCGTGAGGGTTGGGCGTTCACCGGTACCGCCGTGGCGATCGGCCTGGCCGTGGCGACCCTGTTCGCGGCGTTGTTCCCGAACGTGCTGCCCTCCACCCTGGACGTGGCCGGCACGCTGACGGCCACCAACGCCGCGTCCACCCCGTACACCCTGAAGATCATGACCTGGGTGGCGGTGATCTTCACCCCGGTGGTGCTGGCCTACCAGGCCTGGACGTACTGGGTGTTCCGCAAGCGCATCGGCGTGGCCAACATCCCGCAGCACTGACCGCCTTCCGGGGCGGGCGTGCCGGCACCGGAGGAACGGCGTTCACACCTCACTCAGCGTCACCGCTCGGTACGATTCGGGGGCCCGGTTCGGACTCGGCATTGGACCCGACGGTCGCACGGGGGGCGTCATGTGCGGCGGGAAACGCGAGCCGGAGACCAACTGCCAGCAGCTCACCGGGCAGACCGTGCCAGCCGATGTCGTGCTGAGCGGGTGCCCCGTGGGCGAGGCCGAAACCGATCGGGTGACGCTGACGCGGGTCACCGTCCGGGGACGGTTGAACCTGTCCCAGCAGTACCTGAAGCACGGGCTGCTGTTCCACGACTGCCACATCGACGACGGCGTGGACCTCAGTTGGGCGGTGTGCGAGGAGCTGATCGAGTTCGTCGGCTGCGAGCTGGGCGACCTGCACGGCGACAACATCATCGCCCGCAAGGGCCTCAGCGTCGTCGACTGCACGCTGCGGAGGGTGACCCTCGCCAAGGCCCAGATCACGGAGGACCTGCGGCTGAGTGGGAGCACCCTCACTCACGAGACCGGCGCTCTGGCGTTGCACGGGTCGGACATGGTGATCGAGAAGTCGCTGCGCCTGGACGACACGAGGCCCAGGGGGAGATCCGGCTCTGCTGGGGGCAGGTGTCCACGGTCTCCTTCCGGGCGGCGCGACTGGAAAACCCGCGGGGAGTGGCGCTGCGCGCCGACTCGATCCATGTGAGCCTCGGTTGCTACCTGGACCAGGGTCTCACCGCCTCCGGCACCGTGCGGCTGGTGGGCGCACAGATCGACGGTGAGCTACCTGCACCGCCAGCACCTTCGCCAGCCACTCCGGCGCGGCCATCGAGGCCGAGCGGTTGGCCGCCAAGGACGTTTACCTGGATCGGGGCTTCCACGCCCACGGCGGCGTCCGGCTGGTCGGCGCACAACTGGCACGCCAGCTCACCTGCACCGGGGGCCACTTCGAGAACCCGGCCGGTGACGCGCTGGACCTGACCGGCATCACCTGCACGGGCAGCGTCTACCTCGACCAGGACCCGCAGCGCGAGCAGTGTTTCCACGCCCACGGTCGGGTGCGGATGTGCGGCGCCAGCATCGGTGAGTCGCTCGTGTGCAGCAGTGGTCTGTTCGAGTTCCCGGGCGGCGTCGCGCTCGACGCCGACGGGCTGAACGCCGTCGGCGACGTCCGCCTCGACCAGGGGTTCCGCGCCGTCGGTCGGGTACGGCTGAGCCGGGCCACGGTCGGACGTCAACTGGACTGCGGCGCGAGTTCGTTCGTCTCGACCGAGAACCCGGCCCTGGACCTGACCGGCCTGGTCGGACACGGCGACGTCCTGCTGACGTCGGGTTTCCGGGCGGCCGCCGAGGTGTCTCTGCGCGACGCCACCGTCGAGCGGGACGTCGAGCTGTCCAACGCGTACCTAAAGGGCACCGGCCCGACCGCGTTCGACGCGTTCGGCCTGCGCGTCGGCGGCACGTTCACGTTCCAGTTGGCGGAGCCGCCGAAGGCGATCGTCGATGTACGGTTCGCAGGCCATCCGTCGCAGGTGACGCCCTGACGCGACCGCTTCACGAGGTCTTACGAACGCGTCAGTCCGGCCGCCCGATAATTCGCGGGCCGCCGCGAACGCTCGTCGCTACGGTGTGCCGATGCACGTACGTGAACTCACCGCCGATGACCTCGACGCCGCCTGGGACCTGGGCCGGTTGGCGTTCGGCAACACCTCGGAACGAGCAGCGAGCACGAGGATCGTGGTACCGGGGATGACGCGCTGGGGCGCGTTCGACGACGCCGGTCGGCTCGTCGGTAAGGCCGTCGACCTGCACCACGACCAGTGGTGGTCGGGCCGGGCGGTGCCGGCCGCCGACGTGGCCGGAGTGGCCGTCGCACCCGAGGCCCGGGGCCGTGGCGTGGCCCGGGCCATGCTCACCGCGTTGCTGCGCGGCGCCCGCGAGCGGGGGGCGGCGGTCAGCGCCCTGTACCCGACCGTGGCCGCCCCGTACCGGGCCTGCGGATGGGAGGCCGCCGGGGTGCTGCGCACGCTCAACCTGGCCACCGCCGCGCTGTCCCGGCACCGGCCCGCCACGCATCTGAGCGTGCGGGCCGGCACACCCGCCGATCTGGCCGCCGTCGCCGACCTCTACGAGCAGGTCGCCCGGCACCGCAACGGCATGCTGACGCGCCGGGGGACGCTGTACGACTTCTTCGCCGCCGACGGGGGCCTGCCCGGCGACGGGCTGACCCTCGTCGAGGCCGACGGCGAGCTGGTCGGCTACGCCACCTGGCAGCGGGGCCGGGGCTACGGGGCCGACTCGGTGCTCACCGTCGACGAGGCGCTGGCCACCACCGCCGAGGCGGCCCGGGAACTCGTCGGGGTGCTCGGCAGTTGGGCCAGCGTCGCGCCGACGGTGCGGCTGTGCCCGCTCGACGGGGACGCGGTCAGCGTTCAGCTGCCGCTGGAGTCGGCCCGCGAGCACGAGCGGGACCTGTGGATGCACCGACCGGTGGAGGTGGCCCGCGCGGTGAGCGTGCGGGGGTGGCCGGTCCACGCCCGAGGCGTTGTCGACTTCCACCTCAGCGACCCCCTCGCCGAGTGGAACACCGGCACCTGGCGGTTGGCTGTCGCCGACGGCACCGCCGAGCTGACCCGCGTCGACACCGAGGCCGACCTGTGGCTTCACGTGCGCGGTTTCGCGCTGTTGTACGCCGGGGCGGCGCACGCCCGGTCGGTGGCGCAGGTCGGGCTGCTGCGTAGCGCCGGTGACGCCGACCCGGCCGCCCTGGACCTGCTGGGGGTGGGCGGCCCGGCGCAGCTGCTCGACTACTTCTGACCGGTTCCGCCCCGGCGCTTTCCGACCGGTGCCGCCGACCGGTCAGCCCACCGTCCCACGCGGCGAGACCGGCGCCTGCCCCCGCCAGCACCACCGTCGCCGCGGGGGCGCGGTCAGGCTGGGGTGCTCGCGTTCCCGGCGCCGGTGTGCTCGGTGGCCGCCAGCTCGGCGTTCGCGCGCTGGGTGACCACTGTGAGCACCTGGGCGGCGGCGCTGGCCTCGGCGGGTGGGATGTCCGCGTACAGGCGGGCGCTGATGCCCGCGACGGCGTCGGCGATGCGGGCCTGCACGGCGCGACCGGCGTCGGTGAGCCGTAGCCGGGTCGCGGTGTCCGGGTCGCTCTGGGCGAGGTCCGCGTCGACGAGGGTGGTGAGCACCCGCCGCACCTCCCGCTCGTCGACCTTGAGGGTGCTGGTGATCCGTTGGGTGAGCTGGGCCTGTTCGACGGGGCCGTTGGCGAGGACGTTGAGGGCGAGCAGCTGGTTGAACTCGACGCCGAGGGGAGCGATGGTCTGTTCGAGCAGGGCCCGGGTGGCGTAGTGGGCCTGGCCGATGACCTGGCCGTTGAGGGTGGGAACGGTGGACATGACGCCTCCTTCAATACGTTGGCAGCGCCAACGTTGGTGCAGCCAACGTAACACTCGATCGTGGGTCGCGCCAACGATTCCTGGTAGGCTGCGGCCCATGGATCACGCGGCCCCGCAGTCACCCGCCGGGCTCCACACCACCCCGAGCTGGCTGCTCAATCAGACCGCCAGCCACGCCGGCCGGCTGCTCAGCGAGGGCTTCGCCGCGCACGACCTGCGCGGCTACCACTACCGGCTGCTCGCCACCCTGACCGAGGAGGGGCCCGCGAGCCAGGCCGACCTCGGCCGGCGCTGCGGCATCGACCGCAGCGACGTGGTCGCCACCATCAACGACCTGGCCGGCCGAGGGCTCGTGGTCCGCGCCCCCGACCCGGCCGATCGCCGCCGCAACGTCATCAGCGTCACCGACGCCGGCGCCGACGAGGCGCGCCGGATGGGCGCGACCATCGAGCGTGTGCAGGCCGACCTGCTCGCCCCACTGTCCACCGACGAGCGTGAACAGCTGACCCGACTGCTCACCCGGCTGCTGCGGCACCACAGCCGGCACTGACCCGCCTCAGCGGGCCTCGCGCAGCTCCGCCAGCCGGGCCTCGATCTCGGCCAGCTCGGCGCGCAGCTTCTCGGCCTGCTGCTCCGCCTCGGCCCGCTCGGTGCCGAGGATCTGCTCCACCGCCTCCTGCACCCCCGGCACGTCGACCAGGGCCACCATCTTCAACGCCTCGGCCGGCTTCACCACGTACGGCTTCGCGAGGGCCTTGCTGCCCTGCTGCGCCGCGACGGTCCACTCACCGTCGGCGTACGCCAGGGTCACGGTGAGACCCGCGGGGCCCTTCGGCTTGACGGCCTTGACCGCCCGCCGCGCCGGCGGCTTCTCCGTCTGCTCCACCTTCGGCTCCTCCTGTCGCTGCGCGGGCACCCGCGGCGTGTCCAACACGAACTCCGGCGCGGCCACCGCGGGCGGCGCCTCCGGCTCGGGCTCCGGCTTCGGCTCCACCACCCGACGGCCGGCCCCCTTGGGAGCCACGGCCAGGTCGGCGGGGGAGAACGGCAACTCGTCGCGGCCGAAGCGCACCACCACGAACTCGTCGGACACCTCCGGGTCGGTCAGCTCGATCACCTGGCCGACCTGACCGGCGATCTGCCCCGCCGCCGCGGTGAACACCACCCGTGGCTTACGCCCGGCCGCCAACGCCTCCCGGATGCTCTGCACCTCGCTAGTGGACAAACCCTGGCCGGCATCCATCACAACCCTCTTCCGTACACCTGTTTGATTGCTGTCTTGATATCAGCCGGCTGCGACACCCGCCGCACGGGGCTCACGCCCGCTCAGCCGCCCAGCGCCCGCAGCGCCCGGTCCGCGTGGTCGTTCATGCTCACCTCACTGTGGATCACCTCGATGACCCGCCGGTCGGTGCCGATCACGAACGTCATCCGCTTCGTGCTCAACGCCCCCAACGGCAGCCGCCGCTTCACCCCAAACTGCTGCGCCACCGTGCCGTCCGCATCCGAGAGCAGCGGATAGTCGAACCCGCGCAGCTTCGAGAACTCGGCCTGCTTCGCCACCGGGTCCCGGCTGATGCCCACCCGCGACGCGCCCACCGCCGTGAACTCCGCCGCGAGGTCGCGGAAGTGGCAGCTTTCCTCAGTACACCCGCGGGTCATCGCGCCCGGGTAGAAGAACAGCACCACCGGTCCGTTCGCCAGGAACTCCGACAGTCGTCGCGGCGTGCCCGTCTCATCCGGCAGCTCGAAATCCCGCACCACGTCGCCGACACCCACAGCCGCCACCGCGCACCTCCATCGTCGGATCGACCGCTGCCCGATCGACCGCGCGGTGAGCGTAAGCGATCACCCCCGGAGCGCCGCCACCTCGTCGGCCTGGGCCCGCCCGGCCCGCGCCACCGACGTCGGCGTGCGGACCGGCGCCCGCTGCGTGTGACCCTCCTCTCGACGACCGATCCGCGCCGGTCACGGTAGCGTCGGCCCGTCCCACCCCGACAGCTCTGGAGGCACCGTGGCACCCGTCACCGTCATCACCGGCGGTGGCCGGGGCATCGGCGCGGCCACCGCCCGCCGTCTCGCCCACGCCGGTCACCACATCGCCCTGTGCTACCGCCGCGACCACAGCGCCGCTGACGCCGTCCTGGCCGACCTGCGGGCCGCCGGCGCGCAGGCCATCGCGGTACCGGCCGACACCACCGACCCCGAGCAGGTACACGCCCTGTTCGACGCAGCCGCCGAGCTGGGCCCGCTCACCGGCCTGGTCAACAACGCCGGCGTCACCAGCCTCATCGGGCCCTTCACCGAGCTGCGCGTCGAGGACCTGCGCCGGGTCGTCGACGTCAACCTCGTCGGCTACGTCCTCTGCGCCCAGCAGGCCGCCCGGCGGCTCACCGACGGTGGGACGATCGTCAACGTCTCCTCGGCGGCGGCGACCCTCGGCAGCCCGGGGGAGTACGTGCACTACGCCGCCGTGAAGGCCGCCACCGACACCCTCACCGTCGGCCTGGCCAAGGAGCTCGCGCCCAGGGGCATCCGCGTCAACGCCGTCGCCCCCGGCATCGTGCGTACCGACATCCACGCCGACTCCGGGGTGCCCGACCGGGCCGACTCGGCAGTCGGTCGTATCCCGCTGGGCCGCGCCGGCGAACCCGACGAGATCGCCGCCGCCATCGCCTGGCTGCTCGGCCCGGACGCCTCGTACACCACCGGGACCGTGCTGCGCGTCTCCGGCGGCCTCTGACCGTGCTGCGGGGTGCCGTCGCACGGCACCCCGCACACATCTCAGTGGGTGAACAGCTTCGCCGCGGTGATGACGGTCTGCGCGACCCCGTAGCCGAGCAGCGCCGCCACCACCAACCAGGAAATCCACAACCGGGCCTGCTGCCCGGGACGGCTGTCCTCACTCATCGCGTACCACTCCTCTGCGTCGTCGCGTCCTCGTCCCGGTGCGCCGTCACGTCGGCGCGCTGATCCGCCGGTGGTTCGTGGTAGCGCTGCGGCACCGGCCGGACCAGCAGGTTCGCCACGAAGCCCACCGCCAGCACCCCGACCATCGTGAACAGCGCCGGGCGGTACGCCGCGGCCGTCAGCGAGCCCGGCTCGCCCTGCGCGTCGAGGAACCCGTTGACGATCAGCGGACCCGCGATTCCCGCTGCCGACCAGGCGGTCAGCAGCCGCCCGTGGATCGCGCCGACCTGGAACGTGCCGAACAGGTCACGCAGGTACGCCGGCACCGTCGCGAACCCACCGCCGTAGAACGACAGGATCACGCACGCCAACAGCACGAACAGCGCCGTCGAGGTCTGCCCGACGAGCGCCAGCAGCGCGTACAGCACCATGCCGACACCCAGGTACACCAGGTAGATCGGCTTGCGGCCGATGACGTCCGAGGTCGACGACCACACGAACCGGCCGGCCATGTTGAACAGCGACAGCAGACCCACGAACCCGCCGGCCGCCGCGACGGTCACCGCCGAGGTGCCGTTGTCGCGGAAGAAGTCCTGGATCATCGGGCTGGCCTGTTCCAGGATGCCGATGCCGGCTGTCACGTTGCAGAACAGCACCACCCACAGCAGCCAGAACGAGCGGGTCTTCACCGCGTTCGCCGCCGACACGTTCGCCGTGGTGACCAGCGGCTTCGCCGCCACGCTCGCCGGATCGAAGCCGGCCGGACGCCAGTCCTGCGCCGGCACCCGCACGTTCGCCACCCCGAACATCATGATCACGAAGTAGCCCAGGCCGAGCGTCACGAACAGCCACACCAGGGCGCTGCCCGAGGCCGTCGACCCGGCGTTGGCCGGGTCGTAGCCGGCGTCGTAGAACGACAACAGTTGCCGCGACAGGGGAGAGGCGACCATCGCCCCACCACCGAACCCCATGATCGCCAGCCCGGTGGCCAGGCCCGGCCGGTCCGGGAACCACTTGATCAGGGTGGAGACGGGGGAGATGTAGCCGATGCCCAGGCCGATGCCGCCGAGCAACCCGTAGCCCAGATACAGCAGCCACAGCTGCTTCGTGGCGATGCCCAGCGAACCCACCAGGAAGCCCGCCGCCCAGAAACAGGCCGAGACGAACATGGCCTTGCGCGGCCCGTTCGCCTCCACCCAGGTCCCGGCGACGGCCGCGGACAACCCGAGCATCACGATCGCGATGCTGAAGATCACCCCGATCGCCGTCTGGCTGGTGTCGAAGTGGGCGATCAGGGAGTTCTTGTAGACGCTGGTGGCGTAGACCTGACCGATGCAGAGGTGGATGGCCAACGCCGCCGGGGGGATGAGCCAGCGGCTGTAGCCGGGCGGCGCGACGGTGTGCCGACGATCGAGTGCGGAAAGCATGCGCTGCTTCCTCTCCGATGAGGACGAGAAACGTCGCCCCCAACGTGCCCAGCGCACTCGTGACCGGCAAACCTCACCGTCGCCGGACGGTCGCTCCGCTGAGCTGAGCGGTCAGTCAGCCCCCGGCCGCCGCGGCGTCGACAGCTAACGCAGGTCCGGGACATGCCAGCCGCCGGCCAGCGCGTCCGCGTCCGCCGGACCCCAACTGCCCTTCTCGTACGACTGCACGGGCGACGGCAGATCCAGGATCGGCTCGACGATGCGCCACTCCTGCTCGATCGTCTCGGCCCGCGCGAAGCGCAGGTGCTGCCCGTCCATCGCGTCGTCGAGCAGCCGCTCGTACGCCTCCTGGCGGCGACCGAAGGCCGCACCGAAGTCGACGGACAGGTCCACCGGTCGGCTCGCCACCTCGGCGCCCGGGCTCTTGGCCTGGATCGACATGGTGATGCCGTCACCGCGCCCCAGACGGAAGCGCAGCAGGTTCGCCGCGGTCGCCGTGCCCCGCTCGGCCGGAATCAGCGAACGCTGCGGCTGCTTGAACTCGACCACGACCTCCGTCGCCGTCCCCGGCAGGGACTTGCCGGTACGCAGGTAGAACGGCACACCCGCCCAGCGGGAGGAGTCGACGGTCAACCGGGTCGCCACGAACGTCTCGGTGTTCGAATCCGCCGCCACGCCCGGCTCGTCGCGGTAGCCGGCGTACTGCCCCCGGATGGTGGACCGCGGCGACAGCGGCGCGATCTGCCGCAGCACCGCGGCCTCCGCCTTCCGGAACGCCACGGTGTCCTCGCTGGCCGGCGCCTCCATCGCGATGAGCGCGACGACCTGCAGGATGTGGTTCTGCAGCACGTCCCGGGTCGCGCCCACCGTGTCATAGAAGCCGGCCCGGCCCTGCGTGCCGAAGCCCTCGGCGAGGGTGACCTGGATGTTGTCGATGTGCTCGTTGTTCCACAACGGCTCGAACAGCCGGTTGGCGAACCGGAAGGCGTAGAGCCCCTCGACGGCTTCCTTGCCGAGGTAGTGGTCGATGCGGAACACCCGCTCCGGCGCGAAGGCCGCGCCCAGCGTGCGATCCAGCTCGCGGGAGGACTCCAGGTCACGCCCGAACGGCTTCTCCACGATCACCCGACCCCGGTCGGCCAGACCCACGGCCGCCAGGCCCTCGACGACGGAGCCGAACACCGCCGGAGGGATCGCCAGGTAGAAGACCGGCCGCTCGGCGTCGCGCAGCCGCTCAGCCAGCCGCTGGTACGTTGCCGGGTCCGCGTAGTTGCCGGAGAGCATCGAGAGGTTGTCCGCGAGCCGGTCGAAGGTCTCGTCGTCGATCTCGTCGTTGGCCTCGGTGACCGACTTGCGCGCCATGGTGACCAGTTGCTGATCATCCCAGGGGGAGCGGGCCACGCCGATCACCGGGACGTCGAGGCGGTCGCGCCGGGTCAACTCGTACAGCGCCGGGAACAGCTTCTTCGAGACGAGATCTCCCGTGACGCCGAACAGCACTACCGCGTCTGAGCGCATGTGCATGGCACTTCCATTCGATCATGTGCTTCTGATCTTCCGAACGGACAACGGCACGACCCGCCGCGGGAATTCCCCCGCGAGCGGCACACGTGAGGTGGGCGACAACGCTGTCTCGACACGCCCTTATGTTAAGGAAGGTTTACAGTACAGGCAGGGCGCCGGTAGCCTGCGACTCTAATCGACCAAGGTCGATCATGACGAGGCCTGGAGGTACCGTGCGCCGCCGACACACCACACGGCTGCTGGCCATAGCCGCACTCGCGCTACCACTCACCCTGCCCGCCACACCCGCCCCCGCCGCCGCACCCACCACACCAACCCGGCAGCTCACCGACGTCATCCCCGCACCCGTCGAAACCCGACCCGACGCACACAACACCTTCCGGATCACCCCGCTGACCGTCATCCGCACCACCCCCGGCTCCACCGCCGCCCGGCAGATCGGCCACCAACTCGCCACCACCCTGCGCCCCGCCACCGGCCACCCCCTGCCCGTCCTGCCCGTACGCTCCACCCCGCTACCCGAGATCGCCCTGCTCATCGAGGGCACCGACGACCGCATCGGCCAGCAGGGCTACCAACTCGACGTCACCCGCCGCGGCATCACCATCCGCGCCACCACCCCCGCCGGCCTGTTCGCCGGCACCCAGACACTGCGCCAACTGCTCCCCGCCCAGATCGAGGCACCCGACCGGCAGCGCATCACCTGGACCGTCCCCGGCGGACGAATCATCGACTACCCACGCTTCGCCTACCGGGGCGCGATGCTCGACCTCGCCCGGCACTTCCACACAGTGGACGACATCACCGCCTACGTGGACCTGCTCAGCCAGTACAAAATCAACTACCTGCACCTGCACCTGACCGACGACCAGGGCTGGCGCATCCAGATCGACTCCTGGCCCCGCCTCACCACCGTCGGCGGCGGACCCGGCACCGGAGTCGACGGCGCCGGCCCCGGATACCTCACCAAGGCCGACTACCAGGCCGTCGTCGCCTACGCCGCCGCGCGACACATCACGATCATCCCCGAGATCGACATGCCCGGGCACACCAACGCCGCCCAGTCGACATACCCCGAACTCAACTGCGACGGCGTCGCACCGCCCCCGCGCACCGACATGGCGGTCGGCTACAGCTCCCTGTGCATCAACGACGAACTCACCTACCGGTTCGTCGAGGACGTCATCCGCGAAGTCGCCGCCATCACCCCCGGACCGTTCCTGCACATCGGCGGCGACGAAGCCCACGCGACCACCGACGAGGACTACCGCACCTTCATGAACCGGGTCCTGCCCCTGGTCGCCAAGTACGGCAAACGCGCCTCCGGATGGAACGAGATCACCCAGGCCGACCCGCCCACCGACGCGGTCGCCCAGTTCTGGGGCACCGGCACCACCAACGCCAGCCTCGCCGCGGCCGCCGCCCGTGGCAACAAAATCATCATGTCCCCGGCCAACAAGGCCTACCTGGACATGAAGTACGACGCCAACACCCGCCTCGGCCTCCGCTGGGCCGGCCTGATCGAGGTGTCCGACGCGTACGGCTGGGACCCCGTCACCCGGGTCACCGGCGTCGGCGAGAACGCCATCCTCGGCGTCGAGGCCCCCCTGTGGTCCGAGACCCTGCGCACCCTCGACGACATCGAATACATGGCCTTCCCCCGCCTGCCCGCCATCGCCGAACTCGGCTGGTCCACCTCCGCCAGCCACGACTGGGAATCGTTCCGCACCCGGCTGGGGGAGCAGGCACCCCGCTGGCGACTGCAACAGGTCGACTTCTACCCGTCCCCACAGGTGCCCTGGCTCTGAGCCGTACCGTCGCACGATGTTCGTGGGCACCGGCCAACCCGGCCGGTGCCCATGCACGATCGCGGGCCGGTAACCGCCCATGAGACGGTGGAGCACACAGCCGTCTCCAGCAAGGACCCACCATGCACCTGGCGTACGACCAGTCAGCGGACACCGGAGCAGCGGTGGTGTGCCTACCCATGTTCAGCACCAGCCGCGCCGCCACCGCCACCGCGTTGCGCCCCGCCCTCGCCGGCACGGGCCTCCGCGAGATCTACCTGGACCTGCCCGGCCACGGAGACACCCCCGCGCACTGCCCACCCACCTCCCAGGCGGTCCTGACACCGTCTGCGCCTGGCTCGACCACCACGTCGACACGCCGGTCCTGCTCGACGCCGCCCCCACCGCCCTGCACGCACACCTCGACGCCGCCCTGGGCCACCGCACCCCGGCCGTCGTCGCGACGGTGCTCGCCGCACTGGACCCCGGCGGCCCCGGCGATCCGACCTTCCAACAGGAACTCCAGACCGGGCCCGACTACGCGCTACCCGACGAGGACGCCGACGTCGTCTTCGACGGCCCGGTCAGCGTGATCACCGGCCGACAGGACCGAATCGTCGGCTACGCCGACCAGGTCCGCGCCATGCGCCGCTACCCGCGCGGCACCTACACGGTGATCGGCGCGGCCGGGCACTACCTGCCGTACGAACAACCCGCCCTGCTGCGATCGCTCACCCAGGACTGGCTACACCGCACCCGAGACTGAGACGCGTCAGTGGGGGAGCGGACCCCGCCCACGAGGTCACAGGGTTCGCTCAGCCTCCAGTCACTCACCCGAAGCGTTTGATGCGCACCCCTTCCGGGCGCGGAGTGTCGGCCAGCTCAACGCCTTGCGAGAGATGCACAGTCATTCGTTTTCCGTGTAGCGGTGTCAGGTCGAGTCCCGGCACCGACTCCCAGATCCAGAGATGTTTCAGCTCCGTCAGGCCGGCGAGCGGAGTGAGATCAAACAAGTGGTAGCTGTCGCGGAGAGTCAGCCAGTTAAGCCGGGACAGCCCGGCCAACGGACTCAAGTCGGTGACAAGCGCATCTTCGATCACAAGGCTGGTCAGAGTGTCGATCGAGGCCAGCGCGGACAGGTCCGTAAGCCATGCGCAGGAGCTGATCAACAGGTACGTAACCTTGTTCAGGCTACGGAGTTGATCAGCCAGTCCGCGGATACCTCCGGACGGCTCATCGTCGGCGTACAGCGCGAGCTGTGTCAGGTTGCGCAGAGGATCGAGCATCGCCGGATCCCACCCCGGGGCAGGTCTGATATTGAGTGATGTCAGCTCGGTGAGGTTGGCCAGGAGATTTCCGCTGACCGTCACACCACTCAGGATGAGCACCTCCAGTTGCGTCATCCGGGTGAGGGCGGTGAGGTCCTGGTCGGGGGCAATGCCCCACAAGACCACGTCAGTAAGGTCGGGCAGCGCTTGCAGCGCGGCTAGGTCCACCCGTTGCCCGTCGACGTCCAGATCGAGGGCGCGCAGACCGAGGTGCCTGGCCAGATGCTCCAAGCCCCCATCGAACCCGCTTCTGAGACGCACCTCGGTCAGGTGCGGCACGTCCGACAGTTGGCCTAGTTCAACCTTCTCGTCGCTGCGGATGACCGTCCTGGCGAGGTGGCGCAGCCGGGGCAGCGCGGGGAGCAGGGCTGCGCTGCGGATCGTCACCTCGCCACCCTCAAGAGGGGCGTCGGCGAGGACCCGGTCGGCGTAGTCGGTGGGGTCGAAGTACTCCCACGCCGTGATGAGCTGCTGCTGCACGCGAGGTCGCGGGTCGGTGCCGTAGCGGGCGAGGGTGGCAAGCGCATCGGGACCATTGACCAGCGCCACAGCCCTGACCGTCGCGGCGGCCTGGGCCTCACTCAACGTGCTGAGATCGGCCGGCAGCTCGGCGAGCAGCGGTTCTCCGACGGCCGCCAGGGACCGGGCTTCGGCGACGGACCGGGGCAGCAGCTCACGCAGGTGGGAACGGATCCGGCCGAGGACTTCCGGCTCGACCGCTGGCGCGGTTTCCAGGCACGCCGCAGCGAGCAGCCGCAACCTGCGGGCCTGCTTCGGTCGCTCGGCGGCGAGCGTGAGCAGACCGGCGAGGAGCTGCCTGCGGACCGGCGCGTTGGCGTGACCGGCGGCCAGAATGATGGTTTCGCGCCAGGTGTCGAGGTGGGCGTGCTCAAGCAGGGCACCGGTGTGCCCCTGGTCGGCGGCCTCCCGGGCAGCCAGGTATTCCTGAAAGGTGCGATGGACGAAGTCGATGCGGTCGGGCACCGGCTCACGCAAAACCCCACTGCGTTGGATCATGTGCTCGAGCACTGCGGCGACGGGAGCGGTGATGTGCCGGATCCCGGCCAACCGATGCGCGAAGCGCTGCGTCGCTTCGGCGCGGGTGAGTTCGGTGCGGCTGTTCTGGGTCATCCACCAGGCGACCTCCTGCAACAGCTGCGCCTGGTCGCGGCTGGTCAGTTCCGGCAGCGCGGTGGGGACGCCACGTTGCGAGTCGCGGCGGTGCAGCAGCATGTCGATGGCAGCCTGGTAGATGTCCATCCGGTTGCGGGGCAGGTTGCTGTCCCGGTCCAGGTTCAGTGCGCACAGCATCGCGCAGAGCAGCGGGCTGCCGGCGAGGTTCTGCAGGTGGGCGCTGCCGTCGAGTTGGGCGAGCAGCCGTTGTTCGTAACCGGGCAGCAGATGGGGTTCGCAGGGCAGGTCGGCGGCCCGCCGGACGGCCTCGTGCCAGTGCCGGATCAGCGCCTTGACGTCGGCCGGCCCCATCCGCTCCAGAAACACCGAGGTGAACCCTTCGGTGTCCAGCCAGCGGGCGGACGCCGCAGCCGGCCGGGAGGTGACCACGACCCGCAGGTCGGGGTACGCGGACAGCAGGCCGTGCAGCCAGTCGCGGACCGTCCGCCGTTGGCCCTCGGGCACCTCGTCGACGCCGTCGACCAACAGGATCGCCCCGGTGCCGAGTTGGCGGTGCACCCAGCCGGGAGGCATCAGCCCGGCGATCGTGGCCGCGATCAGGTCGAGGAACCGTTCCGGGGGAGGCAACGGCTGCGCGACGTGGTCACGCAGCCGGATCAGGAACGGGGTACGCCCGTTCCAGGTGTCGAGTTCTCCGGTGAACCCGTGCCGGGCCGCGGTGACCGCGATCCACTGCATGAGAGTGGTCTTGCCGGAGCCGGCGTCACCACGCAGCAGGACCCGTGCCGCGTCGCCAAGGGCCTGCTCGGCCCGCACCGAAGCGCTGTCACCACCACCGCCGTCGGAGCGCAGCAGGCCGGGACCCCAGCGGAACCCACCGCGGCGCAGGCCACGGGTGGTGCCGCCGGTGACGGCCAGGCTGATGTACGCGATGCTCAACGGCGTACGCAACCGGTAGCGGTGCACGTCGACGCCGAACAGTTCCAGATGATCCAGCACGGTGAGCAGGTGGGCCAGGTACCGGGTCCGGAACTGGGCGTCATGACTGGTCCCGGTCGGGGCGTCCAGACTGGTCACCGGCAGCCGGGCCAGGACCTGGGTCAGGCTGTCGGCCACCGCGGACAGCCGTTCCAGGGTCTGCACGGTGGCGCGACCCTGGAACGGGGGGAGTTGCACCACCAACTGGGTCAGGCAGGTGCAGCACTCGTCGAGGACCCGCCCGTACAGGTGTGCTGCCGCCTCGCTCAGACCCGCCCGCGCGGGAACGTCGGGCAGTTGCCGGCGCAGTCGGGTGGCCATCAGCGCGGGGTCGACGTCGTCGGCGAACACTGCGGCGTCGGACAGGTCCGCGTCGCGCAGCGTGTCGGCCACCGCGTTCAGGGCGGCGGCGATCTCGTTGTCGGGAAGCGCCGGCTCCCGGCGACGAACCAGCGGCTGCAGGCGTTCGTAGACGGTGTCGACGATGTCGTCCAACCGCCGGCCCGCCCGGCGCAGGCCGAGGTCATCGGTGATCCCGGAACCGATCAGCTCGATCAGCGGCGTCTCACGTTCCCGGTGTTCGCGGCGGCGTCCCAGCCACCGTTTCACCGCCGGTGTCACCACCGAGCCGGCCAGGCGCAGCAACGCCGTCTCGACCATCCCCACGCCGCGTCTCCTCCTGGTCTGCTGTGAGGTCTGACTGGTGCGCGTGCCAACAGTTCCCGAGACAGCGACCACTGATGAAGCTACGTCGTGCGGAGATTCACGGCTGTCCCCTGTCCAGCCGTTTCCGCAGCGATTCGATAATGCACATTATGTAAAGTAAGCCGTTCCGGCGGTCCCCTGGACAGGGGGGCAGTCGCGCGTCAGCCCGGGCGGGCACGCGTCCTCGTCGGGGTCCACGAGGCGGGCGTTGACCAGCGGATCACTCAGCAGTCCCGCGAGCATGTCGGCGCTGGCGCCGATGTCGGTCCAGGTGTCGTCCCACAGTGCGGAGACGAGCCAGGAGCGGTCCGCCGGGAAGAACAGGTCGGGCAACGCCCCGTCGCCGCGCAGGTGCCCGGTACGCCAGGTGAGAGCCTGCTCGGGTCCCGCCTCGACCAGCAGGTAGGACCACCCCCAGTAGAGGGTCACCGTCGCCGCGCCCGGGAAGACGATGTCGTGCGCCCCGGTGTCGAGGTAGCCCAGCCACCACTGTTGTTCCGGGGTACGCGCTGCCAGCTCGGCGACGACGGCACGTTCGTGGACGTCGACACCGACGCCGTCCGGCGGGTGGAAGGTGGCGTACGCCTCGAAGACCGGCGGGATGGCGGCGGTGACCGACGGGCCGTGTGTGGTGTGGCCGGCGATCCAGGCGACGTCGTCGGCTGTCCCGATCCGCCAGCTCCGGCCGTCCCTGTGCACCCGGCCGGGGTGCGCCCGGGCTGGCGGCTCGCTCGCGCTCAGCCGTCCGGGAACGGCGGCGGGCGACGGGTACGGCGTCCAGCCGGGTCGGCCGGTGCTCGACCACCGGTGCCCCGCCGGGCATCCCCAGGCGGTGGGCTCGGCGGAATCCTCGTACCAGACGGGGCTGCCTCGTCGCCCGCACCGCGGGCAGGTGGCGGCCGGCCTCATGCCCGGCACGATACGGCCTCATGCCCCCTCTCCCCCCGCTTCCCGGGAACGCGAAAATGCTGCATAATATCCCTTATGCATGACAAAAAGGACGAATCGCTCGGGGTGCTGATCGAGGAGTTCCTGACCGCTCGCGCCACCGGCAAGCCCTCCCCCCACACCCTGGCTGCCTACCGTCGGGACCTGTACGCGGTGGCCGCCCTGATTGCCGACGGTGACGCCACTCCCCTCCCCCTCGACGAGCTGTCGATCACCGACCTCTCCCCCCGCGTCATGCGGGCGGCCTTCGCCCGGTTCGCCGCCCCCCGGGCACCCGCGTCGGTGCACCGGGCCTGGTCCACCTGGAACAGTTTCTTCACCTTCCTGGTCGCCGACGGGGTGGTGGCGGGCAACCCGATGCCGGCGGTCGGGCGACCCCGGGCGCTCCTCCCCCAGCCGAAGCCGCTGCGCGGCGCGGACACCCCCGAGGTGCTGCTCGCGGCGGTCGCCCGCGACGACGGTCGGCAGCGTGACCCGTGGCCGGAACGGGACGTGGCGGTGCTGGCGGTGGCGCTGTGCGCGGGGCTGCGGCTGTCGGAGCTGCTGGCGTTGCGGGTCGGCTCGTTGGCGGGTCGGCCTGGTGAGCGGCGCATCGAGGTGCTCGGCAAGGGTGGGCGGCCCCGGGTGGTGCCGATCGAGGCGGACCTGGACCGGGTGCTGCGGGACTACCTGGACAGTCGGGTGCGGCGCTTCGGTTCGCGGTCGGTGCGGCCGGACTCGGCGTTGCTGGTGGATCGGCGTGGTGAGCCGCTGCGCCGGGGTGGGTTGCAGTATCTGGTGGAGTCGTGTTTTCGGCGGGCGGGCGTCGGTGACCGGGTGCCGCGGGGAGCGCGGTTGCACGCGTTGCGGCACACCTTCGCGACCCGGTTGGCCGAGGACGGGGCGAGCGCGGCGGAGATCATGCGGTTGTTGGGGCACGCGTCGTTGGCGTCGTCGCAGACGTACATCGAGGTGACGGCCGTTCAGCAGCGCGACGCGGTGCGGGCCAACCGCACCAACCGGGCGTTGGCCGCGCTGGTGCCGGTGCGGGAGGAGCGGTGAGCGCGGTCAGTGGGCCCGCTCGTCGGTGTCGCCGGCGGTTTTGGGCAGTGCGCCGAGGACCGCGTTGATGATGTGGATGCGGGCGTTGGTGGCCCGGTAGTCGGCGCACACGGCGTCGGCCCGGTCGGCGAGGCGGGCGGTGGGTCCGGTGCGGGTGACGGTGACGGTGGTGCCGTCGAGGGTGGTGGTGGTGCCGGCGTTCACCAGGTCGTCGATGGTGTGGGTTCCGGTGATCAGGTGTGCCTTGAGCAGGGTGCGTAGCTGGTCGGTGTGGCGGGTCATCAGGTCGTCCCAGTTGTCCTCGGAGAACATGGCGGCGAAGGCGTCGTCGGAGGGCGCGAGGATGGTGACGTCGGTGCCGGTGGGCAGGGCGGCGAGGGCGCCGCTGGTGCGCAGGGCCGCTTCGAACGTGGTGAGGGTGGGGATCCACCGCAGTGCCTGGTCGACGGGTTGGCCGGCGAGGAAGCTCGGGTTGCCGGGGTCGGTGCCGGTGGGCAGGGCGGCGCAGAGCGGCCCGGTGACCTGGGCGGCGCTGGTGTTGTCGCGCGGTGGCTTCGGGTCTGTTGTGGCGGTGCAGGCGACCGGGGTCAGCAGCAGGGCCACGGCAACCAGGTGCAGAGCGCGGGACGGGTGCGACACGGCGGGCTCCACGGGTCGGGGTTGGGGGGTGGGGTGTGCCGGCGGTGCGGGGCGTGGTGGCCTCGCACCGCCGGCACGCCGGCTCGGCTAGCTGGTGGTCACAGTGCCGCGCACTGGTTGGTGCGCGGGCCGTTCACGGTGTTGGCGACGCCGAGGTTGGTCGGGGCGGTGCTGTTCGCGGTGCAGGTGAGCGGGCCGCGGATGGTGTTGCCGGCGAGCAGTGCTGCGGTGGTGCCGGTGGTGTTGCCGGTGAGGCTGGCCGGGCCGGCGATGGTGACGTCGATGATGGAGATCGCGTCGGTGGTGGTGATCTGCAGCGGGCCGTTGACGGTGCTGTCGGCGAGGACGACGCCGGCGGCGCGGTTGGCGCTGACGGGTCCGCTGATTGTCGTTGCGGTCGCGACGAGTGCCGCGCCGGGCTGGACGGTGATGGGGCCGTTGATGGTGGCGTCGGCGGCGCAGGTGAAGCCGGTGACGGTCAGTGGTCCGTTGCGTCGGCCGGTGAGGGTGGGGTAGACGCGTTCGCCGTCGGTCAGCTTCTCGACGCCCTGGGTGTCGAGAAGCAGCGGGATGAGGCCGCGTTCGGGCTGGTTGAGAGGGACGTACCAGCCGTCGTTGGTCTTGATGACCTGCCAGCCGTGTGCGGCGATGCGCTGGGCGACGGTGGTGCCGATGCCGCCTGGTCCGTCGGTGCGTGCGCCGTTGTACTGCTCGTCGGTGAGCTTGTAGGCGCAGGGGGCGTTGTCGAGGATGAGGTCGGCGCGGGGGGCGTCGAGCGGCGGCGGGCTGTCGCCGGGGTGCGGGGCGGGGTGGGCGGGGATGGGTCGGGAGCCGCGGAAGACCAGGCGGCCGGTGTTGGCGGCCTGGATTTCGATGGACTCGGCGCGGGAGGTGAGGATGTCGTTGCGGTCGGCGCGGTGGTAGTCCAGGAACTGGTGGAAGGTCCACAGGGCCGAGTAGGTCTTGCGGCGTCGGTTGTTGGCGGTGTTGCCCTCGTCGGGTCGGGTCTGTCCGCCGGAGCTGCGCAGTTCCAGCAGGGAGTTGGCGACGTTCTTGAGGCCGAGGGTGTTGCGCAGGATGGTTTCCTCGCTGAGGCCGACGTTGCCGCCGCCTTCGCAGCCGTAGGGGCAGGCCCACCAGCCGGCTTCGGCGCCCTTGGTGTACATGTGGCCTTCGATCATGTCCTGGGACTGGTCGAAGATGGGTTGGGCGACGTTCTGGTGTCGGGGTGGCAGCATCGGCAGGTCGCCGGCGCGGGAGTTGCCGTACTCGTGGCCGTCGTAGCCGGCGACGGGTCGGTAGTCGCGGACCATCTTGATGTACGCGGCGGTCTCCGGCTGACGGATGAGCGAGTAGTCGCGGTTGAGGTCCTGGCCGGTGGAGTTGCCGCGGGTGTTGGCGGCGCGGCCGTCGCCGTTGATGGTGGGGACGATCAGGACGGTGGTGTGGCTGAGCAGGTCGGTGATGCGGGGGTCGGTGCTGAAGGCGAGTTGCCGGGCCATGATGAGGCAGGCTTCGCGGTCGCCCGGTTCGTTGCCGTGCACGTTGCAGTTGATGGCCACTGGTGCGGTGGCGGCGACGGCCTCCGGGGTGGTCGCGGGGGTGGGGTAACCGATGACCAGCATGTTGATCGGTCGGTTCTGGACGGTGCGGCCGAGTTCGACGACGCGGACGCGGTCGCTGAGGGCGTCGATGGCGGCGGTGTAGGCGTACTCGTCGGTGTCGCTGGTGTACTGGGCGGCGTGGGCGGTTTCCCACTGGGTGCGCAGTTGCTCGCCGGGGGTGTCGGGGTTGCCCCAGGGTGCGGTGGTGGTGGCGACGACCGGGTCGGAGTAGGGCTGTTCGGTGGTGCCGGTGCGGGCGCGTACCCGCCACTGGAAGGTGTCGCCGGGGTTGAATCCGGCGTCGGCGAAGGTGGGTGCCTGTTGGTTGATCTGGCGGTTGGGGCGCCAGATGCCGACGATGGTGGGTGCGCCGGTGGGGGTGCCGGTGGCGTCGACGGCGGTGCGTTCGATCTGGTAGTCGGTTGCCCCGTCGACGGGTTGCCAGGCGAGGGTGGCGTACCCGTCGGCCTGGCGGATGGTGAGGTTGGTGACCTGGTTGGGTGCTGCCGCGCTCTGGGCGTTGGCGGGGGTGGGTGCGGTGGTCAGGGTGAGGGTGAGGAGTGTGGCTACGGCGATCGCTAGGGGTCGCTGGTGTCGCATGTGGCCTCCGACTAGTTGATCGTGGCGCGATTCGATCAGCATGGTCGTCGGAGATCGTCTATGCAATGATCTTGAGGGAATCTTGCGGCTGGGCGGGCTGCTCCCCCGGTGGCCGCCGCTGGCGGGTGTCGGTGGTGGTCAGGGTTCGATGAGGCCCGCGCGGATGGCGTATCGGGTGAGGTCGAGCCGGTCGCGGAGGCCCAGTTTCTGCAGCAGGTTGCTGCGGTGCCGCTCGACGGTCTTGATGCTGATGAACAGCAGTTCGGCGATCTCCTTCGAGGAGTGCCCTTCGGCGACGAGTTTGAGGATCTCCTCCTCGCGGCCGGTGATGGCGCGTTCGGGTACGGGTTCGCCGTTGCGGACGCGGTCGAGGTAGTTGCGGATCAGGGCGGTGACGGCGCCGGGGTAGAGGAATGGTTCGTCGCGCATGGCGGCCCGGCACGCCTCGACGAGGTCGCGGTCGGCGACGGATTTGAGGACGTATCCGTTGGCGCCGGCTCGGAGGCCTTCGAAGAAGAACTGTTCGTTGTCGTACATGGTCAGGATCAGTACCCGCAGGCCCGGTTGCTGTCTGACGAGTTCACGGGTGGCTTGCAGGCCGGTGAGCCGGGGCATGGCGATGTCGAGGATGGCCAGGTCCGGTTGGTGCAGCCGGGCTTGTTCGAGGGCTTCGGCGCCGTCGCTGGCCTCGGCGACGACGGTCAGGTCGGGTTCGCCGTCGAGGATGAGGCGCACGCCGCGGCGTACCAGTGCGTGGTCGTCGGCGAGCAGGATGCGGATGGGCGCGCTCATGCCAGGCCTGCCGGGTCGGGTACGTCGAGGGTGACCTCGGTGCCGCCGTCGGGGCTGGCCCCGATGCTGAGGTGGGCGCCGACGAGCAGCGCCCGTTCGCGCATGCCGCGGATGCCGGCGCCTTCCGGTTGGCCGGCGATGCCGCGTCCGTCGTCGCGGATGCGGAGCCGCACGCCGTCGCCGTGTGGGATGAGGGTGATGTCGACGCGGGTGGCGTTGGCGTGCCGGGCGACGTTGGTGAGGCCTTCCTGGGCCACGCGGTAGAGCACCAATTCGACTTCCTCGGTGAGTGCGGGTAGATCGGATGCGAAGTCTCGGCGGATCTGCAGGCCGCTGTGGTGGGAGATCTCCGCGAACAGGGAGCGCAGTGCGGCGATCAGTCCGAGTTCTTCTAGGACGCCGGGTCGCAGGCGGCGGGCGATGCGGCGGATCTCGTCGAGGCTATCGCGGGTGGTTTCCTGCACCTGGTGCAGTTCGGGTCGTAGCTCGGGTGGGGCGTTGTCGGCGACCCGGCTGATCTGCAGCAGGACGGCGGTGAGCGTCTGGCCGATCTCGTCGTGCAGTTCCTGGGCGATACGCCGCCGCTCGTTCTCCTGGGCGGACAGCGCGCGGGCGTTGCTGGCGGCGCGGTCGGCTTCGAGGCGGTCGAGCATGGCGTTGAACGTGCTGATCAGGGCGGCGATGCCGGCGTGTCCGGTGACCGCGGGGCGGGGGCCGGGGCGCAGCAGGTCGATGGTGGTCATCGCCCGGGTGAGGCGTTGCAGGGGTGCCAGGCCGACGCGCAGCAGCAGCGCGTTCGCGACGAGCATGACGACCAGCCCGCCGCTGAGGATGAGTGCCTCGGTGAGGACGAACGGGGTCGACACCGTCACGGGGCCCAGCAGGACCAGGACGGTCGCCGCGGTGAGGACCGCGGCGTTGATCAGGAAGATCCGCCAGAACAGCGACACCGTGTCGAACCTCCCCCTGTCGTCTCCGCCCTTTCCATCGTCGCGGGCGCGGCTGCCCCGGGTGGGTCGACGCTCCGGTACCTCAGGATCTCGTGGGCGTCGAGTGGGTGTCCATGGGGGCTGGCTCCCATGTTGTCCCCTGCTGACCGGCCTGGAATGAGTGTTGGCCCCGATGTCGGCAGTGCCCCCGGTTGGCAACGGTAAAGGGACAGACGGCGGGCGGGCCTTCGGGGTCCGTGGGGAGGGGGGCGGTGGATGACCACGGCGGGCTGGTTGGCGGTGGCGGTGTTCACTGTCGTGTACGCGTTGATCGCCACGGACCGGGTGGATCGGGTGGCCGCGTCGGTGGGCGGTGCGGTGTTGATGCTCGCGGTCGGGTTGACCGGTACGCAGGAGGCGTTCTTCTCCACTGACACGGGCATCGACTGGCGGGTGATTTTCCTGCTCATCGGCATGATGATCATCGTGTCGGTGCTCGGTCGTACCGGCGTGTTCGAGTATCTGGCGATCTGGGCGGCGAAGCGGGCCCGCGGGCGACCGTACCGGCTCATGGTCATCCTGGTGCTGATCACGGCTGCCGCGTCGGCGCTGTTGGACAACGTCACCACGGTCCTGCTCGTTGCCCCGGTGACCATCTCCGTGTGTCGGCAGCTGGGTGTGCCGGTGGTGCCGTTCCTGCTGGCGGAGGTGTTCGCGGCGAACATCGGCGGCACGGCGACGCTGATCGGTGATCCGCCGAACATCATCATCGCGGCGCGGGCCGGGCTGTCGTTCAACGCGTTCGTGGTGCACCTGACGCCGTTGGTCATCGTGCTGCTGGGTGTTCTGTTGCTGTTCTGCCGGGTGATCTTCCGGTCGGCGTTGACGTACCGCCCGGAGCGGGTCGGGCCGGTGCTGGCGATGCGGGAACGCGACGCGATCCGTGAACCGCGCCTGCTGCTGTACAGCGGCATCGTTCTCGCCTTCGTCCTCGCCGGGTTCGGTCTGCACACCGTCCTGCATCTGGAACCGGCGGTGATCGCGCTGACCGGCGGTGTCGTTCTGCTGGGGGTGTCACGGCTGGATACGGCCAGTGTCGTCCGGGACGTGGAGTGGCCCACCCTGGCGTTCTTCGCCGGCCTGTTCATCATGGTCGGGGCCCTGGTCGACACCGGCGTGATCCAGGTGGTCGGCACCTTCGCCACCGACGCGGTCGGCGACAACCTGCTCGGCGCGTCGTTGACCCTGATCGGCGGCGGGGCGCTCATGTCGGCGTTGGTGGACAACATCCCGTCGGTGACCGCCATCAGCCCGATCATCGAGCAGCTCGTCGCGGCGAACGGCGGCATGGAACAGGCGGGCATGCTGTGGTGGTCGCTCGCGCTCGGCGCGGGCCTCGGCAGCAACGCCACGGTCGTCGCCGCCGCCTCCAACGTGGTGATGGTGGGTCTGGCGCAGCGGGCCGGGGAGCCGATCTCGTTCTGGCGGTTCACCCGCGACGGTCTGCTGCTGACCGTCGTCACGGTCGTACTGGCCGGTGTGTACGTGTGGCTGCGCTACTTCGTCCTGGGTGGTGCTCCGTGACGCTGCCGTCGCTGTATCTGCTGCTGGCAGCCGGGACGCTGGTGGCGCTGGTCAGCGTGGGCGCCGCGAAGATCGCCGCGAAGGCCGGGATGCCGGTGCTGCTGGCGTACCTGGGTGTCGGGCTGCTGCTCGGCGAGGGTGGGCTCGGGCTGCCATTCGACGACGCCGCGCTGGCGCAGGCGCTCGGGTTGGCCGCCCTCGCGGTGATCCTCGTCGAGGGCGGCCTGACCACCCGGGTCAGCGACGTGCGGCGGGTGTTGCGCCCGGCGACCGCGCTCGCCACCCTTGCGGTGTTCATCAGTGTCGCCGTCACCGCCGCGGCGGCGCACTACCTGCTCGGCCTGGGATGGCAGCTGTCGCTGCTGCTCGGCGCGATCGTCTCGTCCACCGACGCGGCCGCCGTCTTCTCGGTGCTGCGCGCCGTGCCGCTGCCGCGTCGGCTGAGCAACCTGCTGGAGGCGGAGTCGGGGCTCAACGACGCGCCCACGTTCATTCTGGTGCTGGCGTTCAGCGCGACGAGTCTGAGCACGCTGTCCCCGGGCGGGATGCTCGCCCAGATGGGCTACCAACTGGTGGTCGGCGCGCTCGCCGGCGTCGGGGTGGGCATGGCGGCGGTGTGGCTGCTGCGCCGGCTCACCCTGCCCACCTCGGGGCTGTACCCGATCGCCACGTTCGCGTGCGGGGTGCTCGCGTTCGCCGGCTCCGGCCTGTTGCAGGCCAGCGGGTTCATCGCCGCCTACCTGGCGGGTCTGGTGCTCGGCAACGCCGGCCTGCCGCACCGGCGCGCCACCGAGTCGCTGGCCGAAGGGCTCGGCTGGATCGCGCAGATCGGCCTGTTCGTCATGCTGGGTCTGCTGGTGTCGCCGGCCGACCTGCCGGCGGCGATCGTGCCGGCGTTGGTGGTCGGCGCCGCCCTGCTGCTCATCGCCCGCCCCGTCTCGGTGCTGCTGACCCTGTTGCCGTTCCGCATCCCGCTACGCGAGCAGGTGTTCCTGTCCTGGGCGGGGCTGCGCGGCGCCGTGCCGATCGTGCTGGCCACGGTGCCGGTGGTGGCCGGCACCCCCGGCGCCATGGTCGTGTTCAACATCGTCTTCGTGCTCGTCGTGGTGTTCACCGCGATCCAGGCGCCGTCGCTGCCGTGGCTCGCGCAACGCCTCGGGCTGGCCCCGCACCGTGTCGGCCCGGACCTGCAGGTCGAGATCGCCCCGCTGGACAACATCGACGCCGACCTCATCAACGTCACCATCACCGCGGGTTCGAAGCTGCACGGCACGTACCTGGACGAGCTGCGGCTGCCGCCGCCCGCGGTGGCCCCGCTGGTGGTGCGCGACGGCGTCGCGTTCGTTCCCGCGACGGACACCCGGTTACGCACCGGCGACGATCTGCTCGTCCTCACCACCCCGACGGTGCGTGAGGCCACCGAACGCCGACTGCGGGCGGTCAGTCGGGCCGGGCGGCTGGCCCACTGGCACGGCGAGTACGGCGACCCCGAGCGACGTGCGGAACCATCAAGGAGGAGTCCGTCATGGAAATCGAACGAATCGCCCTCCCCGGCGTCGGCGTCTCGTACTCGTTCGTCACCGGCGATGGCACCCGACTCGGCGTGATCTGCCACCCCAACGGCGCCCGTGACATCGCCCTGTACGACCGCGACGACCCGGGCGACGTCCGTGCCGCGGCGACGCTGTCGCCGGTGGCGGCGCACCACCTGGCCAACCTGCTCGCGGCGACCGCGGTCATCGACCTGGTGCCCGACGGCGGCGCGGACGTGGACGCCGTCACGGTGGCCCGGGTGCCGGTTCCCGCCGGCAGCGACTACGACGGTCGCCCCCTGGGCAGTCTGCGCACCGACGCCGTCGTGGTGGCGATCCTGCGCGACGGCCACCACGACCTCAGGCCCGACGCCCGGCGGGCCCTGCGCTACGGCGACACCCTGGTCGCCGTCGGCACCCGCGACGCGATCGACCACCTCGGACGCGCCGTCGCCGGCTACGTCAGCGGCGGTGTGACCACCCGGCAGGGATGACGACAGGTGACAGCCGTGGGGTCAGCCCAGGTCGACCAGGAGCGGCCGGTGGTCGGAGATGGTGGACTGCGGGGTGGTGACCGCGCGTACCGGCGGCAGCTGGTCGAGGGCGTGCCGGTCGGCGAGGATGTGGTCGAGTTGGACCCGGGGCTGCCCGGAGGGGTAGGTGGGACGTCGACCCAGGGGGTGCCAGCCGGAGATGAGCCGGGCCGCCGCGGCGGGCAGGTTGAGGTCGCCGAGCAGGACGCGGGGGGCCGGTAGCGCGCGCAGGGCGCGCACGGTCTGGCGCAGTTGGCGGGCGTTCCAGCCGGGCACGAACGACAGGTGGGTCGCGGCGACGGTGAGGGGGCCGTGGGGGGTGTCCAGGACGGCGGCGAGGACCACGCGGGGTTCGTCGTGCAGGAGGATGAGGCCGCCGCGGGGGCCGGGCACGTAGACCGGTGAGCGCACCGGCGCCGGTTTGAGCCGGGTGACCTGCCAGCTGCGCACGGGATGTCGGCTGATCAGGCCGATGCCGTAGCAGGGTTCGCCGTGCCCGTCGTCGTCGTGGCGCAGCGGGCGGAACTGTTCGCCGGGGGTGCCGACGACGGCGGCGGCGAAGCGGTGGTGGGGTGCGTCGAGGGCGCGGGCGGCGATGGCGGTGAGGTCGAGGTTGCCGCTGCGGTGCTGGTCGCGGTCGACCTCCTGCAGGGCGAGCACGTCGGCGTCGAGGGCGCCGACGGCGGCGGCGAGTCGGTCGGAGTCGACGAGCCCGTCGGTGAGGGACCGTCCGTGCAGCACGTTGAAGGTGGCCAGGCGCACTCCTGCACCTTACGTGCCCGTGGCATGGTTGCCGGGTGGTGAAGGTGTTGCTGTGTTCGGCGCTGGTGTTCGTGGCGGTCGGGGCGTTGGGGGTGTTTCTGCGTCGTACGCGAGGTCGTTGACGTGAGTCTGACCACGTCAGGCCCGGTCTGGCCGTCCGCTGTGGGAAGAATTGCCGCCCGTGGACGCCGTATCGCTGAGTACCCTGCTGGCCGCCGCGGCGCTGGCCGGGTGGGTCGATGCCGTGGTCGGCGGCGGCGGGTTGTTGCTGCTGCCGGCGTTGCTGGTGGCCGCCCCGGGGTTGCCGGTGGCCACCGCGCTGGGCACGAACAAGTTGGCCGCGATCTTCGGTACGGCCACGGCGGCGACGACGTACGCCCGGCGGACCACGCTCGACTGGCGGGTGGTGGGGCCGGCGGCGGGGTTGGCGGTGCTCAGCTCCGGCGTGGGCGCCGTGCTCGCCGGGGCGGTGCCGGCGGCGGCGTACCGGCCGGTGGTGTTGGTCGTGTTGGTGGCGGTGGCGGCGTTCGTGCTGCTGCGACCCCGGTTGGGGGTGCTACCGGCGCCGCACCGGCGCACCCCGGCGAGGGCGGCGGCGGCGATCGCGGTGGCCGGGGTGGGCATCGCCCTGTACGACGGGTTGATCGGCCCGGGCACCGGCACGTTCCTGGTGTTGGCGTTCACCGCCCTGCTGGGCTCGGATTTCGTGCACGGCTCGGCGATGGCGAAGGTCGTCAACGCGGGCACGAACCTGGGCGCGCTCGTGGTGTTCGCGGTGACCGGGCACGTGTGGTGGCTGCTGGGCGCGGGCATGGCGGTGTGCAACATCGCCGGCGCGGTCCTCGGTGCGCGGATGGCGTTGCGCCGCGGCTCCGGGTTCGTGCGGGTGGTGCTGGTGGTGGTGGTGGCCGCGTTGATCGCGAAGCTGGGCCACGACCAGTGGGTGGCCTAGCGGCCACGACCACCGGCCTAGCCGCGGCGGCTGGGTGAGTCGAACCGGCCGGCGCGGATCTCGCGCAGCGCCCGGCGGCGGGTGTCGCCGCGCAGGGTGTCGACGTAGAGCCGCCCGCCCAGGTGGTCGGTCTCGTGTTGCAGGGCGCGGGCCAGGAACCCGCTGCCGGCGATGGTCAACGGCTCGCCGTGCTGGTCGACACCGTGGGCGGTGGCGTGCATGGCCCGCACGGTCGGGAAGTACAGGCCGGGGATGGACAGGCAGCCCTCCTCGTCGTCCTGGAGCTCGTCGGACAGCTCCAGGGTCGGGTTGATGAGGTGGCCACGGTGCCCGTCGGCGTCGTAGACGAACACCTGGGCGCTGACGCCGATCTGCGGTGCCGCGACGCCGGCGCGGCCGGGTGCGCCGAGCAGGGTGTCCATCAGGTCGGTGACGAGCGCACGCAGCTCCGCGTCGAAGGTGGTGACCGGTTCACATCCGGTGCGCAGGACAGGGTCGCCGATGATCCGGATGGGCCGCATGGTCATGCGGGTCAGCGTATCGCCGTCCGGCGCTGCCGTCAGCGCCCGGCCAGGGTGGCGCGGATCGGGGCGGTCTTCGCGGCGGCCTCGGCGACCTCGGCGTACGGGTCGCTGTCCCAGGTGATGCCGCCGCCGGCCCAGGTGTGCAGCCGTTGGCCGTCGGCGGCGGCGGTGCGGATGGTCAGACCCAGGTCGACACGACCGGGCGCGACCCAGCCGAGCGCGCCCATGCTGGCGCCGCGGCCGACGGGTTCGAGGGCGCTGATCTGGGTCAGGGCGGCGAGTTTCGGCGCGCCGGTGACCGAGCCGCCGGGGCAGGTGGCGCGCAGCAGGTCGGCCAGGCCGAGGCCGTCGGCGGCGGTGGCGCGGACGGTGGATTCGGCCTGCCACAGGTCACACCAGCGGCGGACGGCGAACAGGTCGTCGACGGTGACGCTGCCGGTGCGGGCGATGCGCGCCAGGTCGTTGCGTTCCAGGTCGACGATCATGATGTGTTCGGCGCGTTCCTTGGCGCTGGCGAGCAGTTCGGCGCGCCCGGCGGCGGTGGCCGGGCGGGTGCCCTTGATCGGTCGGGTGATCACCTGCCCGCCGGTGACCTCGACGAGGGTTTCCGGGGAGGCGCAGCCGATGGCCCAGCCGTCGCCGGTGAGCACACCGCCGTAGCGGGCGCCGGGGAGCGCGCCGAGGCGGCGCAGGGCGGGCAGCGGGTCGCCGGTGTAGGGGGCGGCGGCGTGGCCGACGATGTTGCTCTGGTAGACGTCGCCGCGGCCGATGGCGGCGCGGACCGCGTCGACGGCGGCGGCGTGTTCGCGGGGGGTCCAACTCTCGGTCCACTCGCCGAGCCACCACCGCCCCGGCGGGCCGGGCGGCGTGATCCGGGCGCGGCCGTGCTGGTAGACGACGACAACGAGGTCGGGCAGGGTCGGCGCGGGTTCGGGCGCCCCGGTGGGCGCGCCGGTCAGCAGCGCCCCGGCGGCGGCGGACAGGTACAGCGCCGCGCCGCAGGCCCCGTCGCCGTGGCGGCCGGTGACGGGTCGGGTCAGGTCGTGCAGGGGCAGGCCGTGCGCGGCGAGGAACTCCTCGGCCAGGGCCGCCGGGTCGCCGCCGTCAGCGCGGGACCAGTGCAGGCGGGCGCGTTCGGTGAGCCCGCTCCGGCATCCGGCCGGCGCGGCGGGCACATCGACGTACGTCGCCGGACCGAGGTCCGCGTCGCACACCTGTGGGAGCGTTTCCACGCCGTACGGTCCAACCTTCCTCATCCGTTCAGTGGATTTCCCGCGCACCAGGCGGGCACCTGGTCGATGCTGGACACTTTCGCTTGGTACTGTGCGTCACTGGTCATGTGAACCATGACACAGTGCCCCCACAGTCCGGAGAACCCGATGTGCCAGCACCAACCGACCTGCCCTTCCGCTGAAGCCACCGACCGGGAAGCCGCGCGGGTCCTCGCCTGCTTCCGTGAGCAGGGCTGGAGCCTGCTCTGCAACGGTGTCATCGTCTTCGACGACACCGGCGAGCTGCTCCCCGACGGCAGCAGCATCGCACCGCACCGCGGCCCCGCCCGCCACGCCCTCGTGGCCTGACCGACCACTCTGCGTCACCGAATAGCCGCCGTCGACCCAGGCTAGTCCCCCGGTAAGGGACGTCCCCGCCCAGGTCGCAGCGACTGCCGGGGCAGGCCGTTTCCGCCCGCCCCGGCGCGCCGTCGTCGGTCCTTCGACGCCCGGCGGCGCTGTCAGCCCTTGAGCGCCCGCGGGCGCTGTCAGTCTTCGAACGCCTCGGGTGACGGGCACGAGCAGACCAGGTTCCGGTCGCCGTACGCGCCGTCGATGCGCCGCACCGGCGGCCAGTACTTCCCGGCCCGGTCCACCCCGGCCGGGTACGCGCCCACCGACCGCGGGTACGCGTGCGACCACTCGTCACCGCTGACCATCGCCGCGGTGTGCGGCGCGTTCGCCAGGGGGTTGTCCCCTAGCGGCCACGCCCCGGAACCCACCTGCTCGATCTCCGCCCGGATCGCGATCATCGCGTCGCAGAACCGGTCCAGCTCGGCCAGGTCCTCGCTCTCGGTCGGCTCCACCATCAGCGTCCCCGCCACCGGGAACGACATCGTGGGCGCGTGGAAGCCGTAGTCGATCAACCGCTTCGCCACGTCGTCGACGCTCACCCCGGTCGCCTTCGTCAACGGCCGCAGGTCGAGGATGCACTCGTGCGCCACCAGGCCCTTGTTGCCGGCGTACAGCACCGGGAAGTGCCCGCGCAGCCGCGCCGCCACGTAGTTCGCGGCGAGGACCGCCACACCGGTGGCCCGGGTCAGCCCCTCGGCGCCCATCATCCGCAGGTACGCCCACGGGATCGGCAGGATGCCCGCCGACCCGTACTTCGCCGCCGAGATCGCCGGGGTGGCGTCGGCGTGCGCACCGAGCGGGTCACCCGGCAGGAACGGCGCCAGGTGCGCGCGGACCGCCACCGGGCCCACGCCGGGGCCGCCGCCGCCGTGCGGGATGCAGAACGTCTTGTGCAGGTTCAGGTGCGACACGTCCGCGCCGAACTTGCCGGGCTTGGCGAAACCGACCAGGGCGTTGAGGTTCGCCCCGTCGACGTACACCTGACCGCCGGCGTCGTGGACCTTCGCGCACAGCGACGCGATGCCGGTCTCGTACACGCCGTGCGTCGACGGGTACGTCACCATGATCGCGGCGAGCGCGTCGCGGTGCTTGTCGATCTTCGCGTCCAGGTCGACCAGGTCGACGTTGCCGTTGTCGTCGCAGGCCACCACGACGACCCGCATGCCGGCCATCACCGCCGACGCCGCATTGGTGCCGTGCGCCGACGAGGGGATCAGACACACGTCGCGGTGGGTCTCCCCCCGCGACGCGTGGTAGGAGCGGATCGCCAGCAGGCCGGCCAGCTCACCCTGCGAACCGGCGTTGGGTTGCACGCTGACCGCGTCGTAGCCGGTCACCTCGGCCAGCCACGACTCCAACTGGCCGATCATCTCCCGGTACCCGGTGGTCTGCGCGTCCGGCGCGAACGGGTGGATGTTCGCGAACTCCGCCCAGCTGATCGGCTCCATCTCGGTGGTCGCGTTCAGCTTCATCGTGCACGAGCCGAGCGGGATCATGCCCCGGTCCAGGGCGTAGTCGAAGTCCGACAGCCGCCGCAGGTAACGCAGCATCGCCGTCTCCGAGTGGTGGCTGCGGAACACCGGGTGGGTGAGGAAGTCGGTGCTGCGGGTCAGGTCGGCCGGCAGTGCCGCGTCGACGGCCCCGTCGAACGCGGCCACCCCGAACGCCGCCCACACCGCCTGAAGGTGCGCGTCGGTGGTCGTCTCGTCGCAGGACATCCCCACCTGGTCGGCGTCGACCAGCCGCAGGTTCACCCCCCGCTCGCCGGCCGCCGCGACGACCTCGGCGGCCCGGCCCGGCACCCGGGCGGTGACGGTGTCGAAGAACGCGACGTCCGCGACCTCCACGCCGCCGGCACGCAGTCCGGCCGCGAGCCGCGCCGCCATCCGGTGGGTACGCGTCGCGATGTCCCGCAGCCCGTCCGGGCCGTGGTAGACGGCGTACATGCCGGCCATCACCGCGAGCAGCACCTGCGCGGTGCAGATGTTGCTGGTCGCCTTCTCCCGCCGGATGTGCTGCTCGCGGGTCTGCAACGCCAACCGGTACGCCGGGTTGCCGTCCGCGTCACGTGACACCCCGACCAGGCGCCCGGGCAGCATCCGCTCCAGGCCGGAGCGCACCGCCAGGTAACCGGCGTGCGGCCCACCGAAGCCCATGGGTACGCCGAAGCGCTGGGTGGTGCCGGCGGCGATGTCCGCGCCGATCTGCCCCGGCGCCCGCAGCAGCGTCAACGCCAGCAGGTCCGCCGCGACGGTGACCAGCGCGCCGACGGCGTGCGCCGCCTCGACCAGAGGCTGGTGGTCGCGGACCGCACCGGACGCCCCCGGGTACTGCAGGTGCAGGCCGAAGAACTCCGCCGGCAACTCGTCGCGCTCGACGTCGAGGACCCGCACGTCGATGCCGAGCGGCTCGGCCCGACTGGTGATCACCGCGATGGTCTGCGGCAACGCGTCGGCGTCGACCACGTACACACCGCTCTTGCTCTTGGACGCGCGGCGCGCGAGGGTCATCGCCTCCGCCGCCGCGGTGCCCTCGTCGAGCATGGAGGCGTTCGCGGTGGCCAGCCCGGTCAGGTCGGTGACCATGGTCTGGAAGTTCAGCAGCGCCTCCAGGCGGCCCTGACTGATCTCCGGCTGGTACGGGGTGTACGCCGTGTACCAGGCCGGGTCCTCGAGGACGTTGCGGCGGATCACCGCCGGGGTGTGCGTGCCGTGATACCCCAACCCGATCATGGAGACGGCGACGGTGTTGCGGGCCGCGAGGGCCCGCAACTCGGCGATCGTCTCGGCCTCGGTGGCCGCCTCCGGCAGGTCGAGGGTGCCGTGCCAGCGGATCACCTCGGGGATCGCGGCGTCCATCAGCTCGTCGATCGAGTCGTGCCCGACGACCTCCAACATCCGACGCTCGTCGTCGGGGCCGGGACCGATGTGACGGGTGGCGAACTGCTCTACGGTCATCAGGGGCACTCCCGGGGCGAGGTCGACGTGTCGGCCTCCCCCTCTGTCGCGCCCACAGGGGCACTCCACAGTGCCTGCCCACGAGGTCCTTTTGCCTGAGAGGTTCCGGGGAGGATTTGCCCCTTCGGCGCCGCCCTGCGTGCTGTCGGGCGGTCTCTCCCACGTGGGTGTTACCGGCGTGGTCAACGCTACCAGCGCCGGTGTTTCGCGCAGATGTCCTACCCCCGGGCCGGGCACCGCGCCCAGTGACCCACGATCACACCGTGAGCGGCACTCCAGCGGCGACCCGCTCGGCCAGCTGCGGCAACACCACACCCAGCGGCGCGTCGACGCACACGGTGGCGTGGCCGTCACCTCGCGTGGGCCCCTGGTTGACGATCGCGACCGGGATGCCCCGTTTCGCCGCCCGAATCACGAAACGGCGCCCCGACATCACCGTCAACGACGACCCGAGAACCAGCAACGAGCGGGCCTGCTCCACGGCCGCGAAACACCGCGCCACCCGCTGCGGCGGCACCGTCTCACCGAAGAACACCACGTCCGGCTTCACCATCCCGGTGCCGCAGATCCCGCAGTCAACCGGCCGGAACGCCGCCACCTGATCATCGGGGAGATCAACATCACCGTCCGGGTTGACCCCGGCGACGCGGGCCACGAAATCCGGGTTGGCCTCCCGCAACCGCCGGTCCAGCTCCTCCCGCGAGGTCAGGTTGCCGCAGTCCAGGCAGGTCACCTCGTCGAGCCGACCATGCAACTCGATCACCGACGGGCTGCCGGCCGCACCGTGCAGACCGTCGACGTTCTGGGTGATCACGGTGTCGACCAGACCGGCGCGTTGCAGCTGCGCCACCGCCCGATGCCCGGCGTTGGGCGCCGCGCCCGCGATCAACCGCCACCCCAGGTGGCTACGCGCCCAGTAGCGCCGCCGGGCGAGCGGATCCCCGGTGAACGCCTGGAAGGTCATCGGCGTGTGCCGCCGCGCCACCCCGCTGGGCCCCCGGTAGTCCGGAATCCCCGACTCGGTGGACAGGCCGGCGCCGCTGAGCACCACCACCCCACCGCCGGCCACCAGCGAGGTCAACACGTCGAGGCTCTCCGTCACCTCTCTATGCTGCCTCAACCCGTGCGCCACCGCCGAACCCCGCGCCGGGTGGGCAACCCCACCCGGCGCGGGTCACCGGGACGTCTACACCGCCACGATGTCGGCCACCACGCAGGCGATGTTGTCCGGCGCCCCCTCGGCCCGCGCCAGAGCCGTCAGCGCACGCACCGTGGCATCCGGATCGCCGGCCCCGGTCAACGCCGAACGCAGCTCGGCCCGGTCCACGACCGCCGACAACCCGTCCGAGCAGAGCAGGTACCGGTCACCGGGCCGCACGGTGCGCACCGCGAGGTCCGCCTCGACCTGCCGACCGCCACCGAGGGCGCGCACCAGCGCCGCCCGCCGCGGATGCGACGCGGCCTGCTCCCGGTCGAGCCGACCCTGATCCACCTGGGCCTGCACCCAGGTGTGGTCCTGCGTGAGCAGCGACAGCTCACCGTCGCGCAACAGGTACGCCCGGGTGTCACCGACGTGCACCAACGCCAGCCGGGAACCGCGCAGCAGCAGCCCGGTCAGCGTGGTGACCGGCTGACCGGCGTCGGACGCCAACCCGCGCACGGCACGGTCGGCGTCGGCGACCGCCCCGGCCAGCACCGTCAACACCTCGGCGGACGGCAGGTCGGCGAACTCCAACGGCTTCAGGGCGTCGACGGCGGCCGCGCTGGCAGCCGCACCGCCCGGCCCCCGCATACCGTCGGCCACGGCCAGCAACCGTCCGCCGGCGTACGCGACGTCCTCGTTGCTGTCGCGCACCAGCCCGGTGTCACAACCGGCCGCGCAGCGCACGGCAACCGTGCCATTCGGGTCGGACATCGTGGTACCCCCTTCAGAAAGGTGATCCACGAGGAGGGTGGCGAGCCGGGCGCGAGCCGCGGTGTCGGCGCTGACCCGCCGCCAGTACGCGCTGATCGCCTCAGCGGCCGCCGCGGGCTCCAGGGCGCACACCACCCGGATCGTCGCCAGCGGCATCCCGAGCCGACGCAACTGGGCGACCAGCCGCGCCACCGGCAGCTGGACCGGGTCGTAGAACCGGTAGCCGGACTCGGGATCCACCGCCGCCGGAACCAGCAACCCCACCTGGTCGTACAGGCGCAACGCCTTCGGCGTCAGCCTCGCCGCCCGAGCGAACGCCCCGATGGTCATCAGCCCCACGTGAACATCCTCCTCGCGCCGGTCACCGCGACCGGCACCGACCAGGCTCAGGGTTACCCGAAGGTCAAGGTCAAGCCGGTGCGGCCGGTACGTTGGGCGCATGCGCGTCGTCATCGCCGGAGGCCACGGCAAGATCGCCCTGCTGCTGCAACGTCACCTCGTCGGGCGCGGCGACACCGCCGTCGGCCTCATCCGCAACCCCGAGCAGGCCGCGACGCTGCGCGCCGCCGGCGCCACCCCCGTGGTCAGCGACCTGGAACACACCGACGTCGCGCAACTCGCCGCGCATCTCGACGGCGCCGACGCGGTGATCTTCGCCGCCGGCGCCGGGCCCGGCAGCGGCGCCGCCCGCAAGGACACCGTCGACCGGGCCGCCGCCGCGCTGCTCGCCGACGCCGCCACCCGCGCCGGCGTGCAGCGCTACCTGCTCGTCTCCTCCATGGGCGTGGACAAGCCACCCGCCCCCGGCACCGACGACGTGTGGGCGGCGTACCTGCGCGCCAAACGCGCCGCCGAGGACGACCTGCGCGGCCGCGACCTGGCCTGGACGGTGCTGCGACCCGGCCGGCTCACCGACGACCCACCCACCGGGCGGGTCACCCTCACCCCACACGTCGGCGGTGGCGCGATCAGCCGCACCGACGTCGCCCACGTCCTCGCCGCGCTGCTCGACGAACCACGCACCGCCGGCGCGACACTGGAACTCGTCGACGGACCCACCCCGATCGCCGACGCCGTCCGCGCCGCCGCCACCTGACCGACTACGCCGGCCCGCGCCGCGTCCTACGGTGGTGGGCGTCAGCCGCCCGGGCGGTGCGCGGCGACCAGCACCGGCCCACCGGGGACGGTCGGGAAACGGCGGACATCGACCAACCCCGTCGGCGCCAGCACCTGCGCCATCCGGTCCGCGTCGAAGGCGTTACCGCCGTGCAGCCGCCACCAACGCGCCGAGCACGGTCCACGATCAGCGCTGCTGGTGCCGCGGCAACGCCGACTGACCCACCACACCACCCACGAACGGCGCCCCCGGCGTCTCCGCCGCGATCCGATCCATCGTGCGCGCCAACTGCTCACTGCCGTCATCAAGATGCCGCGCCGCCGCCTGCATGTGCGACACCATCATCTCGCCGAAAATCCGCAACGCCTCCCGGGTCGCCACCGTGTCGTCGAAGCTCGGCCCGGCCGCACTGCGGTACTCCGCCACCGCCCGCTCCGCCTCCTGCTTCGCCTCCGCCTCCGCCGCCTGCAGGTAACTCTCGTACTGCACCCGGGCGTACTCGGCGACCCGACGCGCGTAGTCATGCGCCTGCGCGATGATCTGCTCCGCCTCCCGCTGCGCCGCCGACAGCAGATTCACCTCCCGCGCCGCCGGAACCTTCGCCGCCGCCCCCGTACTCGGAATCACCCCGTGCCGGTGCAACTCCACCCGGTCGTTCAGCCGCTCGTTCTCCGCCCGCAACGTCGCGATCTGCGTCGCCAACAGATCCAACTCGTCAGCGACCTGCACCCGGAACCGGTCCACATCAGCGTTGTCATAACCCCGCCGGGCGAACGACGCGGCACCGAACTCCCACCGCCGAACCCGATCGGCGGTCATCCGCACCTGCACACCGCCGGAAACCTGCACACCGTCATACCGGCTGATCGGCGTCGCGCTCACCTGTGCAGACCTCCGTTCGCGACTGCGGGGCTCGCAAGCTCACTCCTCGCGCTCACCGCACCCGCCCTTTCGTTCGCGACTGCGGGGCTCGCAAGCTCACTCCTCGCGCTCACCTGTGCCCACCTTCCGAAGTGTCACCCGCAGCCGTCCGCCACGCCGGGCCGTACCACTGCGCACCCAGGCCCTCATGGTGCACCTGACCCGCGTGGTAACCCGCCTGCGCCAACGTTTGCGCCGCGTGCGACACCATCTCGTCCGACCCACACACGAACACGTGCCGGGAACGCCAGTCACCGTCGGCCAGCGCCCGATCCACCGCCTGCACGAACTCCCCCGGCCGGTGCACGTCGGTGCCCACCACGTACGTCACCGTCAACCACGGATACGACGACGCCAACTTGTCGATCGCGTCGCTGTCGTAGAACTCGCTACGCGACCGGGCCCCCACGTACAGATCAACTCGGCGGCGGGAACCCTCCGCGGCGACCTGCTCCACCAACGCCTTCACCGGCGCCCAGCCCGTACCCGCCACCAGCAGCAACAGGTCACTGGAGCCCGCCGACCACAACCCCAGCCGATCCCCCACCGGCGCCGCCAGGTGGATCCGATCCCCCACCGCCGACCCGTACACCAGCCGCGACGACACCGCGCCCCCCGGCGCGGCCCGCACATGCAACTCCAGGGTGCCGTCCGCCCGCGGCGCGTTCGCCGGCGAGTAGTACCGCCACGACCGCACCGACGGGTGCGACACCCCGATCGACTGCCCCGGGGTGAACGGCAACAGGTACTGCGGGCGCACCGTCAACACCGCCACGTCGAACGCCCGCCGCTCATGCGCCACGATCTCCGCCACCCACCACGGCGGATTGACCGCCTCAGCGGCCTGCGCGGCCTCCATCATCACCTGGGCGACCAACCCGTACGCGGCCGTCCAGTCCGCTGCCAACTCCTCGGTCCACTGCTCGGCGAGGAAATGCTGCAACGTCGCCACCAGCGCCTCACCGACCGCCGGATAGTGCTCCGCGCGCACCGCGAACTTGCGGTGATCCGCGCCGAGATCCTGCAGGAAACCCACCAGCCGATCCACCTGGTCCACGTTGGACACGATGTGGCCCAACGCGGTCACCAGGCGATCCCGCTGACCGGCCATGTTCGTGGGGAACATCTGCCGCGTCTCAGGATGAGCGAGGAACAACGTCGAATAGAAATAGAGCGGCACCTGGTCGCCGTGACCGGCGACCACCGACCAGCTCTGCTTGAGGCGAGCCGCGTCCACGCTCAGACGCCCGACCTGTTTCCGGCAGCCACCACCTGGCCCTGCACCTGCCCCAGCACTGTCTGCACGTCAGCGAGGATGTCCGCCGGCACCCCCAACTCGGTCAGCGTCGCCGTCAGGTGCTCGCCCACCTTCGCGTAGTGCGCCACCGTGATGTTCAACGGCTGGTGCGCCTCAGCCAACCCACGACCCGTGTACTCGTTCGGGCCACCCAGCACCACGGTCAACATCAACGCCAGGTGCCGCCGCTGACCCGCCATCTCCACATCAGTGAAGTAACCCGCCAACTCCGGGTCCGCGAGCACCTTGTCGTAGAACAGCTCAACCGCCGCCTTGACCGAACTGGCACCGCCAATGCGGTCGTAGTGCGAAGCGGGAGCCGTCTCTTCCGTAACCGTCACGGTCGTTCCTTCCGGGGATGAAGGGTGCAGAACCGTGAGGGACCATAGCGTGTCAAACGCCTCCGGTCAGCGCCCCCTTATCGGATTCCCGACATACGAACGACACGGTGTGTCATCACTACCGATCGGTATCTCCACAATCGGCCACCAACACCACACCGAACGTATCCACAAAGGACCGGCGTGGTCGATCATCCCCGGCCGCCGTCACCGACGGTCGCGAGAAAACCCGACCGGAAAAAATTGGAAGCCGAACCGGGTCAGCCGGCCCGCCGCCGCGCCCGCCGCGCCGCCAGCTCGTCACCCACCGGATCCGCCCCGGACACCGCCGCCGGCTCCACCGGGCCGCTCGTCGCCGGCTCCGCCGGCAGATGCGACAACGACCCCTGGATCTCCTTGAAAGCCCCACCGATCGCGATGCCGAAGACCCCCTGGCCACCCTGCAACAGGTCGACCACCTCCTCCGGAGACCGGCACTCGTACACCGTCGTCCCATCAGAGATCAGCGTGATCCCCGCCAGATCCTCCACACCACGCGACCGCAACGCCTCGATCGCCTTACGGATGTTCTGCAGGGACACCCCCGCATCCAACAACCGCTTCACGACCTTCAACACCACCAGGTCCCGGAACGAGTACAACCGCTGCGTCCCCGACCCCGAAGCATCCCGAACGCTCGGCACCACGAGCGTCGTCCGCGCCCAGTAGTCCAACTGCCGGTAACTGATGCCCACCGCGTGACACGCCGTCACACCCCGGTAGCCAACCGAACCGTCCCCCTCAGCCGCCACACCTGGCGATGAGGCACCCGGCTCGTCGAACTCTGCACCCGGATCGGAATCCCGCGGCTCGTGCATCCGGACAACCTCCCCGTCAGTGTGGCGACGCATCGTTTCCTCCGACGCGCACCCCTCGACATGGAAACCCTATCGCCACCGTCAGGGGTTACCACGGAGGAACCGACGCGACACGCCGCGCAGCCACCGAGAAAGATCACCAACCGGGCACGAGCACACCTCAGCCCGCGAAGTCCTCCGGACGCACCTGCTCCAGGAACTCGCGGAACTTCTCCACCTCGTCCTCCTGCTCATCAGGGATAACGATCCCCGCCTCGCTGAGGACCTGCTCCGCACAACGAATCGGCGCACCGACACGCAACGCCAACGCGATCGAATCGCTCGGCCGCGCCGACACCCGCACCCCATCGCCGATCAACAGATCCGCGTAGAAGACGTTCTCCTTCAGCTCGGTGATCTCCACCGCCTGCAAGGGCGCCTTCAACGCCGCCAACACATCCCGCAGAAGATCATGGGTCAACGGCCGGGCCGGCTTGACCCCCTGCTGCTCATAAGCGATAGCCGTCGCCTCGACCGCGCCGATCCAGATCGGCAGATAGCGGTCCCCCTCGACCTCCCTGAGCAGGACGATCGGTTGGTTGCTGGGCAGCTCCACCCGAACTCCGACCACGCTCAGCTCGCGCACCGCCGCCTCCGTGTCGTCGTCAACCTACGCACCGCGCCCTTCCCTGCACGGTACACGGACCGCAACACGGCCGTCCCATGCGCTACAGCACCACGCCCGCGCCGAAAAGGGGTTACCCCGGCAAGCCTACGGCACGCTTCCCCGAAGAGATCTTTCCGCTCAGCCGCCACCCGCCGGGCACCCTCACCGACCCAACGTCGACCGCAGACCCACCCGCACCAACGCCGCGTGCAACTGCTCCGACAACGCCACCAACTCCCGCGCCGTCTCCGCCGCCCGCGCCCGCGCCGCCGGATCACTCTGCCGCGCCAACGGCGCCACCAACTGCGCGAACAAACCGACCTCCCGGTCCGCCGCCGTCCGATAACCCCGCAGATGCCGCGGCTCCAACCCGTACGACGCCAACCCCGCCACCGCCGAAGCGATGATCAGGGCATCCGCGTCATACCAACCCGGCGGATCCGACACCAGCACACCGAGCCGCTCCAACTCCGCCAGCGTCGACTCGTCGATCCCACTGCGCGCCACCAGATCCGACCGGCCGAGCCGCACCTGCGACGACTCGGCCGGCTCCGGAACCTCACGACCCGGCACCGCACCATCGGGACCGACCGCCACCAACGCCGGCCGCGACCGCTCCGGCTGCTCACCAGACGAATCCCACTGGGCCAACTGCTCCCGGATCACCCGCAACGGCAGGTACCTGTCCCGCTGCGCGGTCAACACGAACCGCAACCGCGCCACATCGTCCCAGCTGTACTTCCGGTAACCCGCCGCCGTCCGCTGCGGCTCGACCAAACCCTCAGCCTCAAGAAACCGCAGCTTCGAAATCGTGGTATCCGGAAAATCCACCCGCAACTGCCCAAGCACCTCACCGATGCTCATCAGCGGCTGAGACCGAGCCGCCCCGGGTGACGTGGAGGCCGCAGGCTCGTTCACCCCCGGCCGGCCTCCTCCTCCGGGCGCGGACCGGCGATGAACACCACCCGGAACTTACCGATCTGGACCTCGTCACCGTTGCTCAACGTGGCCGCCTCAACCCGCTCACGATTGACGTACGTGCCATTCAGGCTGCCCACGTCGCGCACCGTGAACGTCCCACCGTCACGGTGGAACTCCGCATGCCGACGCGACACCGTCACGTCATCCAGGAAGATGTCACTGTCCGGGTGCCGGCCACTGGTCGTCACATCGTGGTCCAACAGGAACCGGGCACCCGCATTCGGGCCTCGACGAACCACCAGCAGCGCCATACCCGGCGGCAACGAACCGGACATCCGGCTCGGCACCACATCGGTGTCCGGCCCCTCCAGCACTTCGTCGAGCGAACCGAGATTGAGCGTCGAAGTGACGTCGAGTGGGGGGAACTCGTCGTCTGGCCGCGTCATGGGACCACCTCACGGATCTGTTCGGTCGGCGTCGGGTAATGGCGGGTCTGGCCGCCGGGCACATGCACACCCGGCGGCTGGCTCCCCGTGCCCGGGAAGGCAATTCCACAACGCTCAACTATTGGGTTCTCGGTCGACTGGGCGAGCCTAGCCAGCGCCGAAATGCAGGGCAACCGGACGCGCGCAGACATCGCACGCACCGGATCACGCACACTCAGCCTTCGGTGATCTTCTGATACGCGGCCGCCGTCAGCAACCCATCCGTCGCCGTCGGATCATCCGGCGTGATCTCCACCAACCAACCCTCGCCGTACGGATCAGTGTTGATCAGCTCAGGCGTGTCAGCCAACGCGTCGTTGCGCGCCGCCACCGTACCGGCCACCGGCGCGTAGATCTCCGACACACTCTTGGTCGACTCGATCTCACCCAACGAGTCACCGGCCGCGACCACCGCACCCGCCTCGGGCAACTGCACGTACACGATGTCACCGAGCGCGTCCTGCGCGAAGTGGGTGATGCCGACCCGGACCGAAGCCGTGCCGTCACCCGCCACCCACTCATGCTCGGCGGTGTATCGCAGATCCTCGGGAATCACCAGACGCGTCCTTCATCCATCGGTGCCCCGGACCACCCGGATCCGGCGCGGCCGCGCCGGTCAGGAGACCGGACGGGCGTGTTCCAACTTGATCGGCACGTGCAGCGCCGAAACCTCGGCAACCTCACGCTCCCCAAACGTCACGTTACCGCCGTCACCCCGAACCGACGCCACCACCCCACCAGGAATGTTCAACGCCGTACGCATCGTCGCCGGATCACCGATCACCGTGATCGTGTACGGCCCCGTCAACCGGCGCCCCTCCACCATCAACGACCCGTTGTCCCCGTCGAGGAAGTACGTCGACGCGATGATCCGAACCGTCGCCCGATCCCCACCGGAAATCTGCATCGCCTCGGCACCCGCACCCCGCAGCTCCTGCACCGCGTCCAACACCCGGTTCGCCGAGATCGGCTTCACCCCGGAGTCGAACTGCACCGTCAACCCCGGGCCCACCGCCGGCAACGTCCCCGCCAGGATGCCCAACTCGTCCGCCCGCCGCGTCGCCTCGTCCAACGCCGCCTGACGACCCTGCTCACCCGAGCGCAACTGACGCTGACTGTCCTCCAGGGCACGGATGTCCTGCTGCAGGCGGTTCTCCCGCGCATCCAGATCCGACAGGATCCGAACCAGGTCCTCCTGCCGCGTGGCCCCCAACGTCGGGTCCGTCGAGGTCGTCTTCAACTGCACCACCAACGTGAACCCCAACAACGCCAACAACGCGGCGATCATCACACCGGCCGTACTCCACCGGGACCGACCAGCCACCACCGGCTCCACCGACGACTCGGAACCCGCCACCGGCTCCCCCGACCGCGACACCGCGTTCAGGTCCACCGTCGCACCGTCGTCGACCGGCTCCACACCCGGCTCCGCCACCGGCTCATCGTCCGACGGCCGCGCGGGCCCCTGCGGCGCCAACGGGCTCAGCTCGTCCGGATCCGGCGCATCAGGCCGCGGATCAGGCTCACCCGCCGGCCCACCCGGGCGCGCCGGGCCCGCCGGCTGCGGCCACCCGGTCCCCGTGTCGGTCTGCTCGTCACTCATCGCAACCCAACCTACGCCCGGAACAGGTGCCGACGGATCGCCGCCACGTTGCCGAAGATACGCACACCCAGCACAACCACCACACCGGTGGACAACTGCCCGCCCACACCCAGCTGGTCACCCAGATACACGATCAGACCAGCGACCAGCACGTTCGAAATGAACGACACCACGAACTGCTTGTCGTCGAAGATGCGGTCCAACCGGGCCCGCACCCCACCGAACACCGCGTCCAACGCGGCCACCACCGCGATCGGCAGGTACGGCTGCAACGCCGCCGGCACCGTGGGATCAAGCCACACGCCCAGCACCACACCGGCGAGCAACGCCAGCACCGCGATCATCGGCCACCTCCGGAGGGGCTAACAGTCGTCGCCGGACCGGACGACCCGGGACTGCCGGACCGGACACCCGACGCGGAAGGGCTCGGACTGACCGACGGCTTGGCGTAGCGTAGCTGCGGCTCCGGAGCCGCCGGCAGGGTGAGGTCATCCGACTCCCGAACACCGAACGACAACCCGGTCCCCTGCGCCACCTTCCGCATCAGCGCCGCGTTCCGACTGTCCTCGAACTTGCGCCGCATCGAATCCGGCCCGATCGCCGACACCTCGTACGGCCCGGTCACCGGCCGGAAATCCACCAGCATGGCCTCACCCGCCGACCGGATCGTCGACGTCGACGTCAACCTCTGCCCGTTGATGGCGATCGCCTCCGCGCCGGCACTCCACAACGCGTTCGCCACCCCCTGCAGGTCGCTGTAGAGCACCCGCGGCGGCCCGGCACCGGCACCGGTCACCGCGTCCGCCTTGTCCGGCGCGTCCGCCAACCGCACCACCACACCATCACCACGCACCCGGCCCAGCCCGGTGCTGGCCTCCAGGTTGCGCAACCGGGCGGCGGCCGACCCGCTCAACGCCGCGTCCCGCTGCCGACCGACCTCCTCGCGCAGCTGGTCGGCCCGGGTGGACAACCGGTCGGTCTGGCTCTCCCGCTCCCGGATCTGCGCCACCAGACCAGAGCGGGCCTGGCTGCGGCCCGGCTCGTCGGCCATCGTCTGCCGGTAGGCGACCGCGAACAGGAAACCGAGCATCACCACCACGACCAGGCTCACCGACCGCGCCGGCCAGGCCCGCCATCCGCGCGCAGCGGACTGTGTCGAGCTGCGACGGGCGGCGGCCGCGTCCGCGTACCCCGGATCCAACGGGTTGCGAAACAGTTCGGTGAGGAAATCCGGCGCGTACACCCGGTCCTGGCCGGGTTTGCCCAGCCGCGGCGCGCTCACGCCGCCGCTCCCGGGCTGCGTACCGCGCGCACCAGCCGGGCCGCCTGCACGACGTACATCCCGCCGGCCACCCAGTAGAGCACCAGACCCCACCAGGCCAGCGCCCAACCGATGGCGCTTGCCGCCGTCGCCACGTCGGTCGCCGCGGTGGCCAACAGCAGCACCGGGAACGCCGCGAGCAGCAGGAACGTGGCGGTCTTGCCGACGTAGTGCACCGGCGGCGGCCCGTACCCGTGGCGACGCAGCACCGCCAGCGAACCGAGCAGGAGCACCTCACGGGCCAGCAGCGCCGCGGTGAACTGCCACGGCACCACCTCCCGCGCGGTGAACGCGACCAGGGTGGCGAGGATGTAGAGCCGGTCGGCGAGCGGGTCGAGCAGTTCGCCCAGGCGGCTCACCTGACGCAGCCGGCGGGCGATCCAGCCGTCGACCCAGTCGGTGGTGCCGCCGATGGCCAGGACGACGACCGCCGCCACGTCGGCCCGCGCCACCAGGAAGAGGTAGAGGAACAGCGGCACGCCCAGCAGCCGCCCGAAGCTGATCAGGTTGGGCAGGGTGAGCACCTGGTTGCCGGGAGTCTCGTCACCGGTGTCCCGCGGGTGCTCTGCCCGAGCCGGCCGACGCGACACCGATCCTCCTCCACGGCACGCGGGCCCCCGCCGACGCCGGGCGCGGCTGAGGGTCGTACGTGCTGTCGGGCCGACCACCGCCGGCTCTCCCCGATGGCCCCGCATGGGGCCCGTTCCTCTGCTGCGGCCCGCGGTCATCGAGATCGCGGGCCGGGTAGATGCGCTGCCACTATATCGGGCTTTCTCTCGCCGACCGGGCGCCGCCGTCGGGCTGTCGGTGCGGCTGTGCCGCACTATGGCGTGGATCACCACGCCTAAGGCATCCTAGGATACTAGTGAAGAACGGGGCGACGCTCAGGCCGTCTGCACCGCGGAGTCGCTCTGCTGCTCGGGCACCGAGTTCGCCGCCCGCGCGAACCCGACCAGCGCCAACAACAGTTCGTGCTGCATCCGCGTCGGCATCCGGTCCAACACCGCCTGCACCGCACGCTGGCGCCGCTCGGCCAACTCCCGCAACAGGGTCAGCGCGGCGGCGGTCGGCACCAACCGCACCTCCCGCCGGTCGCGCGGATCGGCCACCCGGCGCAACAGACCGGTCGCTTCCAACCGGTCGCACAGGCGGCTCGCCGACGACGGCACCACGTCCAGCAACTCCGCCAACCCGTTGACGTTGGTCTCCGGTCGACCGCAGATCAGCGTGAGCACCCGCAGCTGGGTGGACGGCACCTGATGCCGCGCCGCAGCCGAGTCCAGCACAGCGATCAGCGTACCGGCGGCCGCGTCGATCGCCGCGGCGAGATCCGCAGGTCGCTCCACCTGATGTCCCCTGCCGTCGTCGCGCTGGTGCCCGCCCGACAACGCGGCCGCGACTCTCACCCCGTGCCCTGTTCGCGTGGACCATGCCAGTCCAGACAGACCACGACGGCGTCGTCGCGCAGGTCGGAATCCGCGTGATAGGCGTGCAGTTCGCGCATCACCGTACCAACCGCCTCGGCCGGCGGCTGCAGCCGAGTGGCGCGCAGGGAACGCGCCATCATCCGCTGCCCGTACGGCTCCTGCCCCGGCGGCTCCGCGGCCCACACCCCGTCGCTGACCACGAAGAGACGGTCGCCCGGCGCGAGTTGCACCTCCTGCAGCTCGTAGCGCGTCTCGGCGAACATGCCCAGCGGCAGCTGCTGATCCAGCTTCATCGGCTCGACCGTGGACCCGCGCATCCGCAGCAGATGGGGCGAACCCGCGTCGACCGCCCGCACCCGGCCGCAGCGAGTGTCCACCTCGAGCAGCAGGGTGGCCACGTACCGAGCACCCCGGTGCTGGTAGAAGACCGTGTCCGAGGCCAGCTCGGCCTGTTCCACCAGGCCACCACCGGAACGCCGCGCGTTGCGCATCGCGTTGACCGTGACGGCGGTCAACAGCGACGCGGCCAGCCCGGTGCCCTCACCGTTGAGCACCGTCACGGTGAGACGGTCGCCGTCCAGCGACCAGTCGAAGTGGTCACCGCCCACCGTGTACGCCGGTTCGAGCTGACCGGCCAGATCGAACGCGTGGTGCGCCACACCGCGTCCGGGCAGCAGATCCCACTGCATCTCGGCGGCCATCGTCAGTCGCTCGCGCCGACGGGCCCGCCGGTAACGGTCGGTCTCCCGGTCCGCCGCGCGCATCGCCACCGCCAGGGCGTCGGCGATGTCCGTGGCCTGACCGGTGACCGCCGGATTCGGCACGGCCGGCAGCTCGATCAGCAGCACCCCCAGCCGCTCCCCCCACACCGTCAACGGCAGGTAGAGCCGGCACGGGCCCTCGCCGTCACGGACCGGCTGCTGGCTGCTGAAACAGCGCTGCGCGACGGTGTGGCATTCCAGGAACCCGGCCGCCGGCAGGTCCGGGTCCAGCACCGGCCAGAGGCCGCTGATCCGGTAGTCGGCGACGAAGACGTCGGTGCGCAACGCGCCCATCGCCGACCGGATCGCCCGGTCCGCCGCCTCGGCCAACTGGTCGGGCGGGGCCTCGCGCAACGCGCGCGACACCACGTCCGGCGCGTCTACCATCGTCGTCCTCCCCAGAAGCTTGCTATAGGGCAAGCATCATACGGACGCCCTCGGACGGCTGATCGGCGCGGTCAGTCAGCCGCGCGGGTCGCGAGCACACCGTGGAACGCGTCGGGCACCCGGGCCGGCGGACCCTGCGCCCGCCACTGGGCGACCGGGACGATCCCGTCCGCCGTCGGCGCCCACCGACCGAGCAGGGGCGCGAAGGCCGCCGGCGGGCGCATCCGAAACTGCGGGCCCATCATGGCCAGCGCCTCCGGGTGGCCCGCCAGCTCCTCGGTGTCGAAGTCCACCGCCAGCAGGCTGCCCGGCGCCGCGGCAGCGTACAACTCGTCGAGGGTGCGGGTCAGCGTGGCGTCGTCGAGGAACGCCGCCAGGCCGAGGAAGACCACCCCGACCGGCCGCCGACCCCAGCCCGGCACGAAGCGGTGCAGCTGCGCCGGATCGATGGTGCCGATGTCGGTCGCGTCGCCGAAGCCGTAGCCGGCCCGGTCGCTGCCGGCGAGGATGCTCTGTCCCAACCGGATGGTGACCGGGTCGACGTCGGTGTAGAGCACTGTCGCGTCGGTGGCGACCTCGTGCACGTTGCCCATCGTCGGCACCCCGGCGCCGAACACCAGGAAACCGTCCACGCCCTGGCCGGCCATCGCCCGCACCGCCCGGCCGAGGAACGCCCGCAGCTCCCGGAACACCGGCGCGCACGGCCCGTACGCCTGCTCGAACGCGTGAGCGGCAGCCACGTCCACCGGGAAGTGATGCTGCCCGCCGAGCCAGAAGTCGATCATGCGAGCGGTGCTCGGCTGGTCTGGTTCACCCATCGGCGACGCTCCCTCCCCGGCCGGTCCTCGTCAGCGTACCGACCGGGGAGCGCTCACCGGTATCGCGGCGCGAAGGCGTCCGGGCCCGCGATACTGGGCCGCGGGCGGAGGTGGGCGGTGAACTCGGCGAACAACGCGGCGGTGGTGGTCGGCGTCGACGGCTCGGAGTCGGCGCTGCGCGCCGTCCGCCTCGCCGCCACCGAGGCGGCACGCCGGCACCGACCACTGCGGGTCGTGCACGGCTTCATCTGGCCACTGCTGCACGTACCGGTCTCCCCCGCCCCGGACGCGCCACCCGGCGGCGGACTGCGCCACCGGGCGGAGGAACTCGTCGAGGCCGCGGTGAACGAGGCCGAGGCCACCGTGCCCGGCCTGTCGATCTCCGGCGAGATCATCGACGGGGAGGCCGCCGCGGTGCTGGTGGGTGAGTCCCCCACCGCCGCGCTCATCGTGCTCGGCGACCGCGGGCTCGGTGGGTTCTCCGCGCTGGTGGTCGGCTCGGTCGCGGTGCAGGTCGCCGCGTACGCCGACTGCCCGGTGCTGGTCGCCCGCGGCACGCGACGACCCGACCAGCCGGTGCTGGTAGCTGTCGACGGTTCGGACGCCTCCCGGCGGGCGGCGGACGTCGCCGCCGAGACGGCCGTGTCGCTCGGCGTGCCGCTGGTGGCGGTGCACGCCTACCGGCACCCCGGCAGCAGCGGACCGGGCGACATGCAACCCCTGGTGTACGACGAGGCGAAGCTGCACCGCGAGCAGGAGCGGATGCTCGCCGGGTGGCTGACCGGCCTCACCGAGGACCATCGGGGTCTGCGGTTGACGTGCCAGGCGACACGTGGTCGACCCGGCACCGTGCTCGCCGAGGCGTCCCGCTCCGCCCAACTGGCGGTGGTCGGCGGGCGCGGGCGCGGCGAGGTGACCGGGTTGCTGCTGGGGTCGGTGAGCCAGTCGATGCTGCACCACGCGCAGTGCCCGGTCATGGTGGTCCGCGCCCCCCACTAGCCCGCCGGGGTTCGTCCGCCGCCAGGCGGGTAGACGGCCGCGGTACGCCCAGCGGACGGTGGGCAGCACCAGGTGCCCAGACCGACGAAGGAGGCACAGATGCCAGGACCACGGCCGGGCAGTAACGCGTACGACAAGCAGCGGGCACGGTTGCGCAACGCGATCGACGACTCCGGACGCCGAGTGCCCGACGGAAAGGCCAACCAGGTCGCCAACCGGATCCTCCAGGAGGATCGCGGCCAACGCGGCGTGGTGCGCGGTGACCGCGCGTACGGCCCGAAGAGCGAGCGTGAACCGGGCGACCCGAAGTGAGCAGGGTCGACGTGGCCGACGGCGCCATCGCGGGCGCCGTCGGCAGCACCGCGCTGAACGTGGTCAGCTACCTCGACATGGCACTGCGGGGACGGCCCGAGAGCGACGTCCCGCAGGAGACCGTCGACCGGCTGGCCGGGATCGCGCACGTGGACCTGGGCAACGGGGCCCGGGCGGCCAACCGCCGCTCGGGCCTCGGGCCGCTCATCGGTTACGCGCTGGGGGTCGCCGCGGGCGTCGGGTTCGCGTTCTACGCCGGTGGTCGGCGTCAGCCGTTGCCGGTGGCCACCGGGCTGCTCGGCGCCGGCGTCATGACCATGACCGACGGGTCGATCACGGTGCTCGGGATCAGCGACCCGCGCACCTGGCGGCGCTCCGACTGGATCTCCGACATCATTCCGCACCTCGCGTACGGGCTGGCGGCCGCCGCCACCTGGAACAGGTTGCGGCGGCCGCCAGGTCGCGGTCGCTGATCGGGTCAGCGGGTGTCGCTGTCGTCCTCGGCCACCGGCTCACCGGCCGGGCCGTACGGCGACACCTGCCCCTTGGGCACCGGTCGACCCTGGTCGCCACGCGACGTACCACGGTTGGCCGGATGCCCGCCCGGGGCCGGGCCCTTGTTGTCCTGGCTGGTCGCGCCCAGTGCGTTGCGGCGCAGTTCCTGCTGCTGCGGGTTCGTCAGGGGGTGTCTCCCTCCGGTACGGCAGGCGGCATCGACCGCCTCCACCGCCGGCATACCCGCCCGCCGCGGTGGCATTCCGAGCGCGGTCACCGGTACGACGGCTAGCGCGCCCCCAAGTGGGTACCCGACGGGTGTGCGCAATGATCGAACTGTGGTGCGGGTCCTGCTCGACCGGCGTGGCCGCACGTACGCCGAGGAGGCCGGCATCCGGCTCGCCGACCGGCCCGGCCCGCTCTACCAGCTGTTGGTGCTGACCACGCTGCTGAGCACCCGGATCCGGGCGTGTGTGGCGGTGGACGCCGCCCGGGAGCTGTTCGCCGCCGGTTACCGCACCCCACAGGCCATGGAGGCGGCCAGTTGGCAGGAGCGCGTCGACGCGCTGGGGCGGGGCCACTACCGCCGCTACGACGAGCGGACCGCCACCATGCTCGGCACCGGCGCCCGGCTGTGCCTGGACCGCTGGCACGGTGACCTGCGACGGCTGCACCGGGAAGCCCAGGGTGATCCCGCCGGGCTGCGTCGGCGACTCACCGAGTTCCCCGGCATCGGCCCCACCGGGGCGGACATCTACCTGCGCGAGGCGCAGTCGGTCTGGTCCGACGTGCGCCCGTACGCCGACCGTCGGGCCCTGGCCGGGGCGAAGCGGCTGGGTCTGCCGGGGTCCCCGGACCGGCTCGCCGGTCTCGTCGCCGAACCGGACTTCGGTCGGCTCGCCTCAGCGTTGGTGCGGGTGGCGCTGGGCGAGGAGTCCGCCGGTGAGGTCACCCGCGTCGCCGCCCGGTGAGGCGCTCACTTGACCGTCTTGTCCCCCGGGCGGGTCAGGTGCCACACCAGCAACGCGGCGAGCAACGCCAGGACCACCACCCCGCCGGAGATGCCCCGGCCCTCCTCCGGACTGCGCCCGGCGCTGCCGAAGTAGATCACCGCGAGACCGGCCAGCACCGTGACGAACGTCCGCAACCCTCGGTCCTTCACGTCTGGCACCGTAAGCGGCCCACCCGCACCGGCGTACCTTTTCAGACCTTCTGTCATTCTTCTGAGTGATGCTCAGCGTTCGGTGACGAACCCGCAGAGCCGCACCCGGCGCACCGCCCGGTCGGCGACCTCCACCACCTGCAGGGTCAGCCCGGGCAGCCGCACCGCCTCACCAGGGGAGTCCGGCAGGTGCCGCAGCCGGGCCAGCACCAGACCGGCGACCGTCGTGTAGTCCCGGGACAGCGGGAAGCTCAGCCGCACCCCCAGGTCCGGCAGGTCGTGCAGCGGAAAGTCACCGGGCACCAGCAAAGACCCGTCCGGTTCCCGGACCACCCCCCGCACGTCACGGTCGGTCTCGTCGTACAACTCGCCGACCACCTCGGCCAGCAGGTCCTCCATGGTGACCATGCCGTCGATGCCCCCGTGCTCGTCGACTACCAGGGCCAGTTGCTGATGTTCCTGCCGCAGCTGACGCATCGCGTCGGCGACCGGCAGGGTCACCGGCAGCAGCAGTGGCGCGCGGACCCGCTCGCCCACCGGCGCGGTGCCGGCCCGCACCAGGTCACGGATGTGCACCACCCCGAGCACCTCGTCCAGGCCGCCGGGGCCGGTGACGGGTGCGCGGGACCGCCCGGCGGCGGCCAGCCGTCGGACCCCCTCGTCGGCGGCCAGGCTCGCCGGCAGCGTGGTGACCTCCCGCCGGGCCACCAGGATCTCGCGTAGCGTCCGGCCGGCGATGTCGAACGCGCCGGTCAGGATCTCCCGCTGCTGGGCCGACAGGCCGCGCTGGCTGGCCAGCATCTCCCGTAGCTCCTCCTCGGTCATCTCCTCCCGATTGGCCCTCGGATCGCCACCGGCGAGCCGCACGACCGCGTCGGTGGCCCGGCTGAGCAACCACACCGCCGGCCGGGACACCCGGGCGAGCAGGTCGAGCGGACCGGCACTCAGCAGCGCCCACCGCTCGGCCCGCTGCATGGCCAGCCGCTTCGGCGCCAACTCGCCCAGCACCAGCGTGACGAACGTCAACGCCACGGTCACCAGCAGCACCGCGGCGGGACGCGCCGCCGCACCGAGGAAGCCCAACGGGCCGACCAGCGGACCGGCCAACGACACCGCGGCCGCCGCCGACGCGAGGAACCCGGCCAGGGTGATCCCGAGCTGAATCGTGGCCAGGTAGCGGTTCGGGTCACGGGACAACCGCACCAACCGGTCGCCGGCCCGGCTGCGCCGACCCAGCCGCCGCAACTGCCCCTCGCGCAGGGTCACCAACGCCATCTCACTGCCGGAGAGCGCGGCGTTGACGAGCACCAGCACGGCCACCAACGCCAACTGCCCGAGCTGACCGCCCATCGCGTACCCCCGTCCGCCGCCTGAGGTCACTCAACCGCAGCGGACGGCGGCGCGGGCCCGGTTTGCGACCGCGCCCGGCTCAGTCGACCTCCAGGTCGTCCAGCGAGATGGCGTGGGTCATCAGCCACCGGGCCAGCGCCGACATCCCGAACAGCCACAGCGGCACCGACTCGGTGGGGCCGTTGGTGGCGTAGATGGCGAAACGCAGGTCCGGAGCGCGGTACGCCTCGATCCGCCACCGGTGCTGCCGGTCCCGCCAGACCGCCGAAGGGTCCATGGCGTCACCGTAGGTGACCACCGCCGACCTCGGGGTCGGTTGGCCGGCACCGCCGGCTCAGCCCGGCACCACCGTCGTTCCGAACACGATGCGGGCGACGGACACCAGCAGGCTGATCCCGACTCCGGCGAGGATCAACCAGCCGACGCCACGCCACCCCGAGCCCCGCCCGGGCACCGGCGCCGGCGGTGGTCTCCACAACTCCCGGTAGGTCCACGCCAGCACACCCACCCCGAACGGCAGGAGCCCCACCCAGAACCAGAACCACCTGGTGCCGGCCAGCGGCGGCGTGCCACCGATCAGCCGACCCAGCCACAGCACTGTCAGCACGCCAGCGAGCAGACCCGCGGCGTTACCGATCCGGTGTGCGGGGCCACCGTCCGGGCTGCCCGTGGCGGACACAGCGGCGAGTTGGGCGTCCCGCCAACTCAGCCCGACGCCCGCCGACAGGTCCGGCTCGACGAGGTACGGATCCGAGGCCGGCGGCGCGCCGAAGGTGTACCGGCGCTGGCCGTTGGGCACGGTCCAGACGAGCATCCCGCCGTTCGTCGCATACTGCGGCCGGGGCCGGTTCCCCCAGAAAGCGCCATCGTCGGCCCAGCCGGACGCCCGCTGGAAGGCCACCACCTGGCCGGTCGCAAGATCCCGGTCGAGCTGGGCCTCGGTCGACTCGCGGGGCTCCACCCACCACGCCAGCGGCACCCACAGCACCCAGAACAGCGGAAGCACCCAGCGCAGCGCCACCGGGACGGCCTCCCGCCACCGGCCGCCGACTGGCCGCGACGGGGACGGCGACACCTCAACCACCAGACCACAGTCGCACCCCGAAGCGATCCTGTCAGCCCCGGCGAATGCTCGGCGCTCAGGTGACGACGACGCGGGCGTCGTCGGGCAGCCGGCGGGTCGCGCCCCGCCGGTCCAGCAACTCCAACAGGGGGACCGCCACCCGGCGGGTGGTGTCCAACGCCTGCCGCGCCGCGGAGAGGGTGAACGGCTGCGGCAGCCCGGCCAACACCCGCACCGCGTCGTCGAGCACGTCGGGCAGCAACACCACGTTGTCGGCCAACCGCAGCAGGGCACCGGCGCGCACCGCGGCACCGATCTCCCGGGGACCCAGACCGAGGTCGACGAGGCGATCCGCTTCGGGGGCGCGGAACGGCCGGTCGCCGTACTCGGCGCGGACCCGCTGCACGGCCCGGGCCACCGGTTCGGGCAGCGCGTCGGTGCTCGCCGCCCCGACCCGGCCGGAGTGGATCCGCAGCGGCGGTCGGACCAGCGCCTCGACCAGCACCCGGTCGGGCAGGGCGAGACGCTGCCGCAACGCCTCCACCGGCATCCCGGGCTCCAACGGGTGCTCGCGCGCGTGGCGGGCGACCTCCTCGGTCAGCCGCTCGGCGAGCATCCGCCAGTACCCGGGGTCGGCCAACCAGTCACCGGCCACCGGCTGGGCGAACGCCGGCCGGTCCCGACCCGGCGCGGTGGGCACCGGCACGCCCATCCGGATCAACGCGCCGGCCCGGACCAGCCGGCGGCGGCGCAGCTCCCCCGCCAGGTCGGGTCGACCGTCCAGCTCGGCGAGGACCTGGGCGCGGGCGGCCGCCGCGCCGCGTCGGGCCAGCGGTGGGGGTGCCACGTCCAGCACCCGCACCCCTCCGCTGACGTGGTGGCGGCCCGGGTCCCGCAGCAGCGCCCGGTCGCCCACCAGCAACGGCAGCGGTCGGGCCAGCCGCAGCCGGACGGTGTCCGGGCCGAGCGGGCGCACCCGTACCGGCACCGCCGCCGACCCGACGTGCAGGGTGAGGGTGGCCGGCAGGTCGGCGGCCGGGTCGCCGGCGAGCCGGACGTCGACCAGGTCGGTGTGGTGAAACCGGCCCGGGGTGAGCAGCGCGTCGCCCCGGCCGAGCCGGTCGCGGGGCGTACCGCGCAGGTTCACCGCGACCCGGGCGATCGCCGCCGCCTCGGGTCGGGCCTCGCCCAGCGAGTGCAGGCCACGGACCCGGACCGGTTCGTCGGCGCCGGCCAGCTCCAGTTCGTCGCCCACCCGCAGTCGACCGGCGCCGAGGGTGCCGGTGACGACGGTGCCGCTGCCCCGCACCGTGAAGCTGCGGTCCACCCAGAGTCGGACCGGATCGTCCAGCACCGGCGCGGGCAGGTCGGCGGCGAGCCGGTCCAGGGCGGCCCGCAGCTCCGGCAGGCCCGCGCCGGTCAGGCCGCTGACCGCCACCGCCGGCACCGCGCCGAGGCTGGTCGCGGCGATCTCGGCGCGGGCGCGGGCCGTCGCCGGACCCGGGTCGGCCAGGTCCGCGCGGGTCACCGCCAGCAGGCCGTACGCGACACCGAGCGCGTCGAGGGCGGCCAGGTGCTCGGCGGACTGCGGCATCCACCCCTCGTCGGCGGCCACCACGATCAGCGCCGCCGGGACCGGGCCGACCCCGGCGAGCATGTTCGGCACGAACCGTTCGTGCCCGGGTACGTCGACGAACGCGACGGTGCCGCCGGACGACAGTGTCGTCCAGGCGAAACCCAGGTCGATGGTCATCCCCCGGCGGCGTTCCTCCGCCCACCGGTCGGGTTCCATCCCGGTCAACGCCCGCACCAGCGTCGACTTGCCGTGGTCGACGTGCCCGGCGGTCGCGACGACGAACACGCCTCAGTCGTCCCCGGGTACGCGCAGCACCGCCTGGCGGACGGCCTCGTCGGCGTCGGCGGGCACACAGCGCAGGTCGAGCAGCAGCCGGCCGCGTACCACCCGGCCCAGGACCGGCGGCTCTCCGGTGCGCAGCGGCGCCGCGTACCGCTCGGGCAGGCTCAACGCCCACGAGTCCAGCTCCACCCCGGGGGCGCCGCCCCCGCCGACCACCGCGACGGCCGGCACCACCTCCGCCTTGCGGCCGTCCGCGCCGAGCCGGTCCCGCAGCCGCTCCACCCGTTCGCGCAGCGCACCCGGGTCGGCGTGCAGCGCCGCCCGGGTCGGGGTGCCGGGTTGGTGCACTGTGGCGGCCAGCGCGGCCAGGGTGAGCTTGTCCACCCGCAGCGCCCGGGCCAGCGGGTGGCGACGCAGCCGGTCGATCAGCTCGGCGTCACCCAGCAGCAGCCCCGCCTGCGGCCCACCGAGCAGCTTGTCGCCGCTGGCGGTGACCAGTGCGGCGCCCGCGCGCAGGGTGCTGGCCGCGTCCGGTTCGTCGGGCAGCAGCGGGTCCGCGCCGAGCAGCCCGGAGCCGATGTCGGCGACCACCGGCACCCCGAGGGTGGCCAGTTGCCGCACCCCGACGGCGGAGGTGAAGCCGGTGACCCGGAAGTTCGACGGGTGCACCTTGAGCACGAAACCGGTCTGCGGGCCAAGGACGGCGGCGTAGTCCGCGACCGTGGTGCGGTTGGTGGTGCCCACCTCGCGCAGCCGCGCACCGGTGCTCTCCAGCAGGTCAGGCAGGCGGAAACCGTCGCCGATCTCGACCAGCTCACCTCGGCTGACCACGATCTCCCGGCCGGCGGCCAACGCGGTGGCGGCCAGCACCAGCGCCGCGGCGCCGTTGTTGACCACGTGCACGGCGCCGGCGTCCGGCACGGCGGCGGCCAGCGCGTCGAGCGCGCCCCGGCCGCGGCGGGCCCGCCGGCCGGTGGCCAGGTCCAACTCGACGTCGGTGTGCCCGGCGGCGGCCACCACCGCGGCGACGGCGGCGGACGACAACGGGGCCCGGCCCAGATTGGTGTGCAGCACGACGCCGGTGGCGTTGAGCACCACCCGGGGGCCGGACGTGGGCAACGCGACTACCGCGGCGTCGCGTACCTCGTCGGGGTGCAGCTCGCCGCGACGGGCGCGGTCCTGCGCGCGGGAGACGATCGCCTTGACCTGCTCCCGGCCGAGGGTCACCGTGGCGGCGGCCAGCACCGGGTCGGCCAGCAGCGTGTCCGTACGGGGCACCCGGCGTCGCGGGTCCACCGGGCCGTCGCCCATCACGTCATCTCCTGCAAGCGGTGTGGCGGAGACGGACGGGAATCGAACCCGCCTGGCCCGGGTCCCGGACCACTCCGGTTTTGAAGACCGGGAGGGGCACCAGCCGCCTGAACGCCTCCACCGGACATTCGATCACACCGCGGGCGGGGCCGCCCGATCAGATGGAAGATCCATGCCGCTTCGCCGCGCTTCGACCCGTTCGCGTTGCGGCACCACCGTGTACCGGGGGTCACGGGCCGAGGCGACACCACCGTAGAAGATCCCGAACCGGGTCAGCACCGACGCGGCCAGCAGCGCGGTCCCGGAGAGCGCCCCGACCACCCGGCTGCGCCGGCCCAGCAGCGCGCCGGCCACCCCACCGGCGGTCAGCAACCGCCCGGCGCGCAGCAACCGACCCGGCCGACCCAACCGGTAGGGCTCGCTGAGCAGACCGAGACGGGTCTCCACCCGGTGCGCGCCGTACAGCTCCAGGGCCGCGCCGGCCACCGCCATCCGGCGGGCCGGCCCGGCCTGGGCCGGCGGCGCGGCGAGCAGACCCACGCCGGCGCCGCTGGCCAACGCGCTGCCCGCGAAGATCACCGGCAGCTCGGGGTACGCCTCATGCCACGACGGCACCGCCGTGTCGGCCAGCAACACCCCGGTGTACGTGGCCAGCGCGGGCGCGGTGCCGGCGGCGAGCAGCCCGGCGGTATGCCCGACCGGCGGCAACACCCGGCCGGCCAGCCCGAGCAGACCGTGCCGGGGCAGCACACCGGCCGCCTCGGCGATCGCGGCGACGCCCGCCGCCGGCCCGTACGCGGTGAGGATCCAGGTGCCCATCGACATCGGCGAGGTCGGCTTGGCCACCCGCAGCATGTGGTGGAACCGCGCCGGCCGGCCCAGGTCCTTGACCAGGAAGACGGCGCTGGCGCTGACGGCGGCCAACGCGGTGACCCGGCCGGCGCGCCGCAACGCGGGCCGCCCGGTGAGCTGCCCTCCCGCGGCGAGCAACGACGAGCCGGCGGCCAACCCGCCGGTGAACAGGTACGCGGCGATGTCCCACTTCCAGACCGGCGGCTTCAGAACGGGCCGACCGTAGTAGGAGGTGAACTCGGCCTCCGGCACCCGCAGTTCCTCGCCGCCACCGCCACGTCGCCCGCGCCGCCGGCCGGCGGTGCGGTTGCCGTCGGCGGTGTTCCTGTCGTTCGGGTGGTCGGCACCGGCCGCAAGCTCCGCGCCCCGCACTGCGTCGGGTCGCTCGTCGCTCCCCGGTGGTCGGTCGCCGCCCGTTGCGGCGAGCCGCTCCCGGAAGCGGCGGAACCGGTCGCCGACCGGGCCCGGTGGCGTCATGAGGAACCTCCGACGAACGCGGCGACGGTCGCCGCCGCCATGGCGAGCGCGGCGAGGCCGGCGCGTTTCCACATGGCCGGTAGGTCGCGGGTGGTCACCACCGGGTCCGGTGGCAGCCCGTACACCTCAGGCTCATCGAGGAGCAGGAAGAACGCACCGTCCCCACCCACACCGTCGTTCGGGTCGTGCCCGTACAACCGCGCCTCGGGCACCCCACGCTCGTGCAGCGTCGCCACCCGCGCGGCAGCCCGCTCCCGCAACTCGTCCAGTTCCCCGTACTGGATCGACTCGGTCGGACACGCCTGCGCACACGCCGGCATCATCCCCACACCCAACCGGTCGTAGCACAACGTGCACTTCCACGCCCGACCATCACCCTTACGCTGGTCGATCACCCCGTACGGACACGCCGAAATGCAGTAACCACACCCGTTGCAGATGTCCTCCTGCACCACCACCGTCCCGAACTCCGTCCGGAACAACGAACCCGTCGGACACACATCCAGACACGCCGCATGCGTGCAGTGCTTACAGACATCCGACATCATCAACCACCGGAAATCCGTACGACCCTCCACACCCGTGCCCCGCCCCGGCGGCTGCGCCCCCGGCATCCCCAAAAACTCCGGACCCCCCGACATCCGCGCCGCCGCCCCCGGGGAACCGGTGGGCAGGCCCGGATCCGTGCCGGTGTCGGTCTCGGTACGCGCGCCGACCGCCGCCGTCGCCGGGCTGACCGGGTTGTCGTCGAACGCCTGGGTCGCCGCACCAGGCCGGCGGGGTTGCTCGATGAACGCGACATGACGCCACGAGTTCGCCGTCAGCGCGCCGGTGTTGTCGTACGACATGCCCAGCAGATCCAGGCCACTCTCCGGCACACCGTTCCACTCCTTGCAGGCCACCTCACACGCCTTACAACCGATACAGACGCTGGTATCGGTGAAGAACCCCATCCGCGGCGGCGCGTCCTCATAGCCCGCGTCCGGTGCGGGGTCCAGCGGCCCGTACAGGCTGTTCGGGTCAGGAAGCACCGTGCTCCTTCCCCTCATCGTCGGTGGTCACGGCCGGGGCGTGCTGACCCGGGTTGATCCCGGCGCGCCGCTGGTAGTCGGCCACCAGGTCGAGCAACGCCGGCCCGGTGGGACGCCGGCCCGGCCGCACGTCGCAGGTGCCCACCTTGCTCTCCTGAATCAGCACGTTCGGATCCAGGCTGATCCCGAACAGGTCGTTGGCCGAGTCGCCGGTCACCAGGCCCTCGAAACCGAAGTGGTACGGCAACCAGACCTGGTGGATGACCCGGTCGTCCACCCGCAGCGGCCTGAGCCGATCCGTGACCAGCACCTTCGCCTCGATCACCGCCCGACCGCTGACCAGGTGCGCCCAGCCCAGATGCGCCAACCCGACCTCGCCGGCCAACTCCGGGGACACCTCGACGAACATCTCCGGTTGGAGCTCGGCCAACGGTGACACGGTCCGGCTCATCGCGCCGGCGGTGTGGTGCTCGGTGAGCCGGCTGACCGTGAACACGTACGGGAACACCTGACCGTGCTCCTGCGGCGGGCTCGGGTTCACCGAGTTCACCGGGTGCGCGTACATCTTGCGGGTCGGGTTCGCCTGCTGACCGTAGAGCGGGTTACGCACCGGCGACTCCACCGGCTCGTAGTGGGTGGGCAGCGGTCCGTCCAGCACACCACTGGGCGCGTACAGCCAGCCCTTGCCGTCGCCCTGCATGACGAACGGGTCGTCGCCGGCGATGCCCTCGGTCCCGGACGCACCGGGGGGCGGCCGGTACGACGGTGGCTTGGTCTTCTCGAAGTCCGGCACGTCGTAACCGGTCCACTCGCCCTTGTCCGCGTCCCACCACACGTAGCGTTTGCGCTCACTCCACGGGTTGCCGTCCGGGTCGGCCGACGCCCGGTTGTAGAGGATCCGCCGGTTCGCCGGCCACGCCCAGCCCCACTCGGCGGCCACCCAGTCCTGCTCGTGTCGGGACTTGCGGCGGGCGGCCTGGTTGACGCCGTCCGCGTACACGCCGGTGTAGATCCAGCAGCCGATCGCGGTCGAGCCGTCCGCACGGGCCTCGGCGAAACCGGACAGCGGGCGGCCGGTGGCCACGTCGTACCCGTTGATCTCGCGCAGCACCGCCTCGGCGCTCGGCTCCGCGTGCGGACCGTGCGTGGGGTAGTCCCAGGTCAGGTCGAGCAGCGCCCGGTCGCGCGGCAGCGGCGACCCGGCCAGCTTCTCCCGCAGCTTGCGGCCCAGGTGGTAGAAGAACCACAGCTCGGAGCGGGCGTCGCCCGGCGGCTCCACGGCCTTCTCCCGCCACTGCAACAACCGCTGCGTCTGCGTGAACGTGCCCTCCTTCTCCACATGCGACGCCGCGGGCAGGAAGAACACCTCGGTGCGGCACTCCTCGGGCACGATCTCCCCGGTGGCCACCTCGGGGCCGTTCTGCCAGAACGTGGCGCTCTCGATCATGAAGAGGTCCCGGACCACCAACCAGTCGAGGTTGGCCATGCCGAGGCGCTGCGCCCGGCCGTGCGCCGACCCGACGGCCGGGTTCTGCCCGAGCAGGAAGTACCCCTTGATCTTCCCGTCGATCATGTTCAGCACCTGCTGGTACGTGCCGTGATCACCGGTCAGCCGCGGCAGATAGCCGTAACAGAAGTCGTTCTCCGGCGTCGCCGCGTCCCCCCAGTACGCCTTGAGCAGGCTCGCGGCGAACGACCGCGCGTTGCCCCAGAACCCCTTCTGCCCCGGGTGGCGGATGCTGTCCACCCAATTGTCGAAGCTCGGGTGCTCGGCGTGGTGCGGCATCGGCAGGTAACCGGGCAACAGGTTGAACAGTGTCGGGATGTCGGTCGAACCCTGGATGCTGGCGTGGCCACGAAGCGCCATCACCCCGCCACCGGGGCGGCCCATGTTGCCCAGCAACAGTTGGATGATCGCGCCGGTGCGGATGTACTGCACACCCACGCTGTGCTGCGTCCACCCCACCGAGTAGACGAGCATGCCGGTCCGGTCCCGGCCGGAGTTCTGCGTCCACGCCCGCGCCAACTCCAGGAACTGCGCCTGGGAAATGCCGCAGACCCGCTCCACCATCTCCGGCGTGTAGCGGGAGAAGTGTCGCTTGAGGATCTGGTAGACGCAGCGCGGATGCTGCAACGTCTCGTCGCGTCGCGTCTGCCCACCCACCTGCGCGCCGTGCGACTCGTGCGTCAACCCCGCGGCGCTGTCCCGCTCCTGGGCGGTGTGCCCACTGCCCGACGAGTCCTCGTGTCCCTCGTACTGCCAACTGTCCTGCACGTACGCGCCGGTCTCCGGGTCGAAACCAGAGAAGAAACCGTCGCCGTCCTCGGTGTCGGTGAACTCCTCGCTGACGATCGTCGCCGCGTTGGTGTACGCCAGCACGTACTCCCGGAAGTCCAACTCGTTGTCCAGGATGTAACGCACCACCCCACCGAGCAACGCGATGTCCGTGCCCGCCCGGATCGGCAGGTACGCGTCCGCTACCGCGCTCGTCCGGGTGAACCGTGGGTCGACGTGGAAGACCTTCGCCCCCCGACGCTTGGCCTCCATCACCCACTGGAAACCCACCGGGTGCGCCTCAGCCATGTTCGAACCCTGAATGACGATCACGTCAGCGTTGGCGATGTCCTGCTGGAAGTCCGTCGCACCGCCACGACCGAAGCTGGTCCCCAGACCGGGGACGGTGGCGGAGTGTCAAATACGGGCCTGGTTCTCGATCTGAAGCGCCCCCATCGCGGTGAACAACTTCTTGATCAGGTAGTTCTCCTCGTTGTCGAGCGTCGCCCCGCCCAGACTGGAGATACCCAGCGTCCGGTTGAGCGGCCGGCCCTGCGTGTCGACGTCCTCCCAGGTCTGCTCCCGGGCGGCGAGGATCCGATCAGCGATCATTTCGAGCGCCGTGTCGAGGTCCAGGTCTTCCCACTCCGTGCTGTACGGGCGGCGGTAGCGCACGGTGGTCTGCCGCAACGGGCTGGTCACCAGGCTCTTGCTCGCCGAACCCTTCGGGCAGAGCCGACCCCGCGAGATCGGACTGTCCGGATCACCCTCGATCTGACTGACCTGCCCGTCCTTGACGAACACCCGCTGACCACAACCCACCGCACAGTACGGGCACACCGACCGCGCCACACTGTCAGCGGTATCGGTACGAGCAGTCAGCGCGCGGGACCCATCCGACTTCGCAGCGGCGCCCCGACCCAGCGGGTCCGTGCCGGTGAGCTGCCGGTACACCGGCCAACCCTCGATAAAGGTCCGCAGGCCCAACCCCGACACCCCCCTCCCACGCGAGCGACCCCCTGAACATAGGTCACCTGAGACAGGTTCGCGAACCGGGAGAACAGACAGTGCCGCCCCCGGCCGGTGAGCCGGGGGCGGCACTGGTGTCGGTGTGCAGGTCGCCTCTCGGCGAGTGGCACGACGCGGCTCCAGCCGAACGGTATTCCGCGAAGGCGATATTAGGTGAGGCCCGGGGACACTGAGTCACACCGACACTGTCCACAACCAGCCCGACCCCTACCTTGTTCCCACACCCGCCGCGTCCATGCACGCACCACCCGACCGTCCCGCGACCCCGTCCGACGCCGCCGCCGATCACCCCGCCGCACCAGCGGCCAGCCGATCATGCGGACAGCGGCCTCCTACGGCCAGCGGCCAGCGACCAGCGGCCAGCGGCCAGCGGCCAGCGGCCAGCGGCCAGCGGATCGTGCGGCCAGCGGAGCACGCCGCGAGATCTTGGACAGTTTCCGTCTTCAGTGCTAACGGAAACTGTCCAAGATCTGGAAATGAACGCCGCTTTGATGACGCCATCCGCCTCCGCCGAGGATCCCTTCAGCGCGGCATCTCCCGTTGCGGCCCGCTGCGGCGGTCGATGGTCGGCGTCCCCGCGTCCCCGCGTCCCCGCGTCCCGGCGGGCCGGCAGGCCGGCGGGCCGGCGGGCCGGCAGGCCGGCGTCCCCGCGTCCCGGCAGGCCGGCGTCCCCGCGTCCCGGCAGGCCGGCGTCCCCGCGTCCCGGCGTCCCGGCGGGCCGGCGTCCCCGCGTCCCGGCGTCCCGGCGGGCCGGCGTCCCCGCGTCCCGGCGTCCCGGCGGGCCGGCGTCCCCGCGTCCCGGCGGGCCGGCGTCCCCGCGTCCCGGCGGTCGATGGCAACGCGAAGGCCGCTGGCCGGCACCCCGGGTTGCGGGTGCCGGCCAGCGGTCGGTGTTCTTGGGTCTTACCGTGCGGTGCTGATGGTGGTGCGGTGGTGCGGTGGTGCTGGTGGTCAGCTGTTCCAGTGCTGGGCGACGAGGTCGGTGGCCTGCTGCTCCCACTGGGCGTAGGCGTCCGGGTAGGCCGAGACCTGCACGGTCTGCGCGGCGTCGGTCAGGGGCATGTCCTGCCACCCGTCGACCTGCTTGAGGCCCTTGAGGAACGCGGTGGTGGAGTACTCGGGGTCGGTGATCTGCTCCGGGGTACCCCAACCCGAGCTCGGGCGCTGCTGGAACAGGCCCAGCGAGTCATGGTCGTTCATATCGCCGAGGTGGCCGAGGTTCTCCAGCTTGGACTCCTGCAGGCTCGTCGCGATGGAGATGACCGCGGCGCGCTCGGGCAGGCCGGCCTTCTTCGTGGCGGCGATGATCGCCTTGACGTTGGCGGTCTGCTCGTTGTTCAGGGTGATCCGGGACTGGTCGCCCTGCGGCTTCGCCGCCTGCACGGCCACGGCGGTGGGCTTGGCGTCCACGGCCGGGTTGGCGTGGGCGGCGATCGGGCCGGCGAACACACCACCGGCGAACGCGAGACCAGCAACGGACAGCATGCTCTTACGGATGATCGTGTTCATGGGGGTAGCTCCTTCGGGGGTAGGAACACCCGCACCGCCAAGGGGGGAACGGCGGCAAGGGGTGTGAGCACCTCGTCCGGCGCTGCACTTGCAGGGGAAAGTTTGGGGGGTGACGCCTAGGGCGTCGGTCGGCGACTTCACGGGCGGGGGCTCGTGGCGCCGGGGTCCAGGTGTAACGACCGGGGGGCCGGGGTCATTCCCCGGTGGCCCAGTCCGTCGGCACTCACCCGGAGGCGGTGCCTGCGGTCGTTTCGTGGGGATCACAACGACCCGGGGCCCGGGGTCATTCCGGGCTGGCCCAACCTGTCGACACCCTCATCGCGGCGGTGCCTGCGGTCAGTCGTGGGGATCACAACGACCGAGCGACGGCGGGCATTCCAACCTGCCGGACCTCGAATCCCGCACCCGTGAAGACCGGACGGCGGGAGGTGCTGCTGCGATCGTCAGGGTGTGCAACGACCTCGGCCCGGCCACGATTCCCGCCTGCGGGTGCGCCCGGCCACCACCCACAAACACCCCACGACCCGACACACCATCCACACAACCACGAACCCGCGGCACCGAACCGGGCCCGCACACGCGTGATCCACTCGGGTTTCAGGAAGTCGGGGCATCCCGGACGGCCGGACACCCCGACTTCCTGAAACCCGAGTCGATCATGGCGGTACGACCCACGCGCCGGCCAGCCATGGCCCGGCGTGCATGCCAGCGGGCCGGCCACGGCCCGGCGCAAAGCGCTGGCCACCCGGTCCCGTGCGGGTGGCGTTCGGTGCGGGGTGGGTCAGGTGTCCAGGTAGCGCAGGATGGCGAGGATCCGCCGGCTGTAGCCGGTTGTGTGGGCCAGGTCGAGCTTGTCGAAGATGGCGTTGACGTGCTTCTCGACCGCGCTCTGCGACACGTGCAGCCGTTGGGCGATGGCGAGGTTCGTGTGCCCCTGGGCCATCTCGTGCAGCACATCCCGTTCCCGCGGGGTGAGCCGACCGAGCGGTTCGGGCCGCTCCGAGCCGGCCACCACCTGACGGACCACCTCCGGGTCGAGGGCGGTGCCGCCGGCGGCGACCCGGTCGAGTGCGTCGAGGAAGTCGTCCACCTGGGCGACCCGGTCCTTGAGCAGGTAGCCGACCCCCTCGGGGCGATCCGCGAGAAGCCGCCCGGCGTACCGACGCTCCACGTACTGGGAGAGCACGAGGACGCCGGTGTCGGGCCACCGGCGACGGATCTCCAGTGCTGCCCGCAGCCCGTCATCGGTGTGGGTGGGTGGCATCCGGACATCGGTGACGACCACGTCGGGACGGGACCGTTCGACCGCCTCGACCAGGTGGGCGGCGGTCCCGACCGCCGCGAGCACCTCGTGGTCCTCGTCGGCGAGCAGCCGGGTCAGACCCTCGCGGAGCAGCGTCGAGTCTTCGGCGAGGACTAGTCGCACGGCAACTCCGTCAGCACTGTTGTCGGACCGCCGGCCGGGCTGGTAACCGTCAGCCGGCCGTCCAACGCGGCGACCCGCCGCACCAGCCCGGACAGTCCGCGCCCGGTCGGGTCGGCGCCGCCGACGCCGTCGTCGTGCACGCGCATCCGGATCCACCCATCCTGTACGCCGATCTCGACGGTGACCAGGTTAGCGGCGGCGTGTTTAGCGGCGTTGGTGAGCGCCTCGCAGGCCACGAAGTACAGCACCGTCTCGGTCTGCCGCCGCGGGCGGACGGGTAGCTCGTACCGGATCCGCACCGGCACCTCTGAGCCGCGGGTGACGATGGTCAGCACCTCGCCCAGGTCGCCGCCGTCGAGCGCCGACGGGTAGACCCGCCACGCCACCTGGCGCAACTCCTCGATGGCGCGCTGTACGTCCTCGTGCGCCTGTAGGAGCAGTGCGTGTGTGCGGTCGGTGTCGCGGGTACGCCGGGCGCGGCCGAGCAGCATGCCGAGGGCGACCAGCCGCTGTTGGAGGCCGTCGTGCAGGTCGCGTTCGATGCGCTGCCGTTCGGCGTCGACGGCGGCGATGACCCCGGCCCGGCTGGTGGTCAGCTCGTGGACCCGCCGGGTCAGCTCCGCTCGGCTTCCCGGGCCGAGCAGTCGGTGGGCCAGCCGGACATCCAGTGCGGCGATGCTGGCGACGGCCTGACCGTTGAGCAGTAGCAGCACCGCCCCGACGGCGATCTGGGACACGGCGTCGAGGACTGTCAACTCTGCGCGCACCGCCGCCCTCAGCACGATGGCGGCGAGCACCACGCCGACGCCGAGCACGGCGTACGCCAGCAGGCCGAGTGTGCCGGGTAGCAGTCGGGCGGCCAGGTAGCCGACCTGGCGACGGGTCGCCACGGCGTTCGGCGCGGGCAGATCCGCCGTGGCGAGCAGCCCGACGAGGCGGCGATGTTCCATCCGCACCAGCCACCCCGCGTACCTGCTGGTCAGGCCGGTGACCCGACGGCCGGCGGCCGGCGCGAACGCGGACCCGGTGAACGCGACGGCCGCGACGACGAGGAAGACGAACTCGACGGCGGCCGTCGCGGTTCCGGCGGCGACGCCGATCGGCAGTCGAAGCCACCACCTGCCGGTTCGCTGTTGCGCCGCCAACTCATCCGCCTTTCGTGCCGAGCCGGTTCCGCACGGTCCGCGTCACCTGCCGCGCCCGCGTGCTGCCCGGGTGGCGCATCAGGGCAGCAGAGCGAAGGCAAGGAGCAGAGCCCACCAGTTGCGCTGACTAGCGCTCGTCGGAGGCCCACGATCCGCTGCGGTAGAGGGTGCCGCGACCACCCGGGTCGGGCACCCCGTTCAGTGCGCTCTGCTCGGGTTCGGTCGGCTCGGGGTTGCGGGCGGCGCGGCGGGCGCGCAGCACGCGGGACCCGACGAACCAGGCCGCCGCCGCCACGCAGACCACGATCACCACTTTCTGGAGCGTGCCGACGTAACCCTCGACGAGGTGCCAGTTGTCGCCGAGCAGGTAGCCGGCGAGCACGAAGGTGGTGTTCCAGATCAGGCTGCCCAGCGTGGTGTAGAGCAGGAATGTGCTCACCGGCATCCGCTCCACGCCGGCCGGGATGGAGATCAGGCTCCGGAAGATCGGGATCATCCGGCCGAAGAAGACGGCCTTCACACCGTGCCGCAGGAACCACGCCTCGGTCCGGTCCACGTCGCTGAGCTTCACCAGGGGAAGCCGGGCCACGATGGCGCGCATGCGGTCGCGTCCCAGCGCCGCGCCGATCAGGTAGAGCGCGAGCGCGCCCAGCACCGAGCCCAGCGTGGTCCAGAAAATCGCACCGAAGAGACTCATCCGGCCCTGCGCGGCGACGAACCCGGCCAGCGGCAGGATCACCTCACTGGGGATCGGCGGGAAGAGGTTCTCCAACGCCACCGCCAGGCCGGCACCCGGCCCGCCGAGTCGTTCCACCAGGTCAGTGACGTAGCCAACGATCCCGTCCTGCGGTGGTTCCGCTGCGGCGGCGGGGGTTCCGGTGGCGAACACGGCGTGGGACGTTCGAATCATGCGCCCACGTTACGAAGTCATCCTGAGAACCGACCATGAGGCCGACCGCCCGGCTGTGCGGGGCGACCACACCGGTGGGGGTGTGGAAAGCCGCACCCCGTTACGGCTCGCGGTGGTGCAGCCGCTGTGCGTACCCCTGGATGTCGCGGCGAACGCGCGGGCGCACGCCGCCGCGGTCCGCGCGGCGGGTGCCCGGTTGGTGATCTTTCCGGAGCTGTCCCTGACCGGGTACGAGTTGGACGCGCCGGTCGTGTCGGTCGACGACCCGCTGTTGACGCCACTGGTCGAGGCGTGCGCCGAGACGAACGCGCTGGCCCTGGTCGGTGCGCCGGTCGCGGGCGAGCACATCGCGATGCTGGCGGTGACCGGCGGCGGTGCGACGGTGGTGTACCGGAAGATGTGGCTGGGGGACGCGGAAGCCCGCCGGTTCCGGCCCGGCGGTGCCCCGGCCGTGCTCGATGTGGACGGTTGGCGGGTGGGGTTGGCGATCTGCAAGGACACCGGCGTGGTCGCGCACGCGGCGCGGACCGCGGCGCTCGGGATCGACGTGTACGCGGCGGGCGTCCTGGAGTCGGCGCGCGACGCCACCGTGGTGGACCGGCGGGCGCACCGCGTCGCCACCACGCACCGGGCCTGGGTGGCGGTGGCGAGTTTCGCCGGGTCGACCGGTGGTGGCTACACCGAGGCGGCGGGGCGCTCGGGTGTCTGGACGCCGGACGGGGAGGTGTACGCCCGCGCGGGCGCCGACCCGGGCGAGGCGGTCGGCGTCAGCATCGGTTGACCGCGACGTCGTAGGCAGCCGGCAGGATCAGGTCATGGAAACATTTCCTCCTCGGCTCTCAGTGGTGACGCTGGGAGCACGCGACGTCGCCGCGCTGCGGTCCTTCTACCGGTCGTTGGGGTGGCCCGAGCTGCCGGCCAGTGACGACGGCTGGTCGGCGTTCCTGCTCGGTGGCGTGCTGTTGGCGCTCTACCCGTTGCCGGAGTTGGCCGCCGAGGCGGCGCCGGGCGTACCCGCGCCGGCCGGTGGCTGGTCGGGGGTCACCCTGGCCTGCAACGTCGACAACCGCGAGCAGGTCGACGTGGCGTTCGCCGCGGCCGTCGCGGCGGGCGCCATGGTGGTGGCGGAGCCGACCGACCGGTCGTGGGGTGGGCGGTCCGGCTACATCGCCGACCCGGAGGGTAACCGTTGGGAGATCGCCTGGGCGGGCACGGCCCGCTTCGACGAGCGCGGCGCTCTGATCTCCTTCGGATGAGCAATGGTGTTTGCGCGGCGGCGATGACCTTGGAATGCTTCGGGAATGACCTCCTTTCCTCCGACCTTCGCCGATGATGTCGTCGGCCAGTCGGCTCAGGCGCAGTTCGAGGCGTTCATCGACGAGCATCGTACGGCGCTCAACGGCTACCTGGACGGGCTGACCGAAGAGCAGGCGCGCCGGTCATTGGTGCCGTCGCGGACCACGCTGCTGGGTCTGGTGAAGCACGCCGCGTTCGTGGAGAAGGTCTGGTTCGACGAGGCCGTCACGTGCCGGTCCCGCGCCGAGATCGGCATCCCTCCGACGCCGGACGACTCGTTCATCCTCGACGACGGCGACACGATCGCCACTATCCAGCGGGCACACCGAGAGGCGTGCGAAGCCTCCCGCCGCGCCACGTCCACCCTGGGCCTCGACGACCTGCTCCGCGGCAACCGGCGAGGCCCGCTGCCGCTGCGCTGGGTCTACCTGCACGTGCTGCGCGAGCTTGCCCAGCACTGCGGGCACGCCGAGATCCTGCGTGAGCAGATCCTGGCCGCCGAATAGCACCGCCTAATGCCCGAGTTGGTCGCGCCCACCGTTCGCCTGCATGCCGCCTGGTTGGAGGCGCACGACGAGTGGGGTCCTGGCCTCCACGAGGACGGTTTCGGTCTCCAGTCGACCGACGAGGTGCGCTCGTCCGACGGGTTCGCGGCCTGGGTGACCCGGCTGGCCGACCGGTCCGATCCGGAAGATCCGCAGGACGCTGGTCGGGTGCGGTGCACGTACCGGTGGATCGTCGAGGACGACCGGGTGCTCGGCGGGATCGCGCTTCGCCACCGGCCGGACGACCACCTGTTGCGGGTCGCCGGCCACATCGGCTACGGCATCCGGCCGTCCGCGCGTCGGCGTGGGCTGGCGACGTGGGCACTGGGCCGGATGCTCGGTACGGCCCGGACCCTCGGGCTGGGCCGGGTGCTGCTGGTCTGCGCGGCGGACAACGTCGCGTCGGCGGCGACGATCGAGCGCCTCGGCGGTGTCCTGGAAGGCGTTCGAGACACCGAACTCGGCCCGGCACGCCGGTACTGGATCACGCTCTAGCCCAGCCGCCGGTGTCGGCGAAGCGCCGCAGCGTCCAGCGGGCTGGCGGCCAACCGCCGGGGTCGTGGTCGGTGGTCCATTCGGTGATCGAGGCCGGGGGCACGTCCAGGTCGAACGCCCGGAAGACCGGCTGCGCGCCGAGCGCGTGGAAAGCGCCCTCGACGGTCTCGCTGTGGCCGACCAGAACCACCGTGGAGCCCCGGTGCCGGTGGGCGATCTCCATGATCGCGCGGCTGACGCGGACCACCAGTTCGGCCCAGCTCTCGTTGCCCTCCTCGAACGGACGGAACACGCCGCCGCCCGCCACCGCGTGGTCGGTGCGGAAGAGGGCGGTCGGCAGGCCGTCGGCGTACGGGGGTGTGTGCCAGGTGCAGAGACCACAGTCGGCCACGGGCCGGACGCCGAACGCCGCACCGATCGGTTGCGCGGTCTCGACGGCCCTGCGCAGCACCGACGAGTAGACCGCCACCGGCCCGTCGGCGGCGACCTCTCCGGTGAGCCGGTTGGCCAGGTGGTGTGCCTGCTCGTGGCCGAGGGCGGTGAGGCCCCGACAACCACGCGGCCCACCGACGATTCCTTCGAGCTGGTGGACCGACTCGCCGTGTCGCACGAAGATCAGACGTGTCCGCATCGGGACATCATGCCAGCGGTATCGACGGAGGTATCAGTCGTCCGTACGGCCGAAGGAGGAGCCGCCGGCCTGGGTGAGCAGAGCGTCCAGCTTCGCGCCCGTCTGCGCTGGTAGGCGGTCTCGTCGTACCAACTCGGCGATGCGGTCGCGCAGGTCGTCGACGCGCTTGGCGCGGTCCCTGGTACGGCGGTTGAGGTCGGCCAGGTCGTCGCGCAGGTCTTCGGCGGTCTTCCGGTCGACGTCGCCGCGGGCGACGGCGGTGGCGAGGACGGCGGCGAACTCGCTGGTCACCTCCCGGAAGCTGACCGGTATCTGCTGCCCGCCCGTCGGTGGCGCGGTGCTGGCGGAGGGCACGGGTGGCGTGGACGGTGCGGCCGGCGTCGGCGACTGCGTCGTGGGCGCGTAGGCCGGCGCGGAGGTCGAGGGCGCCTCGGCGATCTCGGCCGGGTCGGGTGCGCCGGGGTTGTCGAACGGATTCTGCGCGAACAGGGCGCCGACGCCGATCAGCACGGCCAGCACGGCCGCGACGAGCGCGGCGACGGGCCGACGCTGTCGACGTCGGGCCGGCGCGGCGGGAGCCGGGACGGGCCGCGCCAGAACCGACCGGTCGATCAGGGTGGGCGGG